>NZ_LZTE01000063.1:0-111411 GCF_001665925.1 Gordonia sp. 852002-50816_SCH5313054-c
CCCCCCCCCCCCCCCCCCCCCCCCCCCCCCCCCCCCCCCCTTTTTTTTTTCAACCACAACACGGCATACGAGATACTGATCGGTCTCGTGGGCTCGGAGATGTGTATAAGCATCGACCGAAACCCCGTGATCGCGAACGAGATCGGCGAAACCGCCCGCGTAGCCCTGGCCGATGGAGCGCACCTTCCACCCCGTGTCCCGGCGATAGACCTCGACTGCCACGACGACGGTCTCGCTGCTCAGATCGGGGATGGTGAACGAGAACAGCTCGGTGCCCGCGGCGTCGAAGACACGCGCGATGGGCGGTGGCGTCCTACCGAAGGACGACGACGCGTCGTCGAGTGTGATCACCGCGCGCACCGCGTGGATCTCGGCGGGCACCGCGGCGGGTGTGATCCGTAGCGTCTGCCGGCCGGTGGCGGGCGCAAGCGTGACGCCCGCTCCGGTTGGCTGGTTGTAGAAGACGAAGTCGGCGTCGGAGCGCACGCGCATATCGGGAGTGACCAACAGCGCCGAGAGATCAACCGGCGCAGCAACATCCACGGAGATCGCGATTTCGCCCGCAGGTAGCGGTGCGTTCTGGCCTTTCGACAACACTGTCGTCATATCGCCGTCCTTGCTTGTCGGGTCACTGCGTCGAGCAACCATTCGAGTATCTCTTCACCTGCCAGCGCACCCGACTGTGCCGTGACGGTCACCGTCGGATGCTGCCAATCCAACTCGGCCAACTCGCCGTGAGCGGGCCGGATACCGGCATGGGCAAACTCCAGTAGGTCGACGTCGAGCCTGCCGTCGCCCGCGGCGAAGACCGGGTCGCCAGCTGACAACAGACCATCGTCGACGCAGCGTCGGTATACCTCCGCGACCGCAGCGGATTTGGTGACCGCCTCGGGCACGGCGTAGATCTTGCGACCCTGCTGGGAGGCGACCCACCCGTGCTGGGCACACCACTGCTCCCACTCGGGCAGAAAGTGCTCGGGCTGGCGCTTGGTGTCGACGACCAGGTAGCAGAACAGGTCGTCGGCGGTACGCAGCGTGCTCACCCAATCCTCTTCTGCCGCAACGGCCAATCGCCCAACAACGTCATCGAGCGGCGCAGAACCAGCAGCAACGGCACGTTCGACGCCGCTTCGCCACCTGTGGTCGTCGACACCGTCGACGAGGATGCGGCCGCCGCTGCTGACCACACTGTAGTGAGGTGTTCCTCCCGGGAGCTGGACACGGCCGAACTGCTCGGGAGTCCGTGTAGTCACCGGAACGAAGGGTGCGTGCGCAAGAAGATCGGTGAGAAGCGCGATCGCCGAACTCGTCATGTACGAGAGCGGAGCGTCGCGGTAGATCTCGACGCACACCGGCGACGTATCGCGGAACTGATTCTCTCCCATGGCGTCACGCGAATAGATAAGCGTACGGTCCAGATCGCTCGCCACCAATCCGGTCACGAGTCCTCCTTGATCAGGCCCATGCAGGAGTACGCGAGGTCGGCGCGCACTTCGACGGGTACTCCGCGTTCGGCGGCGAGGATTCGAATGTGTCGGTGCTCGGGTAGGTCGTTGTCTCGCACAAGAACCCGCCACGGTACGCGCCGCAGCAGTACCCGTGTGGTCTCCCCCACACCGGGCTTGACGAAGTTCACCGACGACAGTCCGTACTCCGCGCGGATTGCCTCCACGGACTCCAGGCCCGCCCAGGTCGGTGTGCGATCGGCGGCATCGAAAGCGGCGACGTGCGAGGCGACGGCGTCGCGCACCACGTCGAACTGCGCGGACACGACGTCGAGGAAGTGGTTCGACATGTCGTGTTCGGCGAGGTGGCGATAGAACTTGGCGCCGTGGAACTCGCCGTGGCCGATGTGGTCGGCGTTGAGGACCGTTCGTGAAATCAGCCCGGAGACGGTCGAATTCAAGCACGCCGAGGCGATGAGGAAGTCGTCGCGCGTACCGAAGGTGGTGGTGGCGAATCCGGGGTCGGCGAGAACGGCGAGTTCGTCGGCGAGGCGTGGCCCACCGTCTTGGGCGTAGGCGTCGAGCGCCGCTGACAGCTCGCGCTGGATCGCGCCCTTGCCTGTCCACCCATCGATGAACACCACGGATGTGGGGTCGTGGCGGTCGGTGATGTGGTCGAGGGCGACCGTGTCGATGCCGCGATCGCGAACTATCGAGATCGTGTAATGCGGTGCGGCCCAGCCATGAACATGGTTCAGCCAGCGTCTCAGTAGGATTCCGATGGGCGTGCCCGCCCGCGCGAGCGACACCAGCGTTGGCTCGCGATGTCGCTCGGCAACGATGAGCTCTCCGACGACGCCGACAGCGTGCGCGAGGCGCTGCGCCGAGTCGTCGAGGGTGTCGGCAAACAACTGCTGGTACGCGGCTCCCGGCTGATACTCGATGGGCAACGACTCCGCGTAATGTGCTGTGCCCGACTGGATTCGGCGCTCACGAACGGCCAGATCGGCCTCGAGTTCGATATGCGAGAGGTCTTTCAGGAGCCACGTCACCTCATCGGGCGCGTACGAACCGAAGTCCGGTCCGCGTAGCTCGGAGTTCCGCGCTTGCGGTGTGGTGAGTCGCTGAGCTGTCACGAGTCGCTCCGTGCGTCGCGCAGCGCGCACTGGCCGGTGGCAGTAACTTTCGCGACGACGACGTCGTGGCCCGCCGCGGTCATCACATCGAGGACCCCACCCGGTGCCGTCAGTTCGGGAGTGTCGGCGGGGTCGTCGATGATCAACACGATCCGCGGAAGGTCTGGCGAGCCGTCGGGGTCGAACAGGTTGTAGACGAATCGCGGTGTACCGGGGTCGTGTTCGGGCGCGGTAAAGGTCAGGCCGCGGCGCAGCGGGTAGCCGTCGACGTCGCGGACGAATGCGGGTGAGCGCGTGGTTGTCTGGAACGTCGCGGGGATGCCGGCATGTGCAAGCCCCTCGGCGATGCAGAGCGGCAGATACATCAGCTCCTCGTGGCCAACCACCACAGTGCTTGTCGAAGGCTCGAGTTCAGGCAGCAGTGTCGCCACCGCTTCGTCGACGGCATTGGTGAATCCCGTTGTGTCCGAACGTAGAAAGCCATGGCGTCCGCCCTCGGGCACATCGGCGGGCCACGGTAGCGCCACCGTGGTGACCTCACCCCGGACTCCGATCGGGTTGAGTTGCGTCGAGGGTGACTCCCACACCGCGTCGGTGAGCCCTTCCGGAAGGTCGATGCTGCCCTGCGCAAGCGACACGTACTTGATCCGGATGTCGTTGCTGGACGCGAAATCGGCTGTAGCTGAAAGATGTTCGGGTGAGCGCAGGTCGACGAGCGAAGCGACCACATAGTCACGTCTGCCGGTCGTCTCGTGTATCGCGGTGATGGCGCGCAACGCGGTTGTACCGGTGGAGATCTCGTCGTCGACGAGGATCAACGGACTGTCGGGGTTGGCGGACAGCAACTCGATCGAACTCGGCTGCAACAGATGAGTTGTCGCGTGCGAGTGGCCCTCTTCGAACGACCCGACGGTGAGCGCGCCCGGCGGGCGTCGACGAGTGGAGTGCAGATACGCGTGAGCGGCTAGCCCATGGAAGACGGAGTGGCCCAGGCCCGTTGCCGTCTCGGCGAACCCGAGGACCGTCGACTTCTCGGCCGCGTCGGCGCCGATGCGATCACGGATGAGCGAAGCGAGGTCATCTGCGGCCCGTCGGACGCGTTCGGGAGGGGTGGGGATGTGCTTGCCGAGAACAGTCGACACGAGCAGGTGTGCGCGCCTGCGATTGCGGCGCAGCCCGAGGACGACGAGTTCGTCCATGCTCCAGTCGGATTGAGCGTCGACAGTGGTGTCTGCGATCCTCACCCCGAAGGTGTCGGCGACCCAGCTCGACGTGTCCGCGGAGTCGACGACTTGTGCTGCGCGGGAACCGGTAGCTGTCACGAGAGATCCATCGCGGTGAGGAGGTCGACGAAGCCGACACCGGGGTGGGTGACCCCGAACACGGCTGCCCTGTCGATCACCCGCGACGCCCAATTCCGGTGCGGCTTACGTTCGTTCATCTTGTTCCGATACGTCGATGCCTGCACGCCGCCGGTGTCGGAGGCGAGTACGTCGAGCGCGTCGTGGTACTCCTCGTGGGTCACCGCGCTGAGTGCGTGCACCGCGGCGGCATGGCTCGGGTGGATAACTGTCTTGCCCTGCATACCGTTTGCGCGGTCGAGTGCGATCTCCCGCAGCAATCCGTCGAGGTCTCTGCGAACCAGCTGGCTGCGAAACCACACGGCGCCCTGTTCCTGGAACGGCGTTTGCCGGAGTGCCGGTTTGAACAGGCGCTCGTGATCGGCGAAGTACTCCCACACCGGTCCGGTGATGACGTGCCCCGAGGAGTCGCATCGCCCCAACCGGTTGATGATGGACGCGATTGCGTCTGCGGCCACGCGGACGTCGTAGATGGTCAGGTCGCGATCGCGGCGGATGCCGAACAGTCCGCACATGTCCGTCGCGCCGATGCGAATGGCGAGCACTCGGGACCGGTGCTCGTCGACAGCGTCGCCGATAACCGACAGGTGGTGTTCGCGACTCTCGCGGTGAACGATCCCCGCGGATTCGAGTACCGGCATGGCCCAGAAGTGCCTACCGGCACGAATACTGGCGTCCCGCACCGCAATCAAGAACTCGTGCGCGTTCTCGGCGTCGAACTTCGGCAGCACGAATCCCATGAGCGAGTCGGACGAGCCGATCGCCTCGCTGATGGTCGCGATCTGATCGGCCGAACGGACGCGAACGAACAGCATCATCTCTGCCGCGGCGGTCGAATCGAGTCGGCGTAGTGCGTCGACGGCGCTCTCGATGGCGGTGGCCTGGTCACCGTCGGCGACAGCGTCTTCGAGGTCGATGACCATCGACACGACACCGTCGGCGTGCCGGCGGGTGATCACCTCGGCGAGGTCGGGACGCGTCGCAGGTACGTAGAGGGTGGCCCCGAGCGCGATCGCGAGGCGGTCGGTCGACCATGACGTGGAGACCGGCGATGGCTGCGCGACGAACAACCGTTCCCGCGTCGACTCGGGTAGGTGACGAAAGTGCCTGGCGCCGTTGCCTGCCCGACTCGCACTGGGCGCATCGGTTGTGAGTGTCATCGCCTGGCCACCTGCCCCCTCATCCGCTCGACGATCTCGACGATGCGGCGCTCAATTGCTGTCAGCTCTGTTGAATACGTCCAGTAGTCCGGATGTACCCGATCGAGGGCACTCCGTGAACGGACAATTCGGTCGGCCTGAGCATCGAGCACTGAGCCCCATTCGTCAACCAGAGCGTTGTCGACGGCGAAGTGTTGAGCGTCTCGCAGGCGGAATCGCACGCGCTGTTCGAGAGCGCCGGGGTCGGCGCGCACCTCGCGCAGACCGCGCAGCCTCTCGGCGACCGCATCCACGGCCTGTTCTGCGCCATCGAGTTCGTCCCGGGCGGCTTCGGCCTCGCTGATGGCGAGGTCAGGCGCGTCGGAAAGGTGGGAACGGGCCTGCGCCAATCGGCTATCGGCGGCGTCGAGAAACCGCGAGAACACCTCCTGATTGTCTTGCAGATCGAGCGAACACTCGAGGCTGAACTCTCTGCGGAGGGTCGAGAGTTCGCCCGGCATGCGCTCGGCACGAGTCATGATCCCGCTGCGGCGTGTGTCGACCGAGCGGATGACCCGCTGGCCGCGCTCAGTGAGTGACGGTGCATCGGCGAGCGCGTCGTCGAGCGACTGGCGCGCGGCGAGCACGCGTTGAGCGGTTGCTCGTCTGGCGAGCAGACCCGTTGCCGCCCGCTGTTCGGCCAGCGCGGCGTCGAACCTCTCGGCGGCGACGCGGACGCTCCGCAGCGTCGTCAGGTTGGCTGGTGCCTGCGCGAGTGTGCCGCGCACCTGCGTCGCCGCGACCTGAGCCCGATGTTCGAGCGATGCGACTTCGTCGACGGTGCGCGCCGCACGGCCGAGCTCGGTGGCGTTAGCGTCGGCGAAACGCTGCATCTCGCCCTGGAGTGACCGCAACGCTTCTGTGCACCGCGCGAGTTCGCTCGGTGTTGGTCGTGGTGCATTCGAGAGGTTGAGATAGCCGTCAGTTGCTTGGGAGTAGCGCTCTCGCAACGCATTCCACTCACCCCGCAGCCGCGAACGAGGGTCGAGCTCCTGAGCCGTTGCGACCGCACCGTCTATGCTGCTCAAGGTTTGTTCGGAGTCCAGGAAGGCCGTGGTCATCTGTTGGACGGACGCAGCGGTGTCGGCGGGCACACCTGAGCTGCCACGCTCTCCCCGTCGCCAGAACCTACTGCCCACCGTCTGATGCTATCGACTAGTTTCGTCAGGGTACGACGAGAGGATGAACGTGCAACTGGTACAGCGATCCAAGCGGGTGATCGAGGCGCGTCTGAACAACACCTCGGTTCGCGCGCTTTCCGGTTCGATGGTCGCCTTCGAGGGCCAGGTCAGTTTCAAGTCCGCGGGGTTCGGTGGCGGCGACGGACTCGTCGCCGGGATCAAGCGTCGCGCAACCGGCGAATCGCTGTCGCTCATGGAGGCCGGCGGTACCGGCGTCGTCTACTTCGCGCACAACGCCGCCGAGACGACGATCATCGAACTCAACGGTGAAACGCTTCAGGTGGAGTCGCAGCAACTGATGGTGCTCAACGGCAACCTTCAGACCAACGTCACGTTCGCAGGCATGCAGGGCGCGACAGCCGGTCAAGGACTGTTCACCACGACGGTCAGCGGGCACGGCCAGGTGGGCATCGTGTCGCACGGTGGGCCGCTGATCCACCTCGAGGTCTCGCCGCAGTACCCGCTGATCGTCGACCCCGACGCGTTCGTCTGTGCGCGCGGTGCACTCTCGCAGTCGTTCGTGACCGATGTGTCGTGGCGTTCGGCCGTCGGACAGGGCAGTGGCGAGGCATTCTCGCTGCGTTGGGACGGAACCGGCGTGGTGTCGATCCAGCCGGCGGAACGGTAGGCGAAACGTGTTCACCAAGGTCAACAGCAAGGTCGTGTCGGTCGACGTCGCGCAGTCCGGACCTGTGGTCGCTCGCAGGGGCGCGATGTTGTTCTACACGGGCGACGTCCGGTTCCAGCCGCATCAGATCGCCGGTATGGGAGCGGGATCTGGTGGGATGTCGGGAATCGGAGGTGCCATCGGGCAGCGACTCGCAGGCGAACACGAGTCGACGCTGCTCGCCACCGGACACGGGGTCGTGCACTTCGGGTTCCGGGGCATCGAGGTACAGATCGTCGACGTCGGCAGGGTCGGCGGCCTGATCCGGGTTGAAGCGTCGCGCACGCTGGCCTACACGTCCGGCCTGCAGGCGTCTGTGGTGTCGGTGACCGCCCAGGGCGGCGGCGGTGGCGGTGGTGGTGGCGGTCTGTTCGGTTCGCTGCGGTCCGCCGCTGCGGGCGCGGTCACGGGGCAGGGCATGTTCACCACTCAGCTGTCCGGTCAGGGGCAGGTGGTGATTCTCGGCCACGGCGGAGTCTTCGAACTCGGGGTCGCCCCCGACCGTCCACCCGTCACCGTCGATCCCCAGGCGTATGTCGCGGCAGCGGGACAGGTGACCACCACGCTGACGTCGAACGTGAGTTGGCGCAACGTCGGCCGAACCGGTGGCGAAGCAATGCAGTTGCAGTGTGCGGGTCATGGAACCGTGTACGTACAGGCGTCCGAGGAGAAGCTGTGAGCGCACTCAACACCGTGTGGAATCCGATGTCGCTGCCGGTCGACGACAACATCGAGGGCAACGACTACTCGTTCTGCATCGAGCTCAACTCCCCGTGGTTCATGTCGAAGGGCGCGATGATCGCGTTCTACGGGCAGATGAAGTTCAGCTCGTTGCAGCACGGGTTGAACGGTCAGCTCCTCCAGATGGTGGCCCAACAGTTCTCTGCGCCTCTGTATCTCGGCGATTACGTGGTGGCCGAGGGACACGGGAAGCTGATCATCGGAGACCGTGGATACAACATCAACTCCTACGACCTCGAAGACGGCAACCTGACGATCAGAGCCGCGAATCTCCTTGCTTTCCAACCGCAACTCTCGTTGAAACAGTCGATCGTGCCCGGCTTCCTCACCCTGCTCGGCACGGGAAAGTTCCTCGCATCGTCGAACGGCCCGGTCATGTTCGTCGAACCCCCGGTGCGGGTCGACCCGGAAGCGCTTGTGGGCTGGGCGGATTGCCCGTCACCGAGTCACCACTACGACCAGTCGTGGGTCACCGACCTCATCGCGGCAACCGCTCACCGGATGGGTGTGCAGTCGGGCGAGGAAAAGCAGTTCGACTTCACCGGCAGCGGAACGGTTCTCGTGCAGTCGAGCGAGAAGGTTCGCAGCGACTTCTCCATCGTCCGCACCATTCAAGGACAGTTGTCCGGACTCTCGGTGCCGGGTCTGCAGCAGATCAACCAGGAGGTCTCCCGGCAGTTGGGGCAGCAGCAGGGCTGAGACGTGGCTCTGTCAGAGCTGCCACATAAACCACGAGAACCCGGTTACGACAACGAATGTCGTCGTAACCGGGTTCTGCGGTTTCGTCGTACGTGCTACTTGCGGCCCGCTGTCCAGTTCATCCCGAAGCCGTAGGCCTCGTCGATGTGCCTCTGCGCGCCTTGGATGTAGCGCACCTCGCGGCTGACGCTGAGCTCGTTGGCATTGCTGGTGAGCATTGCGATGGCACAGGAGACCGCGCGGTCGTCTGCTGAATCCAGGCGAACCTCGACCTGCGGCCCCGAACTCGGGAACAGTGTCACGACGCCATTGGCCGACGACCAGTTCGGGGTGCCCTCGTAGATGTAGGCGAAGATCAGGACCCGACGGAAGCGTCCGATGTCGGAGAGGTTGATGTGCAGATTCTCGCCGCCGGTGCTGCTTCCACTGCGATCATCGCCGTCGAGCAAGATGTAGGGCGCGCGATCGAGCGAGCCGAACGAATTGCCCAGCGCCTGCACGACGCCCCTACTGCCATCGGCGAGCTCATACATGGCCCCGAGGTCGAGGTCGATGCCCGAGGAGCGCTTGAAGAATCTACCTCCACCGGAACCCTGGTCCCAGTTGAGGTTGACTCGCATGTTTCCCTGGCCGTCACCCCTTTTGGCGAGCGAGATCGTCGGGGTCGATTTGCTCAGTGTCACCTTGTTCATGTTGATCGCCATCGGATTTTCCTTCCGGGGTGTCTTCGGGGTGGTTGCGGCGTCGAATGATGCTGGAGACCAAAGCCGCGATGATGAGTACGACGCCGACAAGGCCTGTGACCACTTCGGGGACGTGGGTGCCGATCGAGTACATGAGGATCAGCGCCAGTGCGCCGATCGCCCAGTGAGCGCCGTGCTCGAGGTAGACGTACTCGCTGAGCGTGCCCTTGCGAACAAGGAAGACGGTCAGCGAACGCACGAACATCGCGCCGATGAAGCCGAGGCCCAACGCGATGATGATCGGGTCGGCGGTGATGGCGAATGCTCCGATGACGCCGTCGAACGAGAACGACGCGTCGAGCACCTCGAGGTAGAGGAACAGGAAGAAGCCTGCTTTACCTGTCGCCTTGGCGAGTTCACTGGGGCCCGAGCGAGGCAGCGATTCAGATTCGGCGCCTTCTTCGAGTTCCTCCGGGGTGTTGAACAGTTCGCCGAGCCCGTTGACCAGGATGTAGGTGGTCATGCCCAGTACGCCGGCGAAGAGCACCGTCGAGCGCTCGTCGTCGGGTGCGATCCATTCAGCGGTGATGACGAGGACGGCCACAGCGACGACAACGGAGAGTTGGTCGAGCCTGCCGATGCGCTCGAGCGGTCGCTCGATCCACCGCAGCCAGTGGATCTCCTTCTCCTCGAAGACGAAGCCGAGGAACAGCATCAGCAGGAACATGCCACCGAACGCCGCGATCTGCGGGTGCGCGTCGGTGATGATCTGCTCGTAGGTCGGAGAGCCGTCGGTCGGCGGATTGAGCGCGAGACGCAGCGCCTCGACGGGATTCAGCTTGGCGCTCAACCAGACGATCACGAGCGGAAAGACCAGCCGCATGCCGAAGACCGCGATCAGCACACCGATGGTCAAGAAGATCTTCTGCCAGAACGCGCTCATGCGTCGCAGCACGGTCGCGTTGATGACCGCGTTGTCGAAGGAGAGCGACACCTCGAGGATGCCGAGGATGAGTGTGAGGAACAGGGCGGTTGGGCCGCCATAGATGAATGCGACCACCAGCGAGGCGATCGTGATGGCGATGGACAGCCCGAATATTCGGAAGATCACGGTGGAGCGGCCTTTCTTGCATCACCGAAGTAGGGAGACCACGTATCCCGATGCCGGGCTCACGCGGTCAAACAAGCCAGATGCCGCGCCTGCGAATGTCAGGCGCGGCATCGTAGCGACGTGGATCAGACGTTGACGCCGAAGTCGCGGGCGATACCCGCGAGACCCGACGCGTAGCCCTGGCCGACGGCGCGGAACTTCCAGTCGGCACCGCTGCGGTACAGCTCTCCGAAGACCATCGCGGTCTCGGTCGACGCGTCCTCGGACAGGTCGTAGCGGGCGATCTCGGAGCCGTTGGCGCGATTGACGACGCGGATGTAGGCGTTGCGAACCTGACCGAACGACTGACCGCGCGAGTCGGCGTCGTAGATCGAGACCGGGAAGACGATGGAGTCGATGTTGGGAGGGGTGCCCGCGAGATCGACGTTGATGACCTCGTCGTCGCCGTCACCCTCACCGGTCGTGTTGTCACCGGCGTGCTCGATGGAGCCCTCCGGCGAGCGGAGGTTGTTGAAGAACACGAAGTGCTGGTCGGAGAGCACCCGCTTGTCGGTACCGCACGCGATTGCGCTGGCGTCGAGGTCGAACTCGACACCGGTGGTGGTCCGCGCGTCCCAGCCGAGGCCGACTGCGACAGCCGTGAGGCCGGGAGCCTCCTTGGTCAGCGATACGTTTCCACCCTTGCTCAGGCTGACGCCCATGTTTCGTGCCTTTCTGCCGCGGTGTGGCGGGAGCCACTGTCGAATGACGGTCACATCGTAAGTGACAAGTCGGACATATTGCCGACGCGCCCGCCACCCTACCCACGGACGGCTGACGGGAACATAGAAGCTGGTTGGCCGTAGGCCGAGGGAATGATGTCGATCCGGGTGGCGGGGCGTCGAACGCCGACGGTGGTCGAACCGCGACGGCCGAACGGACTGGTCACTGCGCCAACAGCTTCTTCTGCACCTTGCCCATCGCGTTGCGTGGAAGTGAGTCGACGCGCCTGATTTCCCGGGGCCGCTTGTGCTGGGACAACTCGGTGGCCACGAGCCCGATGAGCTCGTCGTCGGGAACTGCTGATCCGACGACATAGGCGACGATCCGCTGCCCGAGGTCGTCGTCGGGAACGCCGATCACCGCGACCTCGTCGACGGCGGGGTGCCCGAGTAGGACGGTCTCGATCTCGCCCGCGCCGACACGAAATCCGCCCGACTTGATCAGATCGGTCGACGCACGGCCGACGATGCGGTGCATGCCGTCGTCGCCGATCACCGCGACGTCGCCCGTCGCGAACCAGCCGTCGGCGAGCCAACTCTCGGCCGTGGCCTCCGGCCGGTTCAGGTATCCCGACCCGACCATCGGTCCGCGCACGTGGAGGTCGCCGACCGACTCGCCGTCGTGCGGTAGATCCGTTGCACCGGAGTCGATCTCGCTGCTGCGCAGCCGTGTTTCGACGCCGCGCAGCGGTACTCCCACCCAGCCTGGTCGGCGCTCGCCGTCGAATCGGGTCGACACGGTGATCATGGTCTCGGTCATGCCGTATCGTTCGACGATCTCGTGTCCGGTCAGCTCACGAATCCTGTCGAACACCGGGACGGGCAGCGGGGCACTTCCCGACACCAGTAGTCGTGCTGAGGAAAGTGACTGCGCTGCAGCAGGATCGGCGCCGATGCGGGTCCAGACCGTCGGCACTCCGAAGAACATCGACGCACCGCGAGCGGCCGCGTCGGCGTAACCCGCGGGGGTCGGCTTGACGGTGTGAATCAGCTTGCCGCCGCGGCGAAGTGGGCCGAGAACGCCGAGGATCAGTCCGTGGACATGAAATAGCGGCAAGCCGTGGGCGAGAGTGTCGTCGGAGGTCCACGCCCACGCATCGGCCAGTGCGTCGAGTCCGGCGGCGATCGCGCGGCGGGTGATCGGCACGCCCTTGGGAAGCCCGGTGGTGCCCGAGGTGTACAGGATCAGCGCGGTCGACTCGCCGGGAGGTTCGGGATGCGAATGCCACGAGCGGGCGAAGCGTCGGATCGGGATCACCGGCAGTGTCGTCGAATCGGGTGCGGTGCCGAGCCACGCCTGTGCACCCGAGTCGGTCAGAATGTGCTCGAGTTCGCGCGGGCCGGAATCCGGCGGTACGGGAACGATCGCAACTCCCGCAATGAGGCCGCCGACGACGGCGAGAACTGTCTCGATCGTCGGATGGGCGAGCACGGCCAACGTGCGTGCTCCGCGAATCCGTTCTGCGACAGCGGTTGCCGCACCGACGAGGTCTTCGCGCGAGAGCGCGTCGTCGCCGACGGTCACCGCGTCGGGGTCATCGGGCGCGGCGGGGACGAGGTAAGGCAACAACACGTCTCTCACTGTGCCACGGCCTTGCTTGTGGCACTATCCTCCTCGGCCACGATCATCAGACTCATACCAGCAGCGCGACCTTGCCGCCCGCGTGTCCGCCCGAGACGAGTTCGAGAGCCGCACGCGCTTGTGACAGGTGGAAGGTGTGGGCGACCGGAACCACCAGGTCGCCTGCCGCGGCGTGCGCGATCAACTCCGCCCGAACCGAATCGCGGTAGGCGGCACTCTCTGGCTGTGTACCGCCAAGAGCTACAAGTCCGTCTCGCTGAGCGCGGTCGCGCGCCACGATGGTGACGATGCGTGAGCGGTCGGCGACCAACTCCTCGGATGTATCGATGGCCTCGTCGGTACCGGCCGCGTCGAGTGCGGCGTCGACGCCGTTCGGGGCCAGCGCGCGAACACGATCGGTCAGACCTGGGCCGTATTCGACTGGGAGACCACCGAATTCGACGACCCGCTCAAAACTACGCGGACTCGCCGTCCCGATCACGGTGATGCCGCGCAGCAGCGCGAGTTGCAACACCGCCATGCCGACCGCGCCCGACGCGCCGTGCAAGAGGATCGTGTCGCCGGTCGCCGCGCGTGACGCCCGAAGCATGTCGGCGGCGGTCGTGCCCGCGAGCAGCAGGTTTGCAGCCGAGGCCTCATTGAGCGTCGAAGGCTTTGCGAACACCTTGTCAGCGGGCACCGTCAACGCGGTCGCGTAGCCGCCGTATACGCGGAATGCGAGGACGTCTTCGCCGGGAGATGCTGCGCCAGAGGCAATCTCGGTGCCCGGTCCGAGTGCCGCGATCACTCCGGACACCTCGTAGCCGACAGGGACCGGAAAGTCCGATGCGGTCAGCGTGTGCTTGAGGTCCGCGGGATTGACGCCTGCGGCGAGCACTTCGATACTGACCTCGCCCGGCCCGGGTGGATGGAGCTGATCATCGATGAATGCGAAGTCGTCGAGACCGCCGGGACCGGTCGCCACCCACCGTTGCACGCGCATGGTTCAACACTACTGATCAGCGCGGAGGCGTCGGCTTTCAGTGGCGGGTTCACAGTTGCTCGGGCCGTACCCAACCGTCTGCGATGAGTGCGAGCAGCAGCTCGGCCTTGTTGGAGACGGGCCTGCCGGCGTTGAGATACCGCTGCCGAACCCGACGATAGTGCTCGCGTGCCGTGCTCTCGGCGATGAAGAACCGGCGAGCCGTCTCGCGCAGCGTCGCGCCGAGGACGTATGCGGTGAGGATCTCGCGCTCGCGTTCGGTGAGGTGGATGCGGGGGACGCGGGGTTGGGCCGACTCCGACCTTCCGGCCAGCGCGGCCAAGACGTCGAGCGCATGTCCGGGGTCGGTGATGTCGATGCTGCGTGCGTCCGATACCGGCACGCCGATCGCGCCGATCACGGTGCCGTTCAGCGCGCGAATGGACCGGACCTGAGCGACGCGGCGCGCGGACCGCACGATCGTGATGCCCGGGGCGTCGAGTCCGCCGAGTGAATCGGTCGCGTTGTCGAGGTCGATGATGACTGCGCGATGTCCGGCGTCCTCGACGAACACGGCCAGCGCCGAGTCGATGACGTCGTGTTCTGCGATGATTACCGCGGTGGGTGCGGTCCTGACGGCCTCCAAAGGTGCGGTGTCGAGTTCGCTGACGACGTCGGCAGTCATTGAGGTCCCCCCGGAAAATGTGCAGCGCGCGAGTGTGCATTTGATGTACTCGAGCAAATCGAGCATAAAGAATCCTGCCCCCGGCGGCTGCGCAAGTCAGCACTTGTGATGACATATATGTGCGGGGTTCACGCACGAAAACGCCTAACGCAGACATGTGCATGCAAGATCGCGCATGAAAAGTGGCATGAGAGGCGTAATCACGCATGCGAACCCACGCTCGAGGGGAGTTGCCATGGAAGGGATGCGCATCCTGATCGCATCACCGCTTGGGCACGTGGTGGCCGAACCGGTGGGTTCGGCTATCGAGGGTGCCACTGTTGTCGTGGCCCGCGACCAGGAAGAATTCGTCCGCAGCGTGTCCGGGCGCGTACGGTTCGACGTCGTCTGCGCCGACCTCATCTGGAATCGACCCGACATCGAGTGGACGTTCGACGGTCTGGACGTCCTCGACGGCCTCCATCATGCCGACCGCCTCGCGCCGGTGCTCTTGGCGACCCAGGGACACTCCATGGAGATCGATCATCTCGAAGAAGCACGGCTGCGGCCGGACGTCTGGGGCGTCGTCGCCAAGGCCGACGGATTCGGCTCGCTGATCGCGGCGCTGCGCACCGTCGCTCACGGCTCGAAGCTCGACGACCGGGTGCCCTCGCCGACTCACCCGCCGCTGTACGAGTTGTTCTCCGGCAGGCGCGGGATCACGGCGGCACGCATGGCAGGCGCCATTGCCGCGGGAAATGCGTCGGACAACGCGACACTGGCGACGGTTGCGAAGGTGTCGCACAACACCGCGAACAAGGTGACCAGCCACTACCTCGGTCCTCTCATGCTCGAGCGCCGCGAACACGACGACCGCCTCCCGCTCACCCAGGCGTCGGTGTACCGCTGGTGCGGCCTGCACGCGCGATACATCGTGAGCTGGTGCCGACGACACGGACACGAGGACGTGTTGGCGCCGCAGGCGTGAGTATCGCTGCCCCTCGGGCGACACAACACCCACACACTCGACACCCACATACGACGATGCCCCTCGGTCCGGAAGTCCGGACCAAGGGGCATCGTGTGGCGTGACGGTGTCAGACCGTCGGATCAGCCCTCGATGAACGTCTCGAGCTGCTGGCGCGCGACGTCGTCGGCGAGCTGCTCGGGCGGGCTCTTCATCAGGTAGGCCGAGGCGGGCAGGATCGGTCCGCCGATGCCGCGGTCCTTGGCGATCTTCGCGGCGCGCACGGCGTCGATGATGATGCCTGCCGAGTTGGGGGAGTCCCAGACCTCGAGCTTGTACTCCAGGTTCAGCGGCACGTCGCCGAAGGCGCGACCCTCGAGGCGGACGTAGGCCCACTTGCGGTCGTCGAGCCATGCGACGTGGTCCGACGGTCCGATGTGAACGTTCTTGTCCTCGACCTTGCCGGCGAGCGAGCCGGTGAGGTTCGACGTGACGGCCTGGGTCTTGGAGACCTTCTTCGACTCGAGGCGCTCACGCTCGAGCATGTTCTTGAAGTCCATGTTGCCGCCGACGTTGAGCTGGTAGGTGCGGTCGAGTGCCACGCCGCGATCCTCGAACAGCTTGGCCATCACGCGGTGGGTGATGGTCGCGCCGACCTGGCTCTTGATGTCGTCGCCGACGATCGGCACGCCTGCGGCGCGGAACTTCTCGGCCCACTCGGGGTCGGAGGCGATGAACACCGGCAGTGCGTTGACGAAGGCGACGCCCGCGTCGATCGCGCACTGTGCGTAGAACTTGTCAGCCTGCTCGGAGCCGACGGGGAGGTAGGAGACCAGGACGTCAACGTCGTTGTCCTTGAGGGTCTTCACGACGTCGACGCCGTCGCCGTCGGCCTCGGTGATGGTCTGCAGGTAGTACTTGCCGAGACCGTCGAGGGTGTGGCCGCGCTGCACGGTGACACCGGTCGGCGGGACGTCGGCGATCTTGATGGTGTTGTTCTCGCTCGCGAAGATCGCGTCGGAGAGGTCGAAGCCGACCTTCTTGGCGTCGACGTCGAACGCGGCGACGAACTCGACGTCGCGCACGTGATACTGACCGAACTTGACGTGCATCAGACCGGGGACGGTCGAGTTCTCGTCGGCATCCTTGTAGTACTGAACGCCCTGGACCAAGGATGAAGCGCAGTTTCCTACGCCCACTATGGCCACGCGCACCTTATTGGGCTCACCCATGGTCGGGTTCTCCTTCTTTTTCTCTGGGACCGCGAACGTCGCTGGACCCTGGAACGTGGGTTACCGCCGGCGAATTCTGCGTCACCGGGGTGGTGTCGAGCGCAGCCGATTCCGGCGGCTCGGGTGTTTCCTGTGTCCCGTCGCGACCCGGCTGTGGGTTCGCGTCCGGAAGTGTGTGTTCTGCGGCGATGAGTTCGTTGAGCCAGCGCACCTCGCGCTCGCTCGATTCCAGACTCAGCTCGTGCAGTTGGCGGGTGTAGCGATCCGACGCGCGTGTCGCTCGTGTGACGAGTTCGCGCAATCCCTCACGCCGTTCCTCGACCTGACGCCGACGCCCTTCGAGAATCCGCATCCGGGCCACAGCGGGGGTGCGGGAGAAAAAGGCCAGGTGGACGCCGAATCCGTCGTCGGTGTAGTTCTGCGGTCCGGTGTCGGCGACCAGCTCGTTGAAGCGGATGCGACCCTTCTCGGTCAGTTGGTACACGCGGCGGCCGCGACGCACCTTCATGCCCGCGGGTGTGCTCGCTTCGTCGATCAGTCCGTCGGCCTGCATCCTGCGCAGCGTCGGATACAGCGATCCGTACGAGAACGCGCGGAATGCGCCCAGCAACCCCGTGAGGCGTTTGCGCAGCTCGTAGCCGTGCATGGGCGATTCGAGCAGCAATCCGAGAATGGCGAGCTCCAGCATGGGTGCGCACCTCCTCGGAGTCTCATGGCTGATCGCGCACGCCGGGAGAGTCCGATGGGACGGCACGGCATGTCGCGTCGATGTGGTTTCCAATGTATCGCACCGATATAACTGTGTCGACGGGGGAGTGTCCACAACGTGTCGCGCCGGTGTCCGGCGGGCGACCCGCGGGTTTGCGAGGGTCGACGCGGCGCGCGTCCGCGCGGACGTCCCCGAGCGCGACGACGTACCCTGAAACACGTGCGCCAGATCGTCGACTACGCCTTGCAGCGTCGGTCCCGACTGTCCGATGTCCACTCCGGCCGGACAGCCGTCGCCGACGTGTGCGACGCGAATCCCTACCTGCTGCGCGCCGCGAAGTTTCACGGGCGCCCGTCGTCGACGCTGTGCCCGATCTGCCGCAAAGAGCAGGTCACGCTGGTGTCGTGGGTGTTCGGCGACCGGCTCGGCCAGGTGTCGGGGTCGGCGCGTACCGCAGAAGAGATCGCCTCACTCGACGCGACCGCCGAAGAATTCACCGTGCACGTCGTCGAAGTCTGCCGTACTTGTAGCTGGAACCATCTCGTCCAGTCGTACGTTGCGGGTCTGCCGCCACGATCGACACGACGTCGTCGTCGGGTGGCCGAATAACTGTTGTTTCCACGTTCGTCGACGAGAGATTGGGCGCTCGTCGACGTTCTGACGTGTGTGGTGTGTGCCGCAGGTTTTTGCCGCGCGACCGCCGCATACGTCACAGTGGAGTGGGCTCGATGCGATGGAGAAGTACTGTGAGGAACGGTAAACCGACCACGGTGGCGGTTCTGACCTCGAACAACACGGCACAGGCGCGCGTGAGCGGGACCTGGATCGCGGTGCGGAAAGGTGATCGATGAGCGGGACGGAGTCGTCGCGCGGCACGGGAAAACGGCCGACTCGATCGGCCAAGAAAGATGCCGAGCAGACAACGCAGTCACGGCATCGCGTGATCGCCTGGACGCTTGGCATTCTCGGCGGGCTGGTCCCCGCGGTCATCCTGATCGGCATCCTTGCTTTCGCCATCGCCTACGCGACCGCCACGGTGCCGAGCCCTGGCGATATCAAGCAGAACCAGGTTGCGCTGATCACCGACTCGACGGGCAAGACGCTCGCCAAGGTCGTGCCGCCGGAGGGCAACCGCACCGACGTCAAGATCACCGACATCCCCAAGTCGATGCAGGACGCGGTGATCGCGGCCGAAGACCGTCAGTTCCGCAGCAATGAAGGCTTCTCGGTGACGGGTATCGGCCGTGCGGTGCTCGGTCGTTTCACCAACAACGCCGACGCCGGTGGTGGTTCGACCATCACGCAGCAGTACGTCAAGAACGCGCTCGTCGGCGACGAGCACAGCTACGAGCGCAAGTTCAAAGAGCTCGCGATCGCGACCAAGATGTCGGGACAGTGGTCCAAGGACGACATCATGGAAGCCTACCTCAACACCATCTACTTCGGCCGCGGCGCCTATGGTGTGTCCGCAGCCTCGCAGGCCTACTTCCGTAAGGACGTCAGCAAGCTGACCCCCGAGGAGTCCGCGGTTCTGGCAGCGGCGATCCGTTCGCCTTCCTACTACGACCCGGCCGTCGACAAGGTCGCCTCCGAGGGTCGCTGGAACTACGTGCTCGACGGCATGGTGCAGACCGGTTCGCTTACGCAGTCCGAGCGTGCGTCGATGCAGTACCCGAAGGTCTACCCGCAGCCCGCGGCGGCCGTCGAGACGCCAGGGCCCAACGGTCTGATCAAGCGCCAGGTGATGGCCGAGCTGAACAAGCTGAACATCTCCGAGCAGCAGGTGCGGACCGAGGGTCTCAAGATCACCACCACCATCGATCCCAAGGCGCAGAACGCCGCCGTGCAGGCCGCGTGCCGCGAGAACAAGATCTACTCGTGCGACAACGGCGTGCTCAACGGGGAACCCGACAAGATCCGCGACGCCGTCGTGTCGATCGATCCCAAGACCGGTGGAGTTCGCGGCTACTACGGCGGCGATGACGGCCAGGGTTGGGACTATGCGCAGGCAGGTCTGCAGACCGGATCGTCGTTCAAGGTGTTCGCGCTCGTCGCGGCACTGCAGCAGGGAATCCCGCTGTCGAAGGTGTACAGCTCCGCGCCGTATCAGACGTCGTCGGGTCTGACCGTCGAGAACTCCGACGGTGAGAGCTGCGGCTCGTGCAACCTGGCCACGGCGATGAAGATGTCGCTCAACACCGTCTACTACCGCCTGATGATGGACCTCAACGGTCAGGCGCGCGCCGTCGCCGACGCCGCGCACACCGCGGGTGTCGCCGAGTCCTTCGGCGACATCAAGCAGACGCTGCAGAACCCCGACGGTCAGGTCGAGGGCGGCGTCGTGCTCGGTCAGTACCCGTCGCGGGTCATCGACATGGCGTCGGCGTACGCAACCCTCGCGGCGTCGGGTGTGTACCGCGAGCCGTACATGGTGCAGAAGGTCGAGACCTCGACCGGTGAGGTGCTCTACGAGCATCAGAAGAACGACGGCAAGCGCGTCTTCCCGGCCAAGGTCGCCGACAACGTGACCTCGGCGCTCGAGCCGATTGCCGCGTACTCGAACGGCAACGGACTCTCCGACGGCACCTACGGCACACGTCCGTCGGCGGCCAAGACCGGCACCGCGCAGCTCGGCGACACCGGGCAGAACAAGGACGCGTGGATGGTCGGCTACACGCCGCAGCTGTCCACTGCCGTCTGGGTCGGTACCGACAAGGGCACCGCGCTGACCAACTACGGGGGTTCGCCCGTCTACGGCAGCGGACTGCCCTCGCAGATCTGGCGCAAGTCGATGAACAATGCGCTCGAGGGTGACCAGATCGAGCAGTTCCCGGAGCCCGCGGCCGTCGGTGGTCAGGCCGGTGCGCCGACCGAGGCGCCGACGCAGACCTACAACCCCGACTACAACACGCCGCGGACGCGCGCGCCGCGGGAGAACACCCCGCAGATTCCGCAGATTCCGGGCAACGGAAACGGCGGTGGCGGAGGTGGCGGCATCACCCTCGCTCCCGGCGTGACGATCCCGCTCCCAGGTAATCCGGAGCCGGGAAACGGCAACGGCACCACCGGTAACGGTGGTGCGGGTAACGGCGGTAACGGCGAGGGCAATACCGGCACCGGCAACGAGGGCGGAGTCACCCCTGAGCCGCCGGTCGGCTGACCGTCGCTCGTCGTCGGGAAAGCACTTCGACGACGCCGCGTCGGCGCAGTCACAGCAGCGATCGATTCCTGGCGGCGTTGTCTCCGACGGGGTAGCGAGCCCGGTTGCGCTGTCTGATGACCTTCGGGTCGACGACGCGCGCGTGATCCCGAGCAGGACCGACGTCGTCGCGCGAGACGCGAGTCGTGTGATCGGCGGCCCGCTGGGTACGCACGGGGCCGTCGGACGCAGTCGGCGTTGGACACCGATCCGTGTGCTGTTCCTGCTGTCGCTCTGTGCGTTGGCGCTCAGTTGGTACGGCAAGGCCGGCTGTCTGCAGCAGGCTCCGGCGACGTCGGAGGCCAACGACGCCGGGCACTCGATGCGACTCGACTGGGACAACCAGCGTCAGTTCACCAATCTCTGCTACTCCGACGTGATCGCGCTCTACGGCGCCGAACAACTGGACAAGGGTGCGTTCCCCTACAAGACGTACTGGTTCCAGCAAGACCAGAACGGCAACACCATCAAGCGGTACATGGAGTACCCGGTGCTGACCGGCCTCTACATGTACGCCGCCGCGCAGGCTGCGCACGGTTGGCAGTGGTTGCATGACGAGTTCGGCGTCCCCGGGGCGCTGAGCGTCGTCTTGTTCTTCAACCTCGTGGCGCTCGGCCTCGCGCTGTTCTGGCTCGTCGTCGTCTGGGCGACGGCGCTGACCGCTCGTACGCGCATCTGGGCGGCGTGGTTGGCGGCGCTCTCACCACTGGTGATCGTCCACGCATTCACCAACTTCGACGCAATCGCGGTGGCGATGGTCGCCCTCGCGATCCTGGCGTGGGCGCGCAACAAACCCTGGCTCGCGGGGTTGTTCATCGGACTCGGTGTCGCGTCGAAGTGGTATCCGATCCTGCTGCTGTTCGTTCTCCTCGTGCTATGCCTGAGGGCCAGGCGGGTCACCGATTTCTTGACCGCCGCGTCGGTGGCGGTGCTGACGTGGGTCGTGGTGAATCTGCCGATTCTGGTGCTGTATCCGCGCGGTTGGTACGAGTTCTTCCGCTACAACAGCGAGCGCGGCGCCGACTCCGACACCCTCTTCCGGATCCTCGCCAAAGCGTTTGGTTTCACATGGAACATCACGCTGCTGAACGCGATCACACTCGGTCTGCTGGTCCTGATCGCGTGCGGGATCGGCTACCTGGCTCTGCGCGCGCCGACCCGACCGCGCCTCGCGCAGTTGGCCTTCCTCATGGTCGCGGGCTTCCTGCTGGTGAACAAGGTCTGGAGTCCGCAGTACTCGCTGTGGCTCGTGCCGCTCGCTGTGCTGGCCATTCCGCACACGCGACTGCTGATGACGTGGATGGTGATCGACGCCCTGGTGTGGATTCCGCGGATGTCACTGTTCCTTGACCCGTCGCGCCGCTGGCTCCCCGAGGGTTGGTTCACCCTGGCCGTTGTCGTTCGCGCGCTCATGGTGATCGTGCTGTGCATCGTCGTGATCTGGCAGATCTACCACCCCGAGGACGACCTGGTGCGTCGAGATCGACGCGGCAGACCGCTCGACGATCCGGCGGGCGGACCACTCGACGGCGCCATCGGCGCGTATCCGCCGCGTGATGCCGCGCGCCTCGACGGCGTCGCCGGAAATGTCGCGACTGGAAGTGTCATGGCCGGAGACGTCACGGCAGGAAAATCAGGTGGAACCGAGCGGCGGTTCTCGACGTCCTAGGGTGCATGACAACACCCGACCTCCCAGCTCCTACCGAACTCATCGAATGGGCCGCGCATGCTGACCGCACCGCAGCCCTCATGACCGACACCGTGCAGATCGACGGCAACTGGTGGCGCGACGAGCTCGTCGCCGCAGGCCTCCCCGACGCCGGGATCGGGACATCCCGTTCGCGCGCCGAGCTGTTCGACCTCGGCACACTCGCGTCCACGAGCCCCGACGCGGCGCTCACCCTCCTCTGGAACTCCGTCGCGTTCTGCACCGGGCGCGCCGTCTCCGACAACCGCAAACGCATCATCGCGGTGAGCGCCAATCGCAGCCGCGTCGCCCGCGTGCTGCAGGAGGCAGCAGCTATCGCGTCAACCGATCCGGACAAGGCCTACGACATGCTGCGTCCCGGACGCACCAACCGCATCGACCGACTCGGGCCGAGCGGCTTCACCTGGTACCTCTACTTCGCCGGAGCAGGCGCCGCCGACCATCCCTGCCAGGTGATCGAGCCCGCGGTGGCACGTGCGCTGCGGTGGGCCGGTTGGGACAGCCTGAGCACCACCAACTGGTCGGCCGACGAGTACGTCGCCTATCTGGGCCTGCTACGACGCTGGCGCACCGAGATCGGGGTCGAACGACTCGACGTCGTCGTCAACGGTCTCGTCGCGCTAGCACCGCCGAGCGGGTGGGATTACGGATGGCAGTCGTGGCACCGCGACACGTGGCAGGAGGAGCCACACGACAGGTGGGTTCCGGGGCCGCTGAATGCCAACGACCTGAAGCTCGTCTACCACTGGATGGGCATGCTGTCGGAGATGAACCCCAGCTCACCTGCGGCAGAACACTTTTCCAAGATCGGAGCGAAGATCATGCGGGCGATCGGAGACGTGGGCGAGCCGGGCTACCTGCGTCACGACGAGTTCGGACGATACCGCGACGGCCGAATCGGGATGTCTTACCCGTGATGTGAGATGCGCTGCAGCAGAGCATCTCTCGCAGCGGGCCAGTCGTCGTCGGTCATGGCGTACTGCGCGGTGGTGCGCCACCCGTCGGCCCAGCGTCGATGTTTGCGGAGGAGTCCCTCGAACTCGGCGCCGAGTTTCGCGATCGCCGCCCTCGACTGCGCGTTGTTCTCGTGCGTGTGCCACACGACGCGTACGGCGCCGCAGTCGTCGAAGGCGTGATGTAGCAGAACGTATTTCGCGGTCGGATTGACCGCGGTGCCCTGCGCCTTCTCGGCGTAGAAGGTGTACCCGATCGCGACAGAGAGGTTCGCGTGGTCGATGTCGTAGTAGCTCGTCGAGCCGACCAGCTCTCCGTTGCTGTTGTCGACGACCGCGTAGGCGATGCGCGCATCGTCGGCGTGTGCGGCGGCAATGTATTCGCGCGCCGACTCCTCGTCGCGTGGCACCGATGTCCAGGCGAAGCGCTGCGGATCGTCGACGACCTGCGCGAGTGCGGGAGCGTCGTCGAAGGTCAAGGGCCGCAGGGTGACCCGCTCGCCGACGAGTGGGGCGTCGCCAAGCCATTCGTTCATGTCGACTCCTCTACGACGACGTCGCGAGCACGGGTTCGGGGTCGTCGGACGGCCGTGGCCGTGGAGCGACCATGGTGGCCAACGGTTCTCGCAGCGGGGCACGGACGAACGCGAAGATCAGGTAGAGGTGGATCGCGGCGGTCACCCAGACGCCGATGTTCACGCCCGC
This sequence comes from Gordonia sp. 852002-50816_SCH5313054-c, assembly GCF_001665925.1. Classification (NCBI taxonomy): domain Bacteria; kingdom Bacillati; phylum Actinomycetota; class Actinomycetes; order Mycobacteriales; family Gordoniaceae; genus Gordonia; species Gordonia sp. 852002-50816_SCH5313054-c. The sequence continues at coordinate 23,665 of NZ_LZTE01000063.1, forward strand.
CATCACCCACCACTGCATCGGCGCGTGCGCCGTGTAGATGCCGAACAACCGGAAGATGGTGGTGTCCAAGAGGAAGTCGGCGATGAGGTAGGCGACGATGATCGGCCAGCGGGTCTTCAGCAGCACGAAGAACGGGAGGATCCACAGGGTGTACTGCGGTGAGTGGACCTTGTGGAACAACATGAATCCGGCGAGCATCGCACCCGAGACGCCGATCCACGGATAGGTGCCCGACTGCAGGTACACCCGCCACCCTAGATAGACCGCGAGCGCGAAGGCGCACAGGATCAGCAGGGGTGACAGCATGCCGACGAGCGAGTTGTACGTGTCGGTCTGTCCGCCGGTGAAATGTCGAAGTCCCCAGTACCAGATGGAGTTGGTGTCGACGTCGGACTTCCGCTTGCCCTGGAACGAGAGTGCGGCCTTCCAGCCCTCGAAGCCGACGATCATGAACGGCAACTGAATCGCGATCACCGTCACGGCAGCCGCCGCGGCAGTCATGATCGCGCCGGTCCAGTCGAGATCCTCGGTTCGACGACGCGCGTTGATCATGCCGCCCGCGCCGCGCGTCAGCACGTACAGCGCTAGCGGCAGCGCGAAGAAGCCCGGATAAAGCTTGAGGCAGAAGCCGATTCCCAACAGCACGGCCGCGAGCATCGCCGACGTTCGTAGCGAGAGTCGCCGGTCGCCGGTTCGCGGGTTGGTCGACGCACCCCACGCCATCACCGCGACGGCACCGACCGCCGTCGCGACGACGGGCAGCTCCCAGTTGTGGAAGGCGTAGAGCACGAGCGGCGGCGTCGCGGCCCACAGAAGAACCCACCAGCGGGTCATCAACGCCAGCATGATGGTGATCGCGAAGGCGAACGGGGCGAGCAGCAGCGCGGAATGCTGGAAGAACTCGGTGTCGGTGTTGGCGCCGATCGCGCCGAGGTACATCAGCATTCCGGACAGCACCGGGTACTCGACAACGCCGCCGAACAGGTGGCCGTTCGGGCCGATCCCGCCGTGGATGTACGGGAAGATGTGGTTGTTGATGTCGCGCCCGACCCACAGGTACATCAGGTCGGAGTAGCAGGGGACCACGGCGTCGACGTCGCCGACGGGGAAGTGATGCGACCGACCGTCGGGAAAGAACGGCTCGCCGCCGCACTTCACCTTGATGACATAAGACCAGTACAGAGCCACCGACGTGAGAAGGAGCGAGACCAGAAGGATCAACGCCGTCTCGCCTCGGCGAGACAGTGTGTACTGCCCGAAGCCCATGGTCGGAGAGAAGCGGAGCGCGGGCATGGCCTACAGGGTAAGAGATGGCGGGCCGGTGGTCTGCGTCACCTACCCGTCGGCCGGCTTCGTCTCGGCGGAGCGGGGTTGTGCGTTGCAGCGCGATTTCGCTGGTCAGGGGTGCCCCGTGTATGGTGGAGCGGTTGCCGACGCAGGCGACCCTCCTGCCACGGACAGTCCGTGGCCGATGAGCCCATAGGAGGTGATGTGGTCTTATGCGTCACTACGAATTGATGGTCATTCTCGATCCTAATCTGGACGAGCGCACCGTCGCCCCTTCACTCGATACTTTCCTCAACGTTGTCCGTAACGACGGCGGCAAGGTGGATAACGTCGACATCTGGGGCAAGCGCCGACTCGCGTACGAGATCTTGAAGCACAGCGAAGGCATTTACGCCGTCATCGATCTCAACGCCGAGCCCAAGACGGTCAGCGAGCTCGATCGTCAGCTGAAGCTCAACGAGTCGGTTCTGCGCACGAAGGTTCTGCGCAAGTAACCCACAGATCCCTGATCGACCGAACGAATCCATCGATCTCGTCGGTGTCGACACCTAGGGTTGAACTCAACTCGCGGTGCACATCGATTTCGACGAGTGCCCACACGTAGACCTAAGGGGAAACACATGGCAGGCGACACGGTCATCACGGTCATCGGCAACCTCACGGCTGATCCGGAACTCCGGTTCACTCCGTCGGGTGCGGCGGTGGCCAACTTCACGGTGGCGTCGACGCCGCGCACATTCGATCGTCAGACGAACGAGTGGAAGGACGGCGAAGCGCTGTTCCTGCGCTGCAACATCTGGCGCGAGGCCGCGGAGAACGTGACCGAGAGTCTGACCAAGGGATCCCGGGTCATCGTGCAGGGCCGTCTCAAGCAGCGGTCGTACGAAACCCGCGAGGGTGAGAAGCGCACTGTTGTTGAGCTGGAGGTCGACGAGATCGGCCCATCGCTGCGGTACGCCACCGCGAAGGTCAACAAGGCCTCGCGCGGTGGGGGCGGTGGCGGAGGCTTCGGCTCGTCCGGCGGCGGAAGCCGCAGCGGCGGGTCGGGCTCGGGCCAGCAGGTCGCCGACGACCCGTGGGGCAGTGCACCCGCGAGCAGCGGCGGAAACTTCGGCGGCGGGGACGACGAACCCCCCTTCTGAACCGCGACGACGCCCCTTATGTGAAAGAGGCGTCCTCGCAACAACTTTGGAGTAAGTACACATGGCAAAAGCTAAGAGCACCCGGAAGGTGCGCGTCGAGAAGGTCACCAAGACCAAGGCGTGCTCCTTCTGCAAGGACAAGAAGGCCGACATCGACTACAAGGACACCGCGCTGCTGCGTCGTTTCCTGTCCGATCGCGGCAAGATCCGGTCGCGTCGCGTGACCGGCAACTGCGTCCAGCATCAGCGCGACGTCGCTGTGGCCGTCAAGAACTCGCGTGAGGTGGCACTGCTGCCCTTCACGTCGACCGCCCGATAAGCCGGAAGGGGATAACGACATGAAACTCATCCTCACCGCTGCCGTGGAGAACCTCGGCGAAGCAGGCGACACCGTCGAGGTCAAGGACGGCTACGGCCGCAACTTCCTGCTGCCCCGCGGCCTGGCCATCAAGGCCACCCGTGGTGCCGAGAAGCAGGTCGAGACCATCCGACGCTCGCAGGAGGCCCGCGAGGTCCGTGGCGTCGAGCACGCCAACGAGCTCAAGCAGGCGCTCGAGAACCTGTCGGGCATCAGCCTGTCGGTCAAGACGCACGATTCGGGCAAGCTGTTCGGCTCGGTCACCGCTGGCGATGTCGCCGGCGCGATCAAGTCCGCAGGTGGCCCCGCAGTCGACAAGCGCACCGTCGAACTACCCAAGGGACACATCAAGTCGACCGGCACCTTCCCGGTCGTCGTGAACCTGCACCCCGACGTCACCGCGACCGTTCAGGTCGACGTCGTCGCTGCTTGATTTACCCGCTGCCTGATACGCAGTAGCTTTACACCGGTCGAGAGCCGGGCGGACACCGTTCCGCCCGGCTCTCGTCGTCTGTGGGGCCCTGCAGTGGCGGCTTGGCATATCTCGTGAACTGCGTACTCGTACGCCGCGACGCGCACGCGCAGCCGCGAAAGTGGGGTAGACGGCTACCCGATACCGCAAAGGCCCGCGCTCGTAGCGTCATGTGCAGCGAGTTCCCCGGGTCCAGCTCGGTAATGGTGCCCGACGTGGTGTGCCGGTGTAAGGGATTCGCGTTCACAGCTATGCAGTCCCATCTCGGAAGTCACCGCCATGCACACTCTCTTCGGTCACCAGATCCAGCACAATCCCGTCGCGACAATTCCCCTGCGCAGGTCATCCCAGAACCAGACCCAAACGTCAGTACCGCCCGTCGTCGTCGGAGTGTGCGGAACGGACGAATCATATTGGGCGGTCGAGTATTGCGCTCGTGCGGTCCGCGCCGAGGCGCCGCTCTACCTCGTCAGTGCCGTCGCACGGCAGCGGGCGAATCCCCACCGCAGTCACGAGGAACGACGCTGGCGGGATGAGCTGGGCGTCGACGCCTATCAACTCGAGGAACTCTCGGTGATCCATGAAGTTCAGCGACGCGCACGAGAAGTCGCTTGTGCCGCAGGCGCTTCCGATGTTCGAGCGCTGGTGCGCAGCGGTAGTCCACACGTCGTGTTGGCGCGTGAATCCCGCGACCTCGATGCGGCCGCTATGGTTCTCGGGTATGCGTCCGGCCCGGGTCGACTGGCTCGAAGGCTGTGCGCCACAACAGATATTCCGATCCTCATGGTCAACAAGGGCGTCGATGCGGGGTACCTACTCACCGCTACGCCACGTGGCGTGCGCAACCTGCGTGAGCGGCGTCGAGCAGGCGCCCCCGCGACTGCGGAGTGACGATAGGGGCCTATCAGCTCGGGCGGCGCCGGCACGAGCGGTAGCTGACTCGACGCCTGAAGTGACGCCGGCAGGTAGCGCGGCGCGGGATTGCCGTTGTGCGCGGTGTCTCCCGCGGGGTAGTAGAACTTGTGGAATCCGGGCGAGAAGATCAGCGCCCGGTTGCCGGTGCGGCAGGCGACCTGGGTGGCTGAGGGCACCGTGCAGGTGACACCCGCGATCGTCACCCGTGTGCCGACACTCAGGCGCGGCGGACGGAAGCCCGACGTCGAGCCGAAGCGGTATGAGGTGCCGGTCAGCAGATCGGGTTCAGGTACCCACCACGGCCCCTGGGCGTCGGCGGTGATGGCTGCGCCCTGGACGCCGGGAGGTGCGGTCGCGGGGCGGCCCTGGCAGCCCACCGAGCGGAACGTCGGACCGATCTGGCAGTTCCACCGGCCGGTGGTGAAGAACGACCGTCCGTTGTCGTCGTAGGCCAGTGAGCGGAACGGCGTCGGATCGACTGGTGCGTAGCGCGACAGGTCGAACGCGGCGGGCAGCGGTAGGGGTGCCGCGGACACCGGAGATGCGTTCAGTAGCGGCACGAGAAGTGCTGCGGCCGCCAAGACACACGACGCCAGACGGGAGCGAGACATCCGGTGGCGTCTGCGGGTCGTCGGCACGGGGCCAGTGCACCACATCGCAGCGTCGGGCGAGGGCAAAACTCAGACAGTGGCGGGTTGCGCGGCGCGGCGAAGGCGAATCGCCGCGCATCAACTGTGTTGTTGCGCAGGTCACACCCACTGTTCACTGCGTTGTTGCTCGATGGTGGTTGTCACCCGCCCACAACACGCCCGGCTGTGAGTTTCCCAAGACACGCCGAGCCGAGAAAAGTTCTTCGTTGTGGAAATCGCACACAGCATCTGACCTGCAGAGATCGAGTTACACACACATCTACTCCCCAACGTTCTCCACAGCGGCTGCACAACTGACACGCGGTTGCGCGCGAGCCGTCCACAGGCCATCCACAAGTTCGTCCACAAGCGCGTTTGAGTGCGACGAGACGAACTCCTACTGTCTTCCATCAGTGCCCGATGGTGTTGCGCGTCGCGATGTGCGGTCCGACCTGTCAGACCCCTCGGGTATGAACAAAGACGACTCAGCCAGTCAGGCTTCCGGGGGACGGCAGAGTCGTCAGCACACCGCCGTGTCGACGAGTTGACGGTTGGGGGGCCGTCCATCGTCAGGGTTCGATTTCGAAAGGTTGGCACACGTGGCAGTTGTCGATGATCGCGGCCACGGTGCGGCTCGGGATTCCGGACGACCAGACGAGCCAGAGATGCCGGTCGAGGAGTATGGCCGTCAACCGCCGCAAGACATGGCGGCCGAGCAGTCCGTTCTCGGCGGCATGATGCTCTCGAAAGACGCGATCGCCGACGTCATCGAAAAGATCCGCACCAACGACTTCTACCGCCCGGCGCACCAGGCCGTCTACGAGGCGATCCTCGAGCTGTACGGCAAGGGCGAACCCGCCGACGCCGTGACGGTCGCCGCAGAGCTCGAGCGCGCGGGCGAGCTGCGTCGCATCGGGGGCGCACCCTATCTGCACACCCTCATCTCCACCGTGCCCACCGCGGCCAACGCCGGCTACTACGCCGAGATCGTCGCCGAGAAGGCCATTCTTCGACGCCTCGTCGAGGCCGGCACGCGCATCGTGCAGTTCGGCTACTCCGGTGCCGACGGCCAGGATGTCGCCGAAGTAGTCGACCGCGCGCAGGCCGAGGTCTACGAGGTCACCGAGCGGCGTACCGCCGAAGACTACGTGCCGCTCGAAGAGTTGCTGCAGCCGACGATGGACGAGATCGACTCCATCGCCTCTCGCGGTGGTATTTCACTCGGTGTGCCAACGGGTTTCGCCGACTTGGACAAGCTCACCAACGGACTCCACCCCGGACAGATGATCATCGTGGCGGCCCGCCCGGGTGTCGGCAAAGCGCTCTCGCTCGACACTCCGCTACCGACTCCGACTGGCTGGACCACGATGGGCACGGTGAGTGTCGGCGACGAGCTCATCGATCCGCACGGTAGGCCGACGCGCGTCGTTGCCGCGACCGAGGTCATGACGGAGCGGCCGTGCTTCGAGGTGGAGTTCAGCGATGGCAGCGTGCTCGTCGCCGACGAGCAGCACCAGTGGGTCGCTGAGGTCGACGATGAGCGACGCACCCTCACCACCGCCGATCTGCGGGTGCACGTCGGGTGCGCGATGGTGCGCAACACCGAGCCACTCGAGTTGCCGCGCAAGAACTTTGCCTACGGCCCGTATACCGTTGCCGCACTTGCCGGAATGGCATTCGACGATCCCGAGATCGGCATCCGCATCGACGCCGAGGGCGACGTCGACGTCATGGCGCTGATGTCAGACCTCGGTGGGCGTATTCCGTATGAGTACCTGCGCGGGTCGATCGCCCAGCGTCGAGCACTGCTCGCCGGCCTCCTCGATGCCCGTGCGAGCGTCGACGAGGACGGGTGGATCATCGTTCCCGCCGCCACCCGACACATGACCGCCGTCATCGCCGACCTCGTCGCCGGGCTCGGCTACACATACAAGAGGTCGGCCACCGGCTGGCTCCGCGTCGACACCGGCGACGACGACGTCTTCACTGTTTACCATAAAGCGTTGCGCCACAAGGAACTTCGCATGCAGTCGGGAGTTCGACGCGTCGTCGCCGTGCGCCCGGTCCGCAGTGTCCCGGTGCGGTGCGTGCAGGTCGACAACGACGAACACATGTATCTCGCCGGTGAGGCGATGGTGCCGACGCACAATTCGACGCTCGCCATGGACTTCATCCGGTCGTGCTCGATCGGCCATCAGATGACGGCCGCGATGTTCTCTCTGGAAATGAGCAAGGTCGAGATCGTGATGCGACTCCTCTCGGCCGAAGCCAAGATCAAGCTCGGCGACATGCGTGGCGGTTCGATGTCCGACGACGACTGGACGCGCCTCGCACGCCGAATGGGTGAGATCTCCGAGGCGCCGCTCTTCATCGACGACTCGCCGAACCTCACCATGATGGAGATCCGCGCCAAAGCTCGACGCCTCAAGCAGCGCCACGACCTGAAACTCGTTGTGGTGGACTACATGCAGCTGATGACGTCGGGCAAGAAGGTCGAGTCTCGTCAGCAGGAAGTCTCGGAGTTCAGCCGCCAATTGAAGCTGCTCGCAAAGGAACTCGAGGTTCCCGTGGTCGCGATCAGCCAGCTGAACCGTGGTCCAGAACAGCGCACCGACAAGAAGCCGCAGGTGTCGGACCTTCGTGAGTCGGGATCGCTCGAGCAGGACGCCGACATGGTCATCCTGCTCCACCGCCCCGACGCGTTTGAACGCGACGACCCGCGCGCAGGCGAGGCCGACATCATCGTCGGCAAGCACCGCAATGGTCCTACTGCCACGATAACCGTTGCGCACCAACTACATTTGAGCCGCTTCGTGGATATGGCGCGGGGGTAGTTGGTGTTTGTAGATCTCATTTCAAATGGCCAAATCTCAACGGTAGTGGCAACTGATTGGCCAATCAGTTGAGATTTTTCGAAGGTGCACCCGGCGTGTCGTAGCTGGTGGAGGCTGTCGCAGGCGCAGTGTGGGCTGAGATAACCCAGCGAGCGCAGGGGCGGCCGATGGCTACCGCCGAACTTTCATCGAATGCGACAGACGACGGCCCGGCGTCGGTGGTGGATCTCGCATCGGTGATGGTGAAAGTCCGGTCGCGGCTTGATGGCTTGGAGTGGTCAGGACCGTGGAAGGATGTGACGACGCAGCGTCTGCGTGCGGCGGCGCCGTGGAGGACAGTTCGCTGGTTCAAGGGCCAGAAGCATTACTCGTGCACGTATTGGGCTGCGACCTGTGCCGGCCACGTGACTAACGAGTCTCGTCTGGAATTGGGTCGGTTGCTGCTCGCCGACTTCGAAAAGTCGGTTTCGTGGGTCGTTTCGCAACCGCTTCGTTGGAGGCGGTCTTGCCCGAGCAGTTGTTCCCGCAGTCCTTTGGGTCAGGGGTGTCGCAGTTCGCGGTAACGGGTGGGTGTCAGCTCCTCGCTGGAGGCGACTTGCAGCTGGCCTGGGCGGGTGCGGTGTTCGTAGGCGGCGATCACCAACCCGACGCCGCCGGCAGCGGGTACCAGCACACCCTGCACATGGAGGAACCAGGCGGCATGGCCCACGGCTTGGCAGGCCGACCAGTCATCGCCGTGGATATCGTCCTCGTCGAGGCCGACCGCTTCGCGGGCTTCTGTGGTTGTCAAATCCAGCACCGCCAGCTCCTCGGCCGTCACTGTGTGCAGCAGGTAGTCGGCTTCGAGCATCTTTTTTGCGGTCGTGGATGCCGCCTGTGCAGCCCGGTCAACTTCAACCATGCATGCCTGGGTGGAATCGGCCAGATAGATCGCCGAGAACAGCGAGGCGGGGTTCCACCTGCCGCCGAATCGCCGCGCCCCCTCGCCGGATAAAGGGTCGCGGTGGGCGGTGGTGTAGCGGTAGCACGTTCCTGACCACGCGACGGTGCCGCGCGAATCAATGCGCTGCACCAGGCCCTCGTCGAGCCCGTTGTTCACACGAAGACCCCTTCAGCCATCGCGTCGATGAGCGCCAAGACGCGTTGGTACTCACCGTCGCGGACCAGATCGGCCGGTTTGGCATGGGCCAGAAGCCTGTTCGGGGAGAACATCCATACGTTGGCTTGATCGCGCGGAAGTACTTCGGCCAATGCGTCGGCGACGTAGGACAGCTCTATGAGTCGCTGTTTGTTGAGACGTTGCGGGACGACCTGACCGGAGGTCCAGCGCGCCACCGAACGCGCGGAGGCATCGACGATGCCGCCGACCTCCTCGTAGGTCAATCCCAAGCGCTCGATCGCACTCGACACGGTCGAGGCGAGTGCGTTAACTCCCATATTTGTCCGCCTGTCTTCCTTTTGTCATTCACTATGTCATGTATTCTGTCACGAGACGAGGCCCGCAGGCGAGAGGACGTTCCACACCATGGGGATTCAGTTTCGGCTTGGACCCAACGACCACAAACCGGTCGAAGACTTCCTGTCCCGCGATCACACCGGCACCGCCGCGATCACCCTCGACACCAAGGCTGTGCGTCATCAAAAAGATGCTGCCGCTGCCGCCGTCGAAGCAGGGTTGTCCGTGTACTGGGAACCGGCGGCCGAGCGCCTTGCTGCACGTGGATATGACCTGGAAAAGCTGCCCCTCTGGACAGGTCGGCCCTACGACATCGACTCTCTGTCTGGCAACCTTGCAGAACGCGCCGCCCTGGTCGGGTTGACCATCGACAAGCACCCCGAACTGAGCACCCACATCACCGCGCCCCACTTCTATGTCACCGACGAGCGCACCGCGCGCCTGAATGTCGACCTCGCCGAACGCACCCGGATCGCCGTCGGCCAGGACAAGCCCACCCGGGCTGTCGTCACCCTGGCGACCACGGCCATCACCCGCCTGGGCATTGATCTGGCCGCTGAATACGCAGGCGCCGGGATCGGTGACATCGAGATCCGGTTTTCTCCGCTCGGTGGCGACGAAGAAGGCATCCGCAAGATCCGCACCGCCTTCGGAGTGCTCGATCAGTTCCGGGAACACGGCATGACCGTCACCTTGGGCCTGTCGGGGAACATCGGCCGCGCCGCGCTGGCCATGGGGCATGCCGATGCGTACTCGGTCGGCCTGGGGATGCTCGAAAAGGTCAACCACGCCCAAACGATGTCGCGCTACCGCAAGGCCCCCGACCCGGAGAAAGGCCAGGGCGGCGGTGCTGCTGCCGGAATTTACCTGCCCGCCCTCGGGGCTACCGTGTCGTCCAAAGCTGCTCGACAGTTGTTGAGCCACACCGATATACGCACCCGTGTCGGATGCCGTATCGGATCGTGCCGCAACAGTGTGACCGGGCCCCTTGATGACCGTCGCGCGCACTACCTGCACGCCCGATCGGGCGAGGTAGCCGAGACGCTTCGCCGTCCCGCGCCCTGGCGTGGCGCGATGGAGGTCGACCGCCTCACCGAAGCCATCGCTCTGCGCGATCGTGTCAACGAGCACTACCTCAGTGAGGACGTCCGCAAGCTCGGGACACGCACCCTGCGCAGTCTCATCGACGAGATTGAACACGAACAACAACAAGCCTCATGAGGCAACGGTCGATGTCGTACCGCGATAGTAGCTTGATCAGCAAGAATTATACGAGCGGATAGGTACAGCAACATGGCTGACTCCGACGTGCAATACGACAAGACCTCAAGAGATTGGAGCGCCAAACGCGCAGGCGCCGACCGCGCTGCCGGCCGTTACGAAACCCAAGCCGAAGCCCACGGTGCCGCACGCGGATTCGCACAACGCAGCGGTGGCGGTGAAGTCCGCGATCACCGCAAACACAACAACCAGATCCGCAACACCGGCACGGTGGGCAAAGCGGACCCTAACCCACCTAATGGATAAGAATCCACGGCTAGTGAAGGATCGAATGATGTGGGTGTCAGCGTCGGCGACGCTGGGTGTTGTCACGGCCGTGGCTCTGACTTTTGCTGGTATTTTCCTGACTAGTCCCAACGAAGCGCTCGAACTGCTGATCAGCGCGGTTCGCGCGCGCAATCCGGCCGATGGGCGACTCACTCAGGCTCCGCAGGTCACGCTGCGTCTAGGACCACTTACCGCTCGCGTTGCAGATCGTTGCCGCACTCCTGGCCGATGAAACCGACAGGCCGATCGCCGAGCTGGCCGAGGAGCTAGCCGGCGAGGAGGACAGGCTCAACAGCCTCGACTACGGCACAGACCTCTCCGTGCACGCCGCGTTAGCGTTGTCGGCCATCACCGGCGGCATCTGCTTGGCAGTGACCTTCGCCCCGACGTTGCGAATGAGAAGTGCACTCGGCACCGCTGCCACGCTGTGCCGGTGAACTGCTCTGCGACAGCCCGTTTGAGGCCAGCATGCGCGTCGGAGGTAAACCAGGTGCACCCCGCCCAGGCCGCGGGCCTTGAGCGAGCGGAGGAACTCGGACCAGAACTCATACGATTCGCCGTCGCCGACCGCGGTGCCGAGCACCTCGCGGGTGCCTTCCATCGACACCCCGATCGCGACCACCAGGGCCTGCGAGACGACGTGCGCCGATCCGCACCTTGCAAAAGGTGGCGTCCCAAACACGTACGGGAAGCTGATGTGCGTGTGCGTCCGCTTCCGGAACCGGGCGATCTCGCCGTCGAGCCCCTGGCAGATGCGGGAGACCTCCGATTTGGAGATGCCGGTGTCCACGCCGAGGGCTTTGACCAGTTCATCGACACTGCGGGTGGACACGCCGTGCACGTAAGCCTCCATGATCACCGCGTGCAGTCCTGGTCGATCCGCCGGGGCGTTCGATCAGGCACGGGAAGAACGAACTCGCCCGCAGCTTCGGGATCTGCACCTGCACATCCCCGGCCGGGGTCGACACCGTCTTGCCGCGGTGCCCGTTACGGTGCGTGGTCCGCTCGTCGGTGCGCTGGCGGCGCCCCGCCCTGACGGTGGCGGTCAGCTGCTTCGATCAGCTCCTGCAACCCGGCACGCAGCAGCTCGGTGAACATCGCTTGCGGATCGGCGGCCTTGAGCTCATCGAGACGGGCGCGCACGGCAGAATGATCCTGGGCCATCGTGTGGAGTGTCCTTACTGTGAGTCACGGTGGTAGGTAACTCATTGACCACTACACGATGGCCCGCCCTGGAAGCGACACGCCGGAGCCTCCGGCTACCCCGGCCGCTGCCCGAAACCACACCAGCCCAAGGGACTTACCCAGCGGCGGCGGTTCCAGACCTGCATCCGCCTGCGGGCTGAAGCCCACTCCATTCTCGTGCACCGCTGAGCCACCCGCCTGACTGCGATGAAGTCTCAGGGTGTCGATCCGAGCGAGTTCGATGCCCGTGGTTTCTCATCTGCACGGCGACCACTTCGGCAGGCTGCCGTTCTTGGTACTCGACCGTCAGTTTGCCGTCGGAGCAGACCACTGACCATGTTCGCGTGTATCGGGACGGCCGATCGGGTCACGGCCGCCATGGAGATGCTCTACCCCGGAGCAGCGTGGCCGTCGGTTCGAGGCGGATGTGGTTGAACTCGATCCCCCGAGGGTCCTGTTGGCCGTGGGCTGATGGCCGTGCAGGCATGGGGGGCCGGCCACGCTAGCGGTGCCCCCGACTCGGCCCCTTCGGATTGGGCTGGATGGGTCCAGCTCTGCCTACTCCGGAGACATCGCATGGACGCCTTCGCTAGTGCGTGCCGCGGAAGGCGCAGGCGTGTTCGCCATCAGGTCTTGACGTTGTGGGCGGGGAAGCGTACTTGGGACCGGGCCGGAGTGTCGGCGTCAGTCGAACCAGGGTGGCTCGGGCAGCAGGATGACGTCACTGCCGTTGGCCCGGATCCTCGTGATCGTGCGGCTCACGTAGGTGAGCTGGACGTCGAGCACGCGGCGCGCCCGCGGTCCGCGGAACACCATCAGGGTCGGGTCCGCGACCCGCACGTGTCGTACGAGCTCAGGCAGCAGGAGGTCCTCGTCGCCGAGGAGCAGGGCCGCTCCCTCTCCCGAGCCACAGGCCATCCGCACCGCCGCGGCCACCCGACGTCCCTCGCTGCCGGCGCCGAACTCGAGCTGGCGCAGCATCGGCTCGATGGTCGCCTCGGTGTTAGGCATGAGGGGCTCACCGGCAACGCGGACGATCAGCTCCCACTGCCGCCACGCGAAACCCTCGTGGGCATGGCGCTGCTCCAGCCAGTAGCGCATTAGCGCCTCGACGTGCAGGCTCCGCAGCGCCCGGCGGCCCAGCGACGCAAGCACCTCGGACGCGAGGTTCTCCCACCGCTGTTGCGACGAGCGCAGCACCTCCTCGTCCTCGGTGCCGCTGTCGTCCAGGAGGGCGGCGGTGGGTGCCGTGGCAGCGGACAGGAGCAGGTGCACGGCGAGGAGCGCCGGCAGCAGGTCGACCTCGTCGTCCGGCGTCAGACCGCGCCACCAGTCGGCGGCATAGGATGCCGCGACCGCCGAGACGCGACCACCGTCGACCGCGGTATACGACCGCGCGACCCGCTCCTCCACCGCGACAGACCCGAGGGTGGTGAGGTCGGTCGGCGCCGGCTCGTCGAGGAGGTCGAGCAGCCGCGCGAAGGCCGCGCGGCGCTCCCCCACGGGTGGGACGTGGGCGACCAGCCGTCGCGGCAGGACCAGCGTCAACCGGCGCTCGCCGACCGGCACGGCGACGACGGACCGACCGCCCTGCTCGATCGAGAGCACCTCTACGTTGAGCTGCTGGCCCACCTCGATAGTGTCGGGCTCGAGGCAGCGCAACTCGATCAGGGTGCCTTCTCGGGTCGCGGCGACGATCCGCCGACCACTCTCACGGTCGGTCACGCTGCGCACCGTCACCCCGAGGCCGAGCCCCCGGCGGAGCCCCGACCGCTCCGTGACCACCGCCGGCACGTCGAGGAGCGACGCGACCGGGGTCTGCGTCACGGACGGGTCGCTCGCCACCATGGCCGCGGTGAACGGGATCGCGTCCTCGGTGAGCCACAGGGCGCGTCGGTCCTCCCGATCGAGCGCCGTGAGGGCCAGCGCCGATCCCGGGACCCACGCCAGGCCGTTCGTCACCACGTCCCGGGCGACGATGCCGGTCACTCCGTCGACGTCGACGTCCGTCTCGGCGAGGAACCGGTCACCGGCCGGCGCTCCCGCCGGCGCCGGGCATGAGAGGTCCCGGCCGTCGCAGGACAGCCAGACCGGGGTGCCCGCGTCGCGGAGCGCGGTGGCCACGGCGACCACCGCGTCGATTGGCACGCCGGAGACAAGCCGGTCCGCCCGGAGCCGGACGATGGCCGAGGCCAAACGGACGAGGAGGAATCGGCTCTCGCTGCCGACGACCTGACCCACCATCGGGCGGCCGTCCGCGAGTGGCGCGAACTGGCGGCGGAAGGAGAACAGCAGTGCGGACCGCTTCTCTTTGAAGTGCTCGACCGTGACCGCCATGGCTCCGCCGGCGCCGAGCACCTCGTTCTTGAGGCGGGGTGCGATGAAGCGCCCGTCCCGGAATAGGTGCCGGTGCCACCGGTCCTCGGTCCAGATGTCCTCCCTGGTGTACGGCTGGACGCCCGGCAGCCCCGCTACCGCGAGCTTGCCGTCCTCGACGACCAGCAGCATCGAGTCACCAGTCACCGGAGGGCCAGTCACCTCGTCGATCGCGTTGTCCGCGGTGAGGCCGACAGACGCGGCGGTCGGCTGCCGCCATGTCGGGAGGTGCACGTGCACTTGGCCGGCTCCGAGCCGTAGCAACCCGGTCTCGTCGTCAAAGTGCTCGACCGGAAGCAGCAGCCGCGGGCACTCGGTGCCCGCCAGCCCGCGACCGCTCGTCACCCAACGCACGACGTGCACGCTGTCGACGGACCGGCCGGCGTCGCGGCGCACGACTACGTCGAGCTGGTCACCCACCCCGAACGAGCCCATCGAGACCTCGTCGAGCGCGGCGACCCGCCCCCCGGCGAGTCGGATGCCCAGCAGCGCACCGAGGACGAGGCAGACCACTCCCGGCGCGACCTCGAGGTAGAGCCCGTCCGGACGGCCGTCGACGGCCCGGCTGATTCCCGCCACCGCCGCCCGAACGGCTGCATCCTCGCTGCGCACGCCCTGGCTCAGGAAGGCACTCGAATAGGCCCACCGGTCGAGGTCGGTCGTGTAGCGCAGCCGCTCCCCGCGCTCGAAGAACACCGGGCCACCGTCGACGACCGAGTGCGCCTCGAGGGGCTGCCGCAGGACGGTGCCGTCCGGCTCCCAGGACCCGGTGCTGTCGTCGTGGAACCGCCACGAGATCGCTCGCGCCCGCTCCCGGAGGTCGGTGGCCGCGATGTCGGCAAAGGTGAGCACGGCCGGGTCGACCGCGACGTGCGTGCCGTCGACGACGGCGGTGACTCGACCGTCGCGGCCGAAGGAGAGCGCGCCGGCACCGGTGGTGCGACCGGCCGGTGCCGCACTGAGCCGGCCGCCCCGGAGGCCGAACAGCGCGACCTTCGGGTGCGGTGCCCCCATCAGGGCGGTGAGCTCCCGGGGCTTGCCGCCACCCCAGCCCGTCGGCTCGGCGTACGACGCGGGTGCGGCCATCTCACCGGGCAGACCACCGGCGATGAAGGCGATCCCGGCCCGTCCGTGGCCCCAGTAGCCGTCGGCGCGCGAGTCGGCGGGCGCGGTCTTCGCGAGCAGCCGGTTGGCCGGGAGCGCCACCATCGGGCGGGGGGTGGTCTCGAAGAACCGCCGGTCACTGGGGCTGCAGCGCGTTAGCGTGAACAGCCCCGACTCCCGCGACACGGTCAGCCGGACGACGTCCTGCCGGACCAGGTTGCCGGGCTCGGACTCGATCTCGCCGAACCGTACGCTGAAGTAGATGCCGTGGCGGTACTCCAGCCGAATCGTCCTCTCGTCTCGGTCGCGGCCCAGCTCGTCGACGAGGAGGAATGCGCCGTCCTGCGCGAGCGCTAGGTCGCGCAGCGACCGGGTCGACCGAGACGGGATGGTCGGGCCACAGAGCCGCACCTCGACGCCGGCCCGCTGCGCCGCCTCCTCGCGCACCCACCCGACGAGGAGGGAGCCCGCCAAGGCCCGCTCCCCCTCAAAGTCCTGGAGCCGAGGCAGCTGGTTGACGTCGACCGAGAAGTTGCGGCGAATGACCCGTGCCGAGCCGTCGAGGTCGCTCGCCCGGTCGCTGGCCGAGCGGACCGCGAGCAGCACCTCGTTGCCGAACCGCTTGATCCGGCCGCCCTTGACGAAAGTGACGACACCGTGGCCGATCGCCGCGAGCCCCTCCGCCGTGAGCGTGCGGTGGTGGAAGACCACCTGCAGCCCGGCCGAGTCGAGAAACCGCTTGGTGTCGAGCTCGCCATAGATCAGCCGGCTTGCGCCGTCGGTGACATCGAGGTCCTCCGCGCCCGTGTCCAGGACGGCGAGCGCGACCTGCGGGCCGAGGAACGATCTGCTCTCGTCAGTCCTCGCGCGGCTGAACCCCTCGATCTGCCGGACCCGCAGGGCGCCGCCCTCGCGTTCCACGCGGAGCAGGTGCAGGAACTTGAGCTCGGCGGCCTGGCGGTAGAGCGTCGTACCAGCGGACGCGGTGATCCAGGCCTCGCGGATCACCATCACCGTCTCCCCCTCGACGCGGGTGAACACGACGCCGCCGACCTGGTCGCCGTGGAAGAGCACCCGCTTGACCTCGTCGAAGGGCTGGTCGTCGAAGCGTAGCTGTGCGCCCTCCGCGCTGGCCCGAAGGCCGAAGCCGAACTCGAACACGTGCCGGCCGTTGTGCTCCATCGCGTACAGCAGCCGACGCGGGCGCACCTCCTCTCCGTACGGCGCGCCGAGGTGGGCCGCCAGCGCCTCGAGGTCGAGGTCGGGAACCTCCCGGAATGAGATCCCGTAGCTGTCGGCGCCGGTCGCGACGAGCCGCCCCAGCCCCGCCGTCTCGTAGTCCACAGCCGAGATCAGCACGGGCTCGGCGTCGACGACCGCCAGCGCCGCCTCGCTGCGCCGGCAACCCAGTTGGACGAGCTCGGTGACGTGCGCGCGATCGAGGTCCTGGGGCTCGACCTCGACCTCGACGGGCTCGCCGCGGGAGGCGAGCCGGTCGAGCTCGGCGGCGATGTCCGGGACCGACGCGACATCGACCGGCGTCCTGGGCCGGCGCAACGGCGAGCTCGTGGTCCGCTGCATGCGCACGTTGACCACGTCGAGCTCCCGCCCGAGGACCACCTGACCCAGCCGGCGGCGCACGACGATCCGGGCCCGGCGCACGGCGGCGGGTCCCACGGCCAGCTCGCGGGTGACGACTCCGCCGATGGCGCCTGCGTCGCCGGAGATCAGCACCCACTGCGTGCGCCCGCCGTCCGCTCCCCGCTCCACTCGGCACGAAGACTCCCACTGCCGGCGCGGCGGGCGCCACTGCCCCCCTTGGCGGACCGAGAACAGCGGAACGTCGCTCGGTACGTCCGCGGTCAGGACGGCGCCGCCGGAAGTCTGGACCACGCCTGTGGTCGTGCCGGCGGCGGCCGTGTGGCCGACGTACACGCAGCCGTCGACGGGCTCGCCGGGGGCTAGGTCGGGGAAGAGCAGGTCACCGATCCGGAATGTGCTGGCCACCGACACCTCGACGCCCCCGAACTCCGACGCGGCCCGAACCGCGACGATGGAGCCGGCGCGCACGCTCCGGACGCCGAGGTCGATGGCGACGTTGGGGTACCCAGGCACGTCGAACTTGACCGCGACCGGCCCGGCCGTTCGAGCTCCTCGGCGAACCGACCACACCAGGCCGACGAGCGGACCCGTCGCCCGCTCGAGAACGTCACGCAGCAGTCCGGCCGCGGCGCCGGTGACGGCTGTCCACGTCTCGTGCCGGGCGGGACGCAGACCGCCCAGCCGGGCTTGGCGGCCGCGCACGTCGAGGGTCCTGATGACGTCTGGGTCCAGCGGGACCAGGGACATCGACTCCGGCCTCAGCATCACCACGATCCCGTTGGTGGTCGCGCACATCACCCAGCCGTCGGGGGTGTACCTGATGACATTGCGGAGCTCGACCGTGACGTCCTCGTGGGCGAAGAACTCGGCGAACACGGCCGCGGGGTCCTCTCCCAGGCTGTTCGCGGGCTCGACCCGTGCGCGCAGATGCCCGGTCCGCTGCGCGTGTGGGTCGAACTCGTTCGGCGCGATGAACTGGGCCTCGTCGCGGGCCGCGCGCCGCCCGGTCGCCGGCCGCTCGACGGTCAACGAGATCGCGCTCGGGAACGGCGCGGCCGGGGCCGTCACGCGCAGCTGCCACACGCCCTCCTCCGGAGCGAGCAGCACTCCGTCCAGGTGCTCGTCGACCGCTCTTCGCCACCGCAGGTTGCGGTCGTCCACAGGACAGGTGAGGGCGCCGTGCACGTCCGTGCTGTGGTCGCCGTCCCAGAGCTCGAGCGTCAGGCCGGCCCCGAGAACGAAGGTGACCAGCAGGCCGTTCGGGTCGTCGTGTGCGCCGAGCAGCCGCTCGAACGCGGCCACGGTCTCGAGACCGATGTCGGAGCGGCGCAACCCGTAGACCTCGCCCGGCGCGGTCGAGAAGACCCAGCCGTCGGCCGACTCGGAGTTGAGGACCAACGTCGTCGGCGCCCCGGTGGTGACCATCTGGACGACTAGCGCCAGCCCGTCCCGCACGAACGGGAGCCAGTCGAGCTCGGCGTCGTACACCGCCACGACATCCGCGGTCTCGTCGTCGCGGCCCGAGAATGCCCGTGCGGTGTCGGCGTCCCAGAGGCGGTGGTCGACGGCCTGCGCACCCTGACCTCTGACCCGGAGCTGGAGGATTCGACCGGACAGCTCCGCACTCTCCCGGTAGGCCTCGAGGCGCACGGCGGTAGGCCGTCCCGTTCCCGGCTGGTCGAGGAGCATCCGGAACGAGCGCCTGTCGTTTTTGAGCACCGCTGCTACCGGGTCGCCGATACTCAGGGTCTCGGAGGCGGGGACCCGCCCGCGCAGCAGCACCGACCACAGGTCGGACTCGCCCACGTTGAGGATCGCGGTGGACACGCCGTCCTGCTCGGTGAGCGAGACCACGGTGCCCAGCGAGTTGCGCGGGCGCCGGCGCGGCGGGAACTGGGAGCTCACCCCCCGGGTGTCGCGACCGTCAACGAACGCCACGTGCGCGTCGTCCACCGGGTCGAGGACCAGCCCCCGGGTCAGCCACGCCGCACCCGCGACGCCGGTCTCGACGGCGCGCAGCCGGCGGCGGTCGAGTCCGGTCTGCGCCACCGGCTGGGCGACGGCCCGGAACCCGGCGGCCCCGGCGCCGTGGAGATCGGCGGCCTCGATGAGGAGGTCGCGCAGCTCGGTGCGCTCCGCCTCGGGCGTGCGCTGGACCGCCCGGTCGAGGGCATCGCGCCAAATCGTGCGCAGCCGCTCGGTGGTCGCGTCGCTCGGCTTCATCGACAGGAGGCGCCGCAGCGCCCCGGCCAGGAGCCGTCGGATCGTGCCCTCCTCGTCACCGAGCGGGGCCTCCTGCTCGAGCGCCCGGTCGAACACGTAGCGCCAGATCGTCGGCTCGTCGGACACGATTCCGACCCCGGCGACCTGCTCGACCCGCGCCGTCGACTCTCGGACCGCAGGATGGTCCAGCAGAGCGACGGCACGCACCAGCACGTGGAAGTGGTCGCGGGCGCGGTCGCGCTGGCGCAGCACCACGGCCATCTCGTCGGTCAGCTCGGCGAAAGTGGCCGCGATCCGGGGCTGGTCATCGGTGCCGAGAGCCTCGAGCCGGCGGATCGCGAGCGCGGCGGCGGCCGCGGCCGTCGGCTTCTTGCGCCGCTCCAGCAGCCACTCTTCGAGCGACGTCGTGGGTGAGAGGAGGACTTTGTGGTGGTCGAGTGTCGGCTGGCGGTACATCTTCTGCCAGACGGGCTGGACCGGCATCGGCCGGTGGCTGTACGGCCGACCGAACCTCCGTAGGACGTCGTTGAGGACCAGGGCCCGGACGTCGACAGGGCCCGGGCCCTTGTCGTCGAGCTCGAACTCCACCAGATCGACCATTTCGGGAGCCCACCGGCTCGGCCCCGCCTCGTCGAGGTGCGGCAGGATCGCGTGCGCCCAGGCCAGCGGCCGCGCCACGACCTGCGCGCCCATCAGCTCACCGATCTGGCCCGGCCGACCAGCTTGGAGCTCGTCGTTGACGGCGTCGATCCAGTCGTAGAGCCGCTCCGGCGACACCGAACCCACGTGACCGGTCGTCAGCTCCTCCAGCGTGAGCCGAGCCGCGACGACCAGCGGCGCCCACACGCGGTACAGCTCGGGCTCGAGCATCGCGTCGGCGACGAGGACGAGGCCGGCGAGGGCCGTCCGGGTGACGTCGGCCTGCTCGTCGTCCGCGACCTCGGGCGAGCTCAGCTCGCGGGCGGCAGCCAGGGACGGGAGGGCGAGCCGCAGCACCCCGCTCAGCCGACGGATCGCCGTGTAGTGCAATGACCCCTTCTCCTTGTGGGCCCTGAGCCACGGCGAGGCGACCACGGTGGCCGCCGCTCTCGTCGACACCTTCTTGTCCCTCGGCCCGGCCGTGGTCAACAGCCATCGGCCACCGCTCACCTCGGCCAGCGCGCTCGCGAGCGGGGCCCAGTCCCGGTCGCCCTGCCCCGGCGGGGCGACCACCATGTGGTCGGGGCTGCGCCGAATCTCGAGGAGCGCCGCGAGGTCGCCGGCGTACCGCTCCGGCTGGGCGATCGCCCGACCGAGAGTCGCCGTCTGCCAGATCTGGGCGCGCAGCACGATCGTGTCGTTCACGTGGATGCCGAGCCGGCGCACGACGGCCGCCGTGGGGCGGGTCCCGGCGGGCTCGCCGCGCAGGAAGGTCGTTAGGCCGCGCAAGTAAAGCACCTCGTCGAGGAGCGAGTCCGGGTCCGGCTGGAGCACGGCCGCGGTCTGGAGGAGGTCGGGCTCGAAGCTGTTCACCCCGTCGTCGGCGTTGTGGGCCGACGCGAGGAGCCGACGTCCGGCCTCGGGGTCGACGGCAAGTACCACGAGCTCGACCCCCAGCCGCAGGGGCAGCCGGCCCGCCGCACCGGTCGCGGCGGCGAGGACCACCTCGGCGAGTACTCCCTCCGGCTGCTCGTCGACGACCGAGGCCAGCCGCGGGGCGAGTGCTGCGGCGACCCCTGGGTCGCCCGCGAGGCAGGAGGCGAGCGCGAGCAGCGCGACGTGCAGCTGCTGGCTGGTCAAGCCGAAGTACGGCGTGTGCTCCTCGACGAGGACCTGATGTGCCGCCGCCGCGGCGAGGACGTCGAGGCCGGCAACGGCGTCCTGCACCTCGCGGCCGCCCATGGCGAGGCCGGACCCGATCGAGCGGACCAGGTCGACGAGGTCGGCGACCGCCGCACCCACGGCCCGCTCGGTGCCGTCCGAGGCGATGGTCGCCACCGCCTGCGCCGCGGCACCGGCGGCCTCGATCGAGACGTCGCGCACCATCACATCGAGCAGGGCCGGGAGCGCATACACGCCGACCTGGTGGTCGGCCGCGAGGATGCGCTGCACCGCGGAGACGTGCCGTGCCGGCTGGAGGGTGTCGAGCCGCAGCCGCTGCAGATCTATGAGCAGGTCCGAGGCCTGCTCCTTCAGCAGGTTGACGCACCGGGTGAAGTACCAGTCGGTCAGCAGATCGTTCATCGTGTCCCCTTCGTGGTACGCGCGCTCAGGTTCCGTTCGTCAAGCCTTGGTTGTCGACGAGACCCAGCGACTTTCGCACAGACTCGGGCAGTTCGAGAAGCAGTCTGTAGAGCGTGTGCCCCGGCCCCAACCGGAACAGCTCGTCGTGGAGGTACGTCTCCCGGAGCAGGTTCATCGGCAGGCTGGCCAGCGGGATCTCGCCACCGCCGCGCACCACTAGCGCGACGAACTCCCGCGTCGGCGACGTCCAGGCGGAGGGGTCCGCCGTCCGGCCGGACTCGAGCACCTCCCAGGCGGTGCGCACCGACGCCGACGAGCGCTCCAGCAGCGCTGCGACCACGAGGTCCAGCCGACCCGTGCCGCGCTCACCCGACCGCGCGATCGCGGCCAGCGCCGAGAGCGGAGGTACCTCGGGATCGTCCACCAGCTCCGCCCACCGGCGCTTTGTGGCCGCAATGTCGAGCCGCCGCTCGAGCGCCGCCGACATCGTGCCGGAAGGACCGGACGCGCAGCCACACCACCGACGGGTCCGTCGCGGCCCGCCACCTCGCCCCGACGACGACGGTCGGACCGACAGCCACACCCAGCGTTGCCCCCGCCCGGCGGTGGAGCTCTCGCACAACCTTCGCGTCGCCCCCCCCCGCCGTGGACGACCAGGGCGAGGTGTGCGCCGCCGATCTGCTCGCGGACTGCTGCGAGCCGCTGGTCGAGGCGCGCGACCGCGCCGGCGTCGACCGGGAACCAGTAGCGCGGCGTCCAGCGGATCGCGGTCACGTCTAGCACCTTCTCCGCCTCGTCCAGCCGGCTCCGGGTCACGCCCGCGGCCTCAACGACCGCCACCTCGAAGGTCCGGTCGAGCGTCAGCCGCTGGGTCGCGTTGACGACCCGCTCACGGACGCCCCGCACGTCGACGGCCCACTCGGACCGCTTCTCGGCCTTGGCCTCTGCGACCGCGACCCTGGAGCCGGCGGGGTCGTAATCCTCGTCTGACCGCGGGGCAGCTTTACCTACAAACGTCCGGTCGATCGCATTACCGTCGAGGCCCTCGACGACGAGGGTGACGGGAATGGGTGAGTCGCCGCTCGCAGCCTCGAACGCGGCATTAACTTGCGCGCTCAGGGCATGCACGTTCGGCGGAAACGGCTGCCCAGGCTGGCTCTCCATCCAGCCGATGACCTGGGTGGAAAAGGCTGCCTGTCTGGCGGAGCGGTCGTACAGCGCGACCCGGCCGATTTCGGTAGCGAAGTAAAAGAACTGCTTGGCCCCGCGCGGAGTCAAGCCCTCGGGAAACGGCGTCGACGGGAGCCCACCCTTGTAGCCGAGATGCTCGAAGTGGTTGGCGCATGCGTCGAAGAAGAGCAGTTGCTGTGGGAATCCCACGCCAAGCGACGAGCCCAACAGTTGGCGGATCTTGTCGACCGCCAAGTTGGTAGGGAGTTCGTCGTCGGCGTCGGCGGTGAAGAGGGCGCGCGCACCGTGGGCGGACACACCGTGCCCGCACCAGTAGACCAGGAGCAAGTCACCGCCCTCGGTGAGCAGGTCGCGCATCGCCTGCACGAGTGCAGGTCCGTTCGGGGCGACATCAGTCACGCCGGGCAGAGCGTTGGGTTCGCTGTCCCACGAGCAACTCAGCCGCACCCGCTCAACCGGCACTCCTTGCGAGATCGCCCACCTCGCGAAGCGGATTGCGTGGTCGGCTACACCAGGAAGGCTGCGGTTCTGCCCGAACTTGTACTTCTCGAGGCCGACCGCGAGCACGCTTGTCCGGCTCGGGTCAACCACCGCTGCCCCAGGGGACAACGAACTGCTCCACTGCCTTCCACAGGGCGGGGTTGGTCCAGTAGGCGCTGTGCGAGTAGTGGAAGGGCTGGCCATTATCGACCTCAACGTCACGCGTCCGGTTGCCGAACACGCCCTCTGCGCGGTAGCTGAGGATGTCGCGCGGGTCGTAGACGTTCAGCCACGGCGGCATGTGATCGGGCAGCGGGCTTGGGTAGCTGAGTGCCGGGAATGCTCCTATTTCGTAAAGGAATGGCGTTTGCGAACCGACCGTGATCAGACCCGCGACGCTCGGCATCTTCTCGCGCGCGAGAAGGTCAGCACACATGATTCCTCCGAGAGAGTGGCCCAAGAGGTGGACCGGGCCCCGGCCGATGTCGTGGATCGCAGCCCGGAGAAATCGACGGAGTCCGCTGCCGTGGGCCAGGAACCGCAGCACGTCCCCGGCCATCGGGGCCGCCGCGTCGGTAATGCTGCCCCTGTCGCCGGTGAGCTTGCGCGTGACCATTCGCGCCGCCAGGCCCTTGACCGGGCTCAACAAGAAGTCGCCGATCCCCAGACCATCGCCCTGCAGTTGTGTGGTGAGGTCGAGAACCAGCCGGTCACGTGTCATGCCGTTCACAGCGGGTCGGCCCTCGTCGTGGGCCGCGAGCAGGGTCCAGGCGACGAGGGCCCGGGCGATGGCCCGACGGTGGTCCACCGACTCGGGTGGTGCGGTTGCTAGGGCCTGGTCCAGCTCCGGAGCCTGGCGCAGCGAAGCGACCGCGCGTGCGAGGAAGTCTTCGAGTCCGGCTTGTGCGAAGTGCTCAAGGGCGTCTATTGACGGCTCGAATTGGTCGACCGCGTGGCGGAGCGCGACTGCGGGCGGCTCTTGCCCGAACGGCAGCGGACCAGCCATCGGCCTGTGGCGCAGGAGTCGCAACTCGTACCACGGGTCGAGCTCGAGCACGCTCCACATCGTGAGCTCCTGATCCGCCTCGCTGGGCACCGAACCCCCGTGCTCGTCGTACCCAGGGATGGACGCGCCGTGGGCAGCTAGAGCCGCACCCTCGGCGTCGCCCCAATAGCAGCCTCGCACCGCGAGGTCGAGCCCGTGTCGGGCAATCTCCCGACAGATCGTCTCCATGGTGGCGGCGTACCGCGACTCGCGAACCCCCGTGCCGTGCACGAACAAGATGGTCGAGCGCACGTCGGACCCCCTAAGCTTCGGCCGCGCCGAGCGGCGGAAGCCTCCATTCTGCCCGTTTCGACACATGAGCGGAAGCCCGCAACGCGGAGTCTCTCTTCCGTTCAAGTCTACGCAAAACCGGCTCTTCCGTATTTAGAGTGCGTAGGTCCGGTTCGCCGGTTGTGACGGCGTGGCACAAGATGTAAGGGGGTCCTGGGGTGTTTCGATGACGGTTCCTACACACGTCGTCGACCAGTAGCGCAGCAGATAACAGTAGTGGCCATACGCAAGCAAACGGCTATTACCCTCTCGTAGAGTACCTAGAAAAGAGAACCCATTGACTGATGGATACATCTATTTCCATAGAGACGTAGAAGGATACGCATACTTCTATAGTGAACCGTTTTTATTGTTTAGAACCAGCGCTCCGGGGGAAGAATTGCCGTTTGTCAGCGCGGAAGCGTACGTAGGCTCTGGCAAATGGAACAACATTTCTGAAGATAGCTTCAGTAGGGCAATGATCTCAGGTGAATATCAACCTGTCGATGCGGCTGATGTTGACTCTCTTATCGTCGAAATAAACCAACGACGAAGCGGTTGACACACCCTGTTCTAGCGAAACATTCATGCGCAATTTAGGCCGCGAAAAGAATAAATCAATTGAAGCTTGCGGACGATAAACACGTAGAGCGCGTCGAGCACGATTGTGACCTCGTTCATCGAGTAGCGCGTGTTGTGGAGATCGGTCTTAAACGCCGCTAACTCATCAGTGGTGTGCGCGTCCCGATGTGCTCGATACTGCGGGGCCTGCGCCAGTTGGAATCACAATCTGCGCCGCGCTCGAACAAGCGGTTGTCTTCATAGCGCCCCTACGCCACGACAGCAGCCTGCGACCCCGCCCGTAGCGCACAGACTTCGACCATCCAGATATCTCCACTGCAGGTTACGGGGCTAGCCGTGAGCGCGAAGTACGAAGATCATCTGAGTCAGTTTTCAGCAGTTGAGGTACTGGATCGGATTTGCCTGCCCCGGTTTGAATAGGTGTTTAACGCTGCTGTTTGCGTATCGACCAGAGAGTTCGGGGTCGATTTGCCCGTTGAAACGCCAGCGTTGAGGGCCGCTTTCCGGTGCTGGCTGCCAGTCGTCGATTCTGTAAACGGCGCGAACTACGCCGTGCGAGACTGCAAACGCATACTTGGCGTCTTCTCGACGTTTGCCGATTCGCCAGGATTGGCGCGTGGCGTCGTAGAGGGCTTGTGGTGTGATGGTTGGTGTCCAGAGACCGGGGATCTTAATGAGAATTGCCGGGACCGTGATGTCGGGGGCACGAGGAGCGTTGTATCGACTCGCGATTACGTTGACACTGGCGAGTCCCCTTGAGGCGACGTCGTGCCCAAGGACCTTGTTGGTCAGCCCGAACAGTTTGTTGTCGAGGGTGGGATCGATGAGCCGCAGCGCGTCGATGACGCTAGCTTCGATCTCGTAAGCGAGGCCCTCGGTAGCCAGACCATGCCGGATGATAAAAGCCTCGACCTGCCGGTTGGCGGCATGGATCGCATTGATGAGTTCGATCTTCGAGCCTACTACATCCTCGCCGGGGGCCATCTGTGCTTGCACTGCATGCGCAAAGACTCTGTTGCCCTTGCCTTTACCTATATAGAAGACTCTGCCGTCGATCGGGTTACGGAGGGCGTAGACATACCATCCGATCTGTTCAGCCACATGCGAGCTGAAGACGTGGGGGTGGGCGACTGTTTGGTCTGACGCTGTTTGGGGCGGCTGGGGAGGTGGCTCGATGTGAGTATCGGTGTTCGAGCCAATGTCCCAACTCACGCCTGCGCGCACCTCTTCGCCGTACGCGTACGGAACGGCGTGGTGCTGGTGTACCAGCCGCATAAGCTGGGAATACCAGGAAACATACGTCGGGTCTGAACCTAACCCAGTACTCGGAATGTCTTCGAGGATGAGATCCGCGATTCGCTCCACAGTGGTGGCCTTAGTGACAGGCGTGCGTGCGATCATGAACTCATCGCCGGACGTGTAGCGAAAACTATTATCCCAATCGCGTAACTCCAGGTACCCGTCCTCGTCGATCAGGTTGTCTGCAGTGGTGACGTTGACTCGCCAATGCAGGCCGGAAGGGGAATCCCCCGGTAGGACACGCACCAGTTCGTGCCCGTTAGAGTGCAGCAAGGTGACGGCGTCCAGGATCAATATGGCGACATCGACAAGTGTGAACGAGTCATTATCTAGTTCTCGGTTTCGAGCTTCCACCTATGCGATTTTGCCCCGGTAGCGACTACTCTGCGATCCCGCGCCGAAGCGTTACGCTCTACCCGTAGCGGACGCCCGATCCGCATCGCTAACCGGATAGGCTAACCACGAATGAACGCAGCGAGGCCTCCGTCGGCTGCGCAAGCTTCTCGGCGCGCCGACGCCGAGCGAAACCGCGACAAAATCCTCGCCGCTGCCCGCTCGGCGTTCGAGGAATCCGGCAGCGACGTGTCCATGGCTGAGATCTCCCGCCGCGCCGGCGTGGGCATGGCGACCGTCTACCGCAACTTCGCCGACCGCCGCGCCCTGCTCGAGGCGCTGTACCAGGGCGAGGTCCAGGTCATCTGCGACGCAGGCGAGGACGCGCAGGGCGACACGCCTGCCGCAAGGCTCGAGTACTGGCTGCGGAGTTTCATGACGTTCGCGCTGAATAAGCGCCCATTCGCTGCGGACCTGCTGGCCCATGTCGACGGCGACGAGACGATGTTCGACACCAGCCGAGCGCGAGTGGTCGCTTCCGGCCGGCCACTGCTCATCGCTGCGCAGCACGCGCAGGAAGTCCGCGGCGACCTGTCACTGGAACAGATTCTCGATTCCGTCGTCGCGATCGCGGCCATCCCCGGAGACGCGCGCTACCGTCGGCCGATTCTCGAGACCTTCCTGGACGGCGTTCGCATCCCGACGTAGCTCCGGGGTGCAATCAAAACCTTGTCAACCGGATAGGCTATCCGCTACTTTAAGTGGAGTACCGCTCCGGTTAGCAAGTGCCTGGAAGCGGCGCCGTGAACGTCGAACGCAGGAGAACCGATGAGTGACAAGCAGATCGCAGTGGTAACCGGCGCAAACAAGGGGATCGGCCGCGAGATCGCCAAGCAGCTCGCCGAACTGGGCAACGCGGTGGTGGTCGGGGCGCGCAACGAGCAAGCCGGGGAGCAGGTCGTCGCGGAGATTTGCGCTAGTGGCGGCGAGGCGGTCGCCGTCGCCCTCGACGTCACCGATCCCGGGTCGGCTGCGGCTGCCGCCGAGACGGTGGAGAGCCTCTTCGGGCGGGTCGACGCTCTGGTCAACAACGCTGGTATCAGCCACCGGCCGGGTTCGGACTTCTCCGGTCAGCTACCTCGCTCCGCCAACGTCGACGACATCCGATTCGTGTTCGAGACCAACGTATTCGGCGTCATCAACGTGACGAGCGCCTTCCTGCCGCTGCTGCGGAAGTCGAGGGCCGCGCGCATCGTCAATGTGTCCAGCAGTGCGGGGTCGTTCGCGATGATGACGGATCCGCAGAGCTTCGAGTCGGCCCCGGTCGCACTGGGTTACGTCCCGTCCAAGACGGCGCTGACCGCGATCACCCTCCAGTACGCCAGGGATCTCGCCGCCGACAACATCCTCGTCAACGCGGTGTGCCCCGGCTTCGTCGCCACCGACCTCAACGGACACAGGGGAGTCCTGACTCCCGCTGAAGGCGCCGTCTCCGCCGTGCGAATGGCGTCGATAACGGCGGACGGACCCACCGGTACGTTCACCGATGTCAACGGTCCGGTGGCGTGGTAGGCACCCGGGCCGAGGGAGACGTGTGATGCCATCGTTCGGGATTCTGACTGCGCCGCAACAGGTTGACTACTCCGACCTACTCCAGGTGTGGCAAGAAGCCGACGGCGTACCGGCGATCGAACACATGTGGCTTTTCGACCATCTCCTGCCGATTGGGGGACCGCTCGAGGGACCCATCTTCGAAGGATGGACGCTACTCTCGGCGCTGGCCGCGGTCACCGAGAGAGTACGAATCGGAATGCTGGTGACGAGCAACCGCTTTCGTCCGCCGGCGATGCTGGCGAAGATCGCGGCGACCGTCGACGTCGTGTCCGACGGTCGGCTGGACTTCGGCATCGGCGCGGGCTCCAACCCGCGCATTCCGATAGCCCGCCGTGAGTACGAGGCAAACGGGTTGCCGTACAACAGTTTCGGTCAATCAGTGGAAGCGCTCGCCGAGGCGTGTGAAGTGATCAAACGGCTCTGGACGGAGGACAATCCGTTCGACTTCACTGGCGAGCACGTCATGTTGACCGGGGCGGTGGGCAATCCCAAGCCGCTGCAGCGTCCGCACCCACCCCTGCTGATCGGTGGGCGATCGCGGGCAACCCTGCGGGTGGTCGCACAGCATGCGGACATCTGGAACATGCCGGGCGGCGACATCGCAGAGTTGGTCGAGCGCAATGCGCTGCTCAATCGACTGTGCGACGAGGTCGGTCGCGACCCGGCGTCGATCGTACGATCGGTCGCGTTGCCGACGTCCTACGAGCATCCCGCTCAGACGCGGGCGGCTATCGCTGAGGTCGTCGACGCGGGCTTCACGCACATAGTTCTCATCCTGCCGCCGCCCTTTCCGGCGCACACAGCACTCTGGGTGGCGGACAACATCATTGGCTGAACACTAGGACAGACGCAAGTGTCAATTCAATGGCGCTCGCGTTCGCCGAGGACGTCTCGGATCTGGTTCCGGCTACTGATCCCGAGTTTGGGAAAGACCTTGTAGAGGTGTGCCGCAACGGTTCGGTGTGACACGTAGATCTGATCAGCGATCTGACGGTTGCTGAGCCCCGACGCGGCCAGGCGTGCGATTTGCATTTCCTGTGGGGTCAACTCCGCTTCTACGTCGTTCGTGGGGGTCAAATCTCCGGGCGATTGCACCCCGGCTGCCCGAAGTTCGGTGCGGGTCCGTTGCACCCACGGCTCGGCGTCGCGCGATTGGAATTCCCTGAGGGCCGCCGAAAGTTGAACCCGTGAATCGACGATCCGACGTTGCCGACGCAGCCACTGTCCGTAATTCAGTTGGGTGCGAGCGTATTCCAGCGATGCTTCGGCGCGGGCACCGTCGTGCAGTGCTGTCCGGAAGTGTTCTTCGGCGTCGATATCGTTGCCGGCCAACAATGCTCGGCTCCGATGCACCAGGGCGAGCAGATACGGGGACCCCAATGTTGCTGCCTCGGAGCCGATTTCGTCCACCAGCGTGCCAATGCTGTCGACGTTGTGGCTCGCCACTGCTGCCTCCGTCAGATCTGCAATGGCCCACCGGCGGGAGCTACGGTCCCGCGCCATCTTCGACAATTCCGTGAACGCCTCGTCGTAATCGTGTCGGATGAGAGCGAGAAGGCCGCTGGCCCAAGCCAAATCGTCGATCCAGAGCAGTGACGTGTCGACAGGGATGTGCTGACGAGCGATTGCCAGTGCGCTCTGTGCGTCGGCGGAGCGCCCGCGCCACGCATGAGCGCGCGCAAGTAGTGCTGCGGCGCTCCCCATGCTGAGAGACATGTCGCAGTCAGTTGCGATGCGCAACGCGGTTTGCGCGCTCATCGCTGCCTCGGGGAGCCTGCCTGAGATGATCTGTGCGCGCGCTGATCCGCGCAGTGCCTCGCATTCGATGCTCGGCGCCCCGCTGGTGCGTGCAACTCGAATAGCTCTGTCCCAACATTGCTGAGCCGTCGACAGATCAGAGACCGATTCGGCGGCCAAGCCCATCGACATCAGCAGCATGGTGTCGTCGTTGGCAGCGGCGTGAAGAGACGTTGCGTGCGAACGGAACTGGTGCGCGTATTTGGTGTCTTCTACGGTCGCCAACGCGACCTCAATCGCGGGTTCTTCAAGGACTTCCAGACGGTGCAGACTGTCTGCCACGAGGTGGCGATCGCCCTCGTCGAGACCGTGCATCCGACACTGTGCCGCGGCAGCGGCCACCAAGTTGACGCGTGCAAGATGCTGCTCCGGTGTGTCGGCGTCGGCGAGCCGATCTGCCAACGCCAGCAAGTCGGCGATCGCGGGCACCGCCACACCGGCGGTGACGCCGAGAGTGAAACGGGCGGTGGCGAGTTCGACGAGATCATCCAGGCCGGTGGCCAACGGTTCGGCCTCGTCGACAATGTTGATCGCCTCCGTGGTCAACCCCGCTCGACAAGCCGGTTCGATCGTGCGCACCAGGCGGCGCACGCGCCCACCCGGTGTGGTCGACAGCATCGCCGCGCGCCGCCACGCCGCGGCGGCTTCGGCGTTGGCGCCCCGCTGTCCTGCGGCGCGCGCGACGTACTCGAGTTCTGTAGCGATGACCTCGTCTCGCCCGTAAGAGGCGGCGGCCCGCTGCCAGGTGGCCTGCGCTGGGTCGCTGGTGGCTTCAGCGAGCGCGCGATGGAACGTCGAACGCTGCGATAACGTCGCTGCGCTGTACGCCACCGATCGGATCAGAGGGTGTCGCACCTTGATGACGCCGTCATCGACAGTGATCAAGCCCGTGCGTTCCAACGGGTCCAAGCAGGTCTCGGGTAGGTCGACGCGCCGTGCGGCGTCCAACACTTCTGTCAACGACGTCGCGTCGCTCGCCGAGACGAGTGCGAGCATCTGCCTGCTGGGTTCGGGTAGTACGCCGAGTTGTTCGAGGAAGATCCTTTCGATACGTCGGGTGGTTGGCAGTGGCGGCGTTCCACCCCAGAGATGGTGGTCGTCCGTCGCGGCGACGGCTTTCGCGAGCTCGGCAATGGCCAACGGGTTGCCAGCCGCCTCGTGGAGCACCCGACGCTGGGCCAGTTCACTCAACGTCGGTCCGGCTGCGAGTGCGTCGGCGAGCAGGGCCCGTGAGGCCGATTCGTCGACAGGACCCAACGTCAGACGAGGCAGAGACACGAGCCGGGCCGATTCACCGTCGAGCCCCGGGCGAGCCGCGCACAGCAAGACCGCTGCTGCCGATGAGATTCGGCGCCCGACGAACGTCAACACATGCAGAGACGAGCCGTCGAGCCAGTGCGCGTCGTCGACGATGAGCATCAGCGGACGCCGCGCCGATGCCTCCTCGATCAGCCCGAGCACCGCGACGCCGATCAGGAGCGGGTCTGACTCGACAGGTTCGCCCAGTCCGAGCGCACCGAGAAGTGCGCGCTTCTGGTGTGGCGGAAGGGATTCGGCATACCCGAGAATCGGGCGTACCAACTCGTGTACTGCGGCGTAGCCCACCTTGGTCTGGCACTGGACTCCGGCGCAGCACAGAACCGTGAACCCGTTGTCCTTGCCCCATCGTGCCGACGAGGTGAGCAGCGTCGTCTTACCGATTCCGGGATGTCCCTCGACGACGAGGGCACATCCCTGCTCTCGGGCGCAGGAAGCGGCAGTGACAATGGCCTCGAACTCTTCGACGCGACCGATCATTGATCCGGCTCGGGTAACCCCCGCCGGACCGCTCGAGCGATCAGTTCGCCGGCGTGCGTCGGTGCTGTTTCCTGTCCGCATATCCGACTGCAGGAGAGTCACAATTGGACCCTAGCATCCTGAATAGGCTATTCCAACCCAGAGGGATTGCCTCTCTACACCTACCGAAGGCGTCGACGTGTAACCGGTGTCGTCACTCGCCGAGGAACTCCACGATGTCGCGCCCCAGCGCCGCTTGGTAGGCGCCGTGGATACCGTGCGATGCACCGGGGTAGATGCGAAGAGTGCCGTGTTTGACCAGGTCGATTGCCTTGGCCGCGGAATCGTGTATGGGCACGATCTGATCGTCGTCCCCATGAGCGATCAGGATTGGTACCTGAAGGTTCTGGAGATCCTCGGTGAAGTCGGTTTCGGAGAACTGGGCAACGCAGTCGTAGGCGGCAGAGAGTCCCGCCTGCATGCCCAGACGCCAGAATTCGTCGATGAGTCCCTTGGAGACGTCCGCCCCTTCGCGATTGAAGCCATAGAACGGCAGAGCAAGGTCTTGCCAGAAGGCTGAGCGGTCGGCGAGAACGTTGGCGCGGATGTCGTCGAATGCCTCGATCGGAGTGCCCTCGGGGTTCCGTTCGGAACGCACCATGACCGGCGGTACCGCTCCGACCGTGACAATCTTGCTGACCCGACCCTGACCGTGGCGGGCTGCATAACGCACGACCTCGCCCCCTCCGGTGGAATGCCCGACGAGTGAAATATCGGTCAGGTCCAGGGCATCGACGAGTCCGGCGAGGTCTGCGGCGTAGGTATCCATGTCGTTGCCGGTCCACGTCTGCTCGGATCTGCCGTGTCCGCGACGGTCATGAGCGATTGCGCAATAGCCATGGTCGGCAAGGAGTTTCATCTCGACGTCCCACGCGTCAGCGCTCAATGGCCATCCGTGGCTGAAGATCACCGGGCGGCCCGACCCCCATTTCTTGTAGAAGATCTGGGCGCCGTCGGCAGCGGTTATGAATGGCATCTGAGTCTCCCTCACGGATGGCGGCTTTGGGAGCGAACACGATTGGTGACGCCCCAAGACCGATTCTGTTCGGGCCTTCCTGCCTGCGGTATACGTTTGTTGACTGCACAGGGGTGTAATCGCGCTGATTTACCTAACCGAAAATGTGTTATCGACCGGTGAGCAGACCGAGCGCGCAGTACCAGACGGGTCCTGCGTTGACGCGCTTCGGATATCGCCGAAGCATCCGCTTGTAATACTCGTCAGGCCGGTCGACAGTTGCGAGCAGTTCGCGGGCAAAGACCAGGTAGTCGCGGGTCTCGTCGATGCATCGCGGATTGTCGTCG
This sequence comes from Gordonia sp. 852002-50816_SCH5313054-c, assembly GCF_001665925.1. Taxonomy (NCBI): domain Bacteria; kingdom Bacillati; phylum Actinomycetota; class Actinomycetes; order Mycobacteriales; family Gordoniaceae; genus Gordonia; species Gordonia sp. 852002-50816_SCH5313054-c. The sequence goes on from NZ_LZTE01000063.1 coordinate 56,768, forward strand.
CTCCCTGGGGCCTTGTGGCCGGCGACGACGAAGGCCGGCTCGAGAGCGGCGATGGTGTCAAGTGCGGCGAGCCAGGAATCGAAGCCGCCGTCAGGTGTCTCCAGGACATACTGGTGGACGCCGTTGTAGACGGAGTCTCCGGCGAGTAACAGTCGCAGATCGGGCACCCAGAGCGCGGTCGTGTCTGCAGTGTCGGTGTGGCCGAGGTCGACCGGAATCAGGTCGTGACCTTCGAGTTGCAGTCCGTCGGTAGGGAACAACTGCGCGATGACGGGAGACGGCGGAATCAGACCACCGAACACGCGGTCCCACAACTGATCTCGCCCCTCTGTTGCTTCGCCGGGCATCCGCGATAAGGGGCCGGCAGTGGTGTACACCGGCACGTCGCCGAATTCGCGGAGAAGTTCGTGCACTCCGAGCCAGTGGTCGCCGTGCGCGTGGGTGATATAGACGGCGATGAGGTTTCGTCCCGAATCACGGATCCAGTCGCGAACCCGCTCAACTTGACCATAGGTGTACGGCGCGTCGACGAGAACTGCATCCGAACTGCCTTGCACGAGTGTGACTGAGAGTGGCGAGGAGACGATGGACTCCCCGCTCGGGAGGCGCATGTCCCCGGAACGTGGCGTGCCGTCGAGAACCAAAACGTCGTATGTCAGCTCTGGCATCGCTAACACTCCTTCTGTACTGCAATTCGTCGGTATTAGGAACTGTGTAGTCGGTCAGTCAGTCTGCGTACCAGGCTCTTTCGGAATATCGCGCGCCGGGATCACGAGATTGCCCACTGATACCTGTACCGGCTGATCATTCTGATTCAGCGTGACGGTACGAACCTTGGCGATGCCGATGAGTGGATTCGATCTCGATCGGCGGACCTCGAGGACTTCACTCGTGACTCGCAGTTCGTCGCCCGGACGCACCGGTAGCGGCCACTGCAGATCATCGAATCCGGCTCCGACGACTCCTCCGGAGGGCCGGAACTCGCTGTCGACGAGCAACCGCATGGTGACTGCGGCAGTGTGCCAGCCGCTGGCGGCCAGCGTCCCGAAGACGGAATCGGTCGCACCCGCGTTGCTGAGATGGAACGGTTGAGGATCGAACTCGGCAGCGAACCGCTGGATGTCCTCCGCGGTTATCTGGATCGTCGTTGTGCCGGAAAAGCTCTGGCCCGGCGTCAGGTCTTCGAGGAACAACGTTGGCATCGAGGATCCTTCCGTGTGTCGTTTCGTCGGTCATGCGTTGCAACTCATCGCGCAGACGTCAGCGAAAGACGGAACTGCGGGCGGCGCGGGTGACGTCGTCGGCAATCACTTCGGGTGCGCCGGATTCGATGGCGTCGACGATCTGACGGGCGACATCTGCAGGATCGTTCTTCGGGACGTCGAGGCCCGACACCATGTCTGTGTCGGTGTAGCCGAGATACACCCCCACGACGTTGATGTTCTGCGGTTCGAGCTCCAAGCGCAGTGAATTCGTCGCCGACCACAGTGCGGCTTTGGAGCAGCCGTACGCCCCGGAGCCGGGTATCCACGCGAGCACCGAGGCGACATTGACAATCGTGGCGGCTTCGTCGGCCGCTACGAGTTTCGGCACAAACCCACGAGTCACACGCAGCGGGCCGAAAAAGTTGGTCTCCATGGTGGCTTCGATGTCGTCGATCGGTGACCTCAGCAGCGACTGCCCGGCGAGTAGACCTGCATTGTTGACGATGATCGTGGCATCGGCCGCCGTGTCTGCCAGGGCCGATACCGACGATTCAACTGTGACGTCGAGTGCGACGTTGGCGATCCGTGCGTCGTCGCTTGCTTCCGGTGTCCGGCTGGTTGCGTACACCTTGGCCGCTCCGCGGGCGAGCAGTTCGTCGACGATGGCCTTACCCAATCCGCGTCGTCCACCTGTCACTACGGCAGTTGCTCCGCTCACCGTTGTTGTTGTCGCCACTTCAGTCTCGCTATCGCTCGGGGGTCTCCACGGACGAGCTTGATCCAAAGTACGTCGCGACAGGTATCCGTCAGATGACTGTGCGTCGGTCCGCCACAGTCATCTGACGGATACCCGTCGCCGCCAGTATGAGCAAGGGTGGGCACAGAGTCGTTGCAGACCTCGACCAGCTCTTGGGACCAACTGTTCGACCTGACACCTCGATGAAAGGACTCCGATTCTCATGCGCGCTATCAGCCAGGACAGGCTCGGCGGACCAGAAGTGCTTACCGAGGTCGATATCGACACCCCTACTCCAGGGCTCGGCCAGATCCTCGTTCGGGTGCACGCTGCGGGCGTGAACCCCGTCGATGCGATGAACCGCGAAACCGGCATGTTCGTCGGAAACCCGCCATTCGTCCTCGGCTGGGATGTGTCGGGGACGGTCGAAAAGGTCGGACTCGGGTCGACACTGTTTGCGCCCGGAGACGAAGTGGTCGGGCTATTGCCATTTCCGCAGGGGCACGGCGCGTACGCCGAGTACGTCGTCGCGCCCACCCGTGTCTTCGTGCCGAAGCCCGCGGCACTCGACCACGTGCACGCGGCGGCATTGCCACTGGCAGGACTCACCGCGTGGCAAGCGCTGGTCGAGACGGCACACGTGGGGCAGGGGAGCAGAGTCCTGATCACCGGCGCCGCAGGTGGAGTCGGGCACTTGGCAGTCCAGATCGCCAAGGCCCGCGGCGCCTACGTCTACGCAGTGGCAGGCGCGGCAAGCGCCGACTTTCTCACCGGGTTGGGCGTCGACGAGGTGATCGATTACACGACAACAGATTTCGTTGATGTCGTCACCGATCTGGATGTGGTTTTCGACGTCATCGGACACGACTATCCGAGCAAGGCTGTGCAGGCACTCAAGCCCGGCGGCATCCTCGTATCCACTCTTCCCCAGTCATTGCCCGACGTCGCGGAATCGGCTACCGGCAAGGGAATTCGATTGGCAGGCCTGTTCGTGGAGGCCGACCGGCTCGGTATGACCGAGTTGGCGAAACTGGTATCGGAAGCGCGGTTGCAGCCTGTGGTGGCAGCCACTTTCCCGTTGGCGGACGCCGGGCAGGCACAGGCCAGTAAGGCCGGACCCGGCAAGACCGTCCTCACCGTGGTCGAGGACGATTCCTGATCAATCCCAGGCCGCCATGTGAAGCGGTAAGAGAACACCTGGGTTGCATAAGCCAAGTTAGGGTGTGTGACAATCGACGCGTGCCAAGAACAGCGTGGACGGACGATGCGTGCCCGATAGCTCGCGCCATGGGGGTGTTGGGCGAGCGGTGGTCGGTGCTCATCATCCGAGAGGCCTTGCGGGGTAGAACGCGGTTCTCGGAGTTCCGATCAGAACTCGGGATCGCGCCCGACGTCCTCAGTGCGCGGTTGGCGTCGTTGGTTGCTGCAGGGGTATTCGAGCAGGTGGAGTATCAGGAAGTCGGTGACCGTCGTCGGCAGGCCTACGAGCTGACCGAGGCCGGCCACGCGCTGAGTACTGTCATGGCCTCGCTCGCGCAGTGGGGATACAGCTATCTACCTCGGGCCGCAGACAACGGGTACCGCTTTGTCGACTCGGCAACGCAGGAACCGGTGCTGGCCAGCTTGCGTCGTCGGGGCGGAGAAATTGCCGACCCCGCAGCTGTGGCTCTGGTGCGCAAGGGGCAGTAATTCGGGCTCCTTGGTTCCGCGTCAGCGAGGCGTGGGGCATACCGCTCTGAACTAACGGGAATAGATCGACGCCTACTGGGTTTTACCTGACATGTCAGCTAATCACCTATCGGCTCGCCAGCTCGACGTCTGGCAGCGCTTACAGACCGTGACCGAGACCCTGCGACGCGAGGTTGGTCGGGGACTGAAAGACGCTGGCCTCTCCGAGCAGGAATTCACCGTGTTGGCTCATCTCGTCGAGGCCGGCGGATCTGCGCGGCCGTCGGATTGCGCACGGGAGATGGGTTGGGACTCCAGCCGACTTGCACACCAACTCGGTCGGATGGAGAAACGGGGCCTGCTCGAGCGCGGACCGGAGATCGATGGTGATGGTCGCGCGTCGACGATCTCGCTGACCGATGACGGTCGCCGCGCCCACCGAAGGGCCGTCGGACCACATCTGCGGGCGGCCAAACAGTGGTTCGGTGATGCACTCACCGACGCGCAGCTGGCCGCGCTCGGAGACGCCCTGACCGCACTGGAAACCAACGCGGCGCGAGTCGCCGCCAACACGCAAGGAGCGCAAGCATGACCACTGCAGTACACCCGGCCTGGGAATTGACCACACCGGACCTTCAGGGAAAGACAGTCGTTGTCGTCGGCGGCTCCGGGGGCGTGGGCGAAGGCGTCGTTCGGACACTGCTCGACGATGGCGCGACGGTCATCGCGACCGGCCGTGATCGCGCCCGACTCGATGAGCTGCGGGCGAACGTCGTCGACGCGGAGACCGATCAGCGGCTGCACACCGAGATTCTGGACGCGTCAGCGCCCGATCTCGACGCGCAGATCGAGGCACTCGCCACAACCTATGGAACGTTCGACGGAGTCGTCGTCGCGGTCGCGTCGTGGGGGAATCAGGGGCGCAGACCCGCACTGTCCCTCAACGACGACGAGTGGCAACACCTGCTCGATGCCAATCTGACGACCGTCTTCCGGCTCTTTCGCGGCTTTCTGCCGCACACAGCGCGCACCGGAATGATCTTGCAGCTCAACGGAATGAGTGCCGACATCCCGTTCCCCGGAGCGGCCGGTGTCGCATTGAGTGCGGCGGCGTCGAAGTCGCTGACGCGGACGATCGCCGCGGAACTGGATGGTCGTGGCCCGCGGTTCTATCAGGTGATCTTGGGCGTCGTACGGACGCGTGCGCGGCAGCGTGCAGGCGTCGACGATCCGACGTGGCTCGAGGGCGAGGAGGTCGGCGCACATGTCGCGGCGTTGGTCGTCGGGACCAGCCCCCTCTCCGACACCACGGTGCACTACCTCACGGACAAGCGTGTCGGACCGGAGGCGCACTGATGGGCACGACCGATGAGCTTCGCATCATTACTCCCGGCGACCCCGGCTACGAAGATGTTCGGCACGTCTACTCGGCCACGGGCAGTCCGGCCCGTGTGCTTCTGCCGGTCGACGCAGACCAAACGGCTCGTGCATTGGAAATCGCTGTGGGGCGGGGTGATCCGTTCGCGATCCGCAGCGGTGGGCACGGGATCAGCAGCATCGCCACCAATGACGGAGGGACCGTCATCGATCTGCGGCACCTCGATCATGTGGAGCATGTGGGTTCGGCGACGGTGGCCATCGGAGCAGGTGCGCGGTGGGGCGCTGTCGCTCGCAGCCTCTACGGCTGGGGGCTGGCCCTGACTTCCGGAGACTCAGGCGATGTCGGTGTTGGTGGCCTGGCGACCACCGGCGGAATCGGACTGCTCGGACGAGCACAAGGGTTGACGATCGACCGCATACGCGCGGCCGAGATCGTCACCGCCGACGGGCGCATCATGCGGGTGTCGCACGACGAGCAGCCCGACCTGTTCTGGGCGATCCGCGGCGCAGGCGCCAACGTCGGGATCGTCACCCGATTCGAGTTCGAGGCCGGCACCACGCCCACGGTGGCGCGGGCGGCGCTGGCGTACGACATCTCCGACGTGGCAACGTTTCTCGCCGATTGGGGACGTGAGGTCGAGACCGCTCCTCGCGAAATCTCGGCGTTCCTGTACATCGGTGCCGGTGCGCGACCATTCGCGCAAGCGACGGTCGTCTACGCCGGCGACGACGCGGCGGCGGCGACCCGCGCGCTCACACCGTTCACGGAGTTGCCCGACATCGTCGGCGCACGAGCCGAATTGGTTCCCTACCCGGCCGTCCCGCTCACCTCCGGTGCGCCGCATGTCGGCCAGCAACCCGCTGTCATGCACACGGCACTCGTCGATCATCTCGACGATGATCTCGCTGCCGACATCGGCGAACTCCTCGCATCCAACGGTGCGCAGATGATCCAGATCCGTTCTGCGGGAGGGGCGATCAACGACGTGCCTGCAGATGCCACCGCGTATGCCCACCGCCACCAGAGCTTCTCGGTCACCGCTGTCGCCGACCACGCCACCCAGGCGTTCGACGACGCGTGGGAACCGATCCGCGCTCGCCGAGACGGCATCTACCTCAGTTTCGAGTCAAACCACCGGCCAGAAGACATCGACGCTGCGTTCCCCGCGCCGACCCTCGCGCGGCTGCGCACGATCAAGCATGAGTGGGATCCCGATGGCGTGTTCACCCAGAACTTCGACGCCACGGTTCGCTGAGAAGCCTTCTCGCGCAACAGGGACGCGCGGCGGTAACGGATCGGCGAGTCCGTTGAGCGGTTCGCCTGAGCGGTGGTCGAGGTGGACAGCCGTGCAGAAGTTTGGATTCGAGATGCGCAGGCCAACAGTAGGTTTTACCGCGACCGTCGAGTTTTACGCGCCTTCGCTTTTCCGCGTGTCGGTATCGTTCCGGCCGCTTCGCGAGATGCTCGCTTGGCGGCCGCCTTCTCTTTCGCCGACCGCCTCGGTGGCGGTTCGGACGTGCCACGCGACGATGTGGCCTTGCGTCCACGCACAATCCCGATGAACTCCGCCGCCAGATCCGAAGTGGGCTGCGGCCACAGCAGTCCGACGGTGCTTGTCGGGACGTCGGTGACCGGGCGATAGTCGAGGTCGCGGCGGTGGTGCAAACGCGCCAGCGATTGCGGCACCAGCACCACCCCCATCCCGCTGGCCACGAGTTCGATCGCGTCGGCGGTCGTCTCTGGCCGATGGTCCACGGCGTTACCGGGACGTTCGGTGACGACGAGCGGTTCATCGAGGGGCCAGAGCACGTTCTCGTCGGCAAGGTCGGCCCGCGACAACTCGTCACCTGCGGTGAGCACGTTGTCCTTGCCCATCACCGCCACCGTTGTTTCTTCGTACAGCGCGATGATGTGGTGCGGACCCAGTTCGGCATGGGAGAGCGCGTCGGGCAGCCTGGTGATCGCAATGTCGACGCTGCGGTCGATAAGCGCTGCGGCGGTGTCGGCGACCGCAATCGGTACAAGGTCGAGTCGAACGTCCGGGTGGCGCTCCCCGAAAATGCGGATCCACTTCCCCGGTGTGGCACCCGGCACAAATGCGAGCCGGAAGACCACAGCACTGGACTCATCGGGATCGACGGTCGAATTCACGCCCCGAGGCTACCGGGGATACGCTGCGAGTATGAGCTCGCAGTCCATGAAGCCGGCCACCGCCGCCAAGAAGCTCGACATCTACCTTCCCGCGACACCCGACGAGTTTCGCTCCGGAACGATAACCCGGGAACAGGTGTCGGCCTGGCAGGCCGATCCGCCGCAGTGGTTGCGCGATCTGCGTGCCAACGGACCGCACCCGAAGAATCTGGTAGCCGCCAAACTCGGGATCTCCAACTCCGGGCTGGTCCGGGGCGAGGTGACCGAGGCGTTGACGACCGAGCAGATCAACGCGTTGCTCGAAGAGATGCCAGACTGGCTTGCCGCCGAGCGCACCAAGCACGTCGAGGCCCTACGCGAGGAGCGTCGGATCAAATCCTTGCAAGCCGACCGTCGGCGCGAGCGTGAGGAGCCCAGCAGCGAGGTGTGAGCCTCCGCCGGTCCGGCCGACATACACCTGGTGGTTCTCCCGCAGATGCAACCGCGCGCAGGAATAGCCGCCGATACTCACGAGACGAAGCTAGGTACCTCTTGCCTTCAGCGCAGGGCCGAACGCACCGTTTGAGTATTCAGAGGTTCCCCGAATCGTGAGGGGTGGAACCCGCACGCTCACGTTAACTCGATCCGGGCGCCAATTTTTCCATCAGTAACCATCACGTAATAAATCGGGCGTGAACTGTCATCAGTCGGAACGTCAAGTATCCCAAGCCATCCGACCATCACTTCTTCGCCAGTGGGCAGTGTCGCCCGCACACCCCCATCACACGACGGCGGTCTCGCCCGTCTCATCGAGGAGTAACCCCATGGCCATGTTCGACGACACCATCACCGAGAACATTGCGAAGTCTCTTGCCGAGATTCCGCATCCCTCCCTGCCCAAGGGTTCGAATATCTACGGCGGCACCAAGATCTTCCCCGACTACCAGGCGGAGGAGGGCGAAACCTACTTCACGCTCGTCCACGGCATCGCGCACGAGTCCTCGGTATCGTTCGTCGCAGTGCTGCAGGCCACCCGCGCGCTACGCAAGGGCTTCGAGTCGGCTATCTACTTCTACGGTCCCGGAGCAATCAATTGCCTTGCCACACGCGGGTTTCCAAAGACCGGTGACTCCGGTTTCCCCGGCGAGCAGAACATCAACGACGCGTTGGAGACCTTCATCAAGGAGGGTGGAACCGTCTTTGCGTGTCGCTTCGGTCTCGCGCTGCACGGTGGTCGGGAAGAAGATCTGATCGAGGGCGTCATTCCGGCACATCCGCTCGACGTGCAGGACGCGCTGATTCACTACGCCCGCAAGGGTGCGATCATCAACTCCACCTACATGGTCTGATCGTCGAGATCCCCACTCCCCGAGAGATATTCACGTGACCACTATTGGTACAGTCGCCGCGAACTTCACGCGCGACCTTGAACAGAACTATCAGACAATCGCCGACTATGTGGCGCAGGCCCGCGCACGAGGTGTCGAGTTCCTGGTGTTTCCCGAGGCCGCGATCGGGGGATACCTCTCATCGCTCGGTAACCACGGCGACACCGTCAAGAACACCAAGCGATCGTTGCCGCCGGCCATCCGCCTCGACGGTCCCGAAATCGCACGCGTGCAGGAGATTGTCGGCGACATGGTGATCGCCATAGGCTTCTGCGAACTCGCTGAGGACGGCGTGACACGCTACAACGCGGCCGCAGTCCTCGACGGCGACCAGATCTACGGCAACTATCGCAAGGTGCACCAACCGCTTGGCGAAAACATGTCCTACTCGTCGGGTTCGGAGTACGGAGTCTTCGACACCCCTGTGGGGCGCGTCGGACTTCAAATCTGTTATGACAAAGCATTTCCCGAAGCCGCGCGCATCATGGCACTCAACGGTGCCGAGATCATCGCAAGTCTCTCGGCGTGGCCGGCGGCGCGTACCGCGACCGCGGAGAATCTGCAGGACGATCGTTGGACTTACCGGTTCAATCTCTTCGATACAGCCCGTGCCCTCGATAACCAGGTGTTCTGGGTTGCCGCAAACCAATCGGGAACGTTCGGTTCGTTGCGGTACGTCGGCAACGCCAAGATCGTCGATCCGGGCGGCAACATCCTCGACACCACGCTGCTCGAAAGCGGACTCGCCGTAGCCGACGTCGACATCGCCGGGACCTTCAGAGCGATGCGAGGCGGGATGTTCCACCTGCGAGATCGTCGTCCGGACGTCTACGGTGAACTCGTCGAGGTGGACCCGACCGGAACCGCGGGATGGCGGGACCTCGCTCATGCCTGAGATGACGTTCACCGTGAGGTGGCCCGATGGTGCTGTGCAGCAGTGCTATTCGCCGAGTCTCGTCATGCGCGACCACCTCAATGTCGGCAGTAGTTACACGGTGGCTGAATTCCGAACCCGTACCGAAGCCGCCCTCGGCGAAGCCGCTGAGCGCGTCCGCGCCAAGTATGGATTCGCTTGTACGTCTGCCGCTGCAACCGCTGAGGACATCAACAACACAGCCCGCCGATACGACGATGAGTCGACCGTCGAGGTTCTCGACATGCATCCGGCACTACCCACTTCCTGACCACATTCTGGAGACATCATGAGCGCACCAGCTCATTCCACACCCCACACCACCCACATCCCGGTGGCGATCATCGGCGGCGGACAAGCAGGCCTGTCGGTCAGCTGGTATCTCGGCCGCGCGGGTATCGAGCACACCGTGATCGAATCTCGGACCGCCGTCCATGCATGGCAGTCCAAGCGGTGGGACAACTTCACCCTCGTCACTCCGAACTGGCATTGCCGGCTTCCCGGCTACGCCTACGACGGCCCGGACCCCGACGGCTTCATGACCCGCGACGAAGTTGTCGAATGGCTGGCCGGATGGCGTGAAACCTTCACTGCCCCACTGCGAGAACACACCACGGTAACTCGCCTGCGAACTATCGGGGATACAGGCTTCGAGCTCACCCTCACCACCGAGGAATCTGTCGAATTGCTGACCTGTGACCAGGTCGTCGTCGCGACTGGCGGCTACCCGCTGCCGGTGGTGCCGTCGTTCGCGCCGTCGTTGGACGCTTCTGTAAAGCAGATCCACTCAGAGCAGTACTGCACACCTGATCAGCTGCCACCCGGCGCCGTTCTCGTCGTCGGTTCCGGACAATCCGGCGCACAAATCGCCGAAGACCTCCACCTCGCAGGCCGGCAGGTGCATCTAGCCATCGGCAACGCGCCGAGGGTTGCGCGCACGTACCGCGGCCGTGACTGCATGACCTGGTTGGCGGACATGGGCATCTATGACACACCGACCGAACAGTTCCCCGGAGGCAAAGCGGCACAGGAGAAGACAAATCACTACGTCACCGGCCGCGACGGCGGACGAGACGTCGATCTGCGGCAGTTCGCCGTCGAAGGGATGAAGCTCTACGGGCATCTGACCGACGGCAAGGACACTGTCTTGCGGTTCGCGCCGACGCTGACCGAATCACTCGATCAGGCCGACTCGGTGTACAACTCGATCTGCGCCGACATCGACCGCTACATCGAGAAAGCCGGAATCGACGCGCCTCCCGCCTCGCGCTACGAGCCCGTCTGGGAACCCGAAACCGAACCCTCCGCGGTCGACCTGGCTGCCGAGGGCATCACCAGCATCGTGTGGGCGATCGGGTACCGACCGGACTACCGCTGGATCGAGGCAAGCGCATTCGACGGTGCGGGCCGGCCGATGCAGACCCGCGGCATCACCCAGGTACCGGGACTGAGCTTCATCGGCCTCCCGTGGATGCATACCTGGGGCTCGGGACGGTTCCTCGGGATCGACCGCGACGCACGCCACATCGCTGAATCCGTCACCGGCACACTCGGTTTGCCCGGGCTCAGACTCGCCGTCGGCTAACCGGGACCACAGGTAACCGACATGACTGTGCAGTCGATCTCCTCGGTATTCGCTGATCGCGCCCGTACCTCGCCGGGCGAAGTCATGGTCATCGACGCCCACGGGCCTGTGACCGCCGGTGAGATTGACGTGCGGGCCAACCGGCTGGCCCACCTCTTGCAGCGCCATCACGTCGCCCACGACGATCTCGTTGAAGTGGCCTTACCCAACGGTGCCGCCTTCGTGGTTGCGTGCGTCGCGGTGTGGCGTGCGGGCGCCACGCCGATGCCGCTCGACCCGGCGATGCCCGCAGAAGAGCGGGAGATACTCGAACAGATCGCCCAGCCTCGAGTTGTCATCGGCGACAACGTATCTCCGCATACAGTCACGGTCGACGAGAACGATGCCCGCGAGCTGCCTGCAGACGCGATTCCCGATGTCTGGGCAAGTTCGTGGAAGGCGCCCGCATCCTCCGGGAGCACAGGACTCCCGAAGATCGTTCGTTCTATGACTCCCGCACTGGTTGACCCTGGTGCTCGAGTGGCGCCGTTCTTCCCCTGCGCGGCAACACAGTTGGTCACCTCTCCGCTGTGGCATTCGACCGCCTTCACCTACGCGTTCCGGGGCTTGACCGCCGGCCATCGCCTGATCATCGAACCGGACTTCGACGAGCGCCGATTCCTCGAACTGGTCGACAGACATTCGGTGACCTGGACAGTCCTCTCGCCTCCGTCGATCCGGCGGCTGGTCCGCCTACCGGAGGAGATACGTGCGGAACACGACATCACTTCGTTGGCATCGATTCTGCACATCGGCGGACGGTGTCCTGTGCCCGACAAGCGCGCACTGATCAAGTGGCTGGGCGCGCACCGCGTGATCGAGGTGTACGCGGGGAGCGAATCCAACGGCGTCACAATGGCGACAGGTCGCGAGTGGCTTGCGCACCCCGGCACTGTCGGTCGGCCGATCGGGGGCACCGAGATCGCTATCCGACGCGACGACGGCACCCGTGCGAACACCGGCGAAACGGGATTGATCTGGATGCGCCGCGGAGACAGACCGTCCTACAGCTACCTGGGTGCGCAGTCGCGCCGCGGCACAGATGGTTGGGATACCCTCGGCGACATCGGCTTTCTCGACGCCGACGACTATCTCTACGTGCTGGACCGAGCAGCCGACGTCATTCGTAGTGGAGACGCCGCGGTGTACCTGGCCGATATCGAGCAAGTCGTCGAACAATTGCCTTTCGTGCGCGGCGCGGTTGCGTTCGCCGATGTGGATTCGGCTGGCAGGCAACATCTCTCGGTCAGCGTCGACATCGCCGACAACGATGCGTTCCCAGCACTCATCGCAGATCATGTCCAACACCACTTTGGCTCCGACTGGCGTCCTGTGCGCGTCATCCTCACCACATCGCCACTCCGCAACGACGCGGGCAAGATTCGACGACGCGCGCTGACCGGCTGCGGCCAGCGCGCGTCGGCCTGACCCCTCGACACGAACGGAACCCACGATGACCGCATCCACCACAACATCCACCCGCGTCGACCTGGCGCTCCTCGGCATCCGGGGCACCCCACCGGTGAACCGCTCAGGCGGAGCCGGACCGACTGACGATGGTCACCTCGTCATCGACGGACTGCATGCGGCAATACCCCGAAATCCCAACAGCCCGTTCGTCTTCGACGGCGATCAAATCCTCTACGACGGAGTCGATTCCGGGCTAGACGTCGCAGTCATCGTCCGACCACGCTTCTATGACCTGCAGACCGAGGACGGCGTCGCCTACGACAAGATCGCCAAACTGCACGGACGTAACGTCTTGGCGACCACCGTGCTGCAGACCTGCATTCGTTACGGCGAAGACCAGCGGTGCCGCTTCTGCTCGATCGAGGAGTCGCTGCGATCCGGCGACACCGTCGCCGTCAAGAAGCCAGAGGACCTCGCCCGAGTGGCGCGAGCAGCAGTCGACCTCGATGGTGTGACGAACATGGTGATGACCACCGGAACATCGGCTGGCCGGGATCGCGGCGCACGGCACCTGGCGCGATGTGTCCGAGCGGTCAAAGCAGCGGTCCCCGAGCTACCAATTCAAGTGCAATGCGAGCCGCCGGCCGATCTGTCGACCATTAGTGACCTGCGTGCGGCCGGGGCCGACGCCATCGGCATCCACGTAGAGTCACTCGACGACGACGTCCGACGGCGCTGGATGCCGGGCAAGTCAACCGTGCCGCTCAGCGAGTACTGGGATGCCTGGCGTGAGGCCGTACGCGTCTTTGGACGCAACCAGGTCTCGACGTACCTGCTCGTCGGGCTCGGCGAAGATGTGGACGAGATGATCTCGGGGGCAAAGGAACTCGCCGACGCCGGAATCTATCCCTTCATCGTCCCGTTCCGCCCCCATCAGGGGACACTTGCCGTCGACATCGACGGAGCGACCGCCCCCGAGCCGCGTATCGTCGAGCAGGTCAGCCGAGAAGTCGCTGCGCACCTGCAACTGATCGGGATGGCCGGGGCTGACCAACGAGCGGGCTGCGCGGCATGCGGTGCCTGCAGCATTCTGCAGAGCGTAGGGGCATGAGATGCTCGACGGCCGCACCACGCCCACCCAGTCCGTACGCCCAGCCGCAACAGAATTGTCGATTCTTGCCGGCTCTCCCCGAGTCTCAGCACCACCGTTTCTCATCCGGGTCGCCGAGACGAACTCCGAGATCGGCGACTATCGACGATTGCGCCACTCCGAGTTCGTCGAGCAGCAGGGGCTGTTCACGCACTCCGATCACGATGACTGCGACGACGATCCACGCACCACGATCCTGATCGCAGTCTCCGCAGACAACGCTGTCCTGGGCGGTGTCCGGGTGTCGCCGTGTACCTCGATCGACATCGGCTGGTGGTCGGGGAGTCGGCTGGTTGTCGCGGACAGCGCACACGCGGCCGGCATCGGTGCCGCACTGATCACGGCCGCCTGTGCCTTGGTCGAGAGCCGCGACGTTCTGCGTTTCGATGCCACCGTCCAGGACCGCTACAGCCGGCTGTTTGCCTCGCTGGGTTGGGAGGACCACGGTGCCGGTCCCACCATCAACGGCCGGGCACACCGCCACAAGTCGTGGCCGATCGGCCGAATCCAAGGCCAGGTCGATTCCACCAAAGCGGTTCTCGCCCAATCACTTCGTCCCTTCGTTGAGCAGGAAGGCGGTCTCGGCCCCGCGGGATTCCGTGGCGACGACGCAGTCCCCGTACCGGACAGCGACATACTTGCCGCCTGCGACGCGATCGTCCCGTCGATGGTCGAGCGTGACCCCGAATGGGCGGGGTGGTGCTCGGTCCTGGTCAACATCAACGACCTTTCGGCCATGGGTGCTCATGCTGTCGGCATGCTCGACGCGGTCGGCGCGCCAACCGTTGCGCATCTGAATCGGATCGTGCGAGGCATCTCGGCAGCGGCACACGCCTGGCGAACCCCGATTCTGGGCGGCCACACTCAGGTCGGTGTACCCGCGGCGCTCTCGCTGACTGCGATGGGTCGCACAGAATCCCCGGTCGCCGCTGGCGGTGGACGGGTCGGCGACCACGTGTCGCTGCTCGCCGATCTCGGAGGCTCTTGGCGCCCAAGCTATTTCGGGCAACAGTGGGATTCGACGAGCTCGCGAACAGCACATGAGCTCGGTGAGATGGCATCCGCCGTGGCTCAGCTGCGACCCGCCGCCGCCAAGGACGTCAGCATGGCCGGACTGGTCGGAACGTTGGGAATGCTGGCCGAGGCGTCGGGCACCGGGGCCGAACTCGACGTGGCCGCGATCCCGCGACCGGCCGACGCCGCAATGGGTGCCTGGCTCACCTGCTTCCCGGGTTACGCGATGCTGATGGCCGACCGCAGTCCGATCACTCGGGCGCACGGGCCTGCCGTCGCGGCCGGCTGCGGTCGCCTCACCGAAACGACAGGAATCCGGCTGAAATGGCCCGACGGTCGTCGCACCGAAGCGATCGCCTCTGCTGTGACGGGACTGGGTCGAGCATGAGAAAGCCGTCGAATGTGCACCGGCGCACCTCGTGTGACGTGAGTAAAGTGCGCTGACATGGGAACCGTCACGATCGGCGCGCTCGCGGGCCACTTCGGCCGCGACGTTGATCGAGGTGTGTCCAAGGCAGTCGGCATTATCGAGGCGGCCGCGCGTGACGGAGTCGATCTGCTCGTCTTTCCCGACGCTGCACTCGGCGGCTATATCGGCGATCTGCGATCCCCGGATCTCGACGACCTACCGCCGGCACTGGACCCTGACGGACCGGAGCTGGCTGCCATCGCCGAGGCCGCCCGCGACATGACCGTGTGTATCGGGTACACCGAGCGCGATGGCGACGTCCACTACAACGCGGCGGCGTGCTTGACCGGTGACGGCGTGCTGGGCTGGCATCGCAAAGTGCATCAGCCCGCCGGTGAATCGAAGGCGTATGCGGCTGGTGACAGGTTCTCCACTTTCTCCACACCGGTCGGACGCATCGGCATGTTGATCGACTACGACAAGACATTCCCCGAGTCGGCCCGAAAGCTCGCGCTCGACGGCGCCGGGATCATCGCGTCTCTCTCGGCGTGGCCGGCCAGCGTCACCGACCGCGCAGCTCGGCTGCCCGCTGACCGGCAGTCTCGGCTGTTCGATCTCTACGACTGCGCTCGCGCCGCGGAGAACCAGGTATTCATGGTGTCCTCCAACCTCACCGGGGTGACCGGGTCGCTGCAATTCCTCGGACAGGCCAAGGTCGTCGGTCCCGGTGGCGACATCCTGGCGACCACGCGATCCAAGGGTGGACTGGCCAAGGTCGAGGTCGACGTGGAGGCCGACATCGCTCGTGCCCGCAGAGTCCTCAACCATCTGTCCGAACTCCGGCCGGACATCTATTCCGCGTCGAGTGCGGAGTCTCGCTGAATGCGCATCGCACTGTTGACCTACTCGACCAAACCGCGCGGTGGAGTCGTGCATACCCTCAACCTCGCGGAATCTCTGGTCGAGCAAGGTGTCGAAGTCGATGTGTGGAGTCTTGCGCGAGGGGGCGACTCGGGGTTCTTCCGCAGCGTCGACGCCGCAGTCACCCAACACCTGGTCCCGTTCGACGACATTCCCGACGAGACGGTCACCGATCGCATCCTGCGATCGATCGATGCGATCCGAAATGCGTTCGACCCCAGCGACTATGACATTGTGCATGCTCAGGACTGCATCAGCGCGAACGCGGTCGGAACATGCATCCGCACGATTCACCACCTCGACCAATTCACCACGCCGGTGCTCGTCGAATGCCACGAGAAGGCTGTGGTGAACCCCTACGCCCGCATCTGCGTGTCGCAGGCCGTCGCCAAGGAGGTCAACGACGGATGGGGTTTCACTCCAACCGTCATTCCCAACGGCGTCGACTATGAACGCTTCGCAGCGGCCGCCGAGCACAGCCGCTCGGCCGTTGTCGCACGAGAGCAGTGGCAAACGAAATTGGGTAGCTACATCCTGGCGGTCGGGGGCATCGAACCGCGCAAGGGGAGTATCGATCTTCTCGAGGCGTACGCGCTGCTCCGTCACGACCACCCCGACCTATCGCTGGTATTCGCCGGTGGCGAAACGCTTTTCGACTATCGCGGCTATCGTGCCGAGTTCGACCGCCGCCAAGCCGAGCTCGGCGTGACACCGATAGTCCTCGGGGCCGTCGACGAGCACGTGCTCCCCTCACTCGTCGCGGCATGTGACGCTTTCGCGTTTCCGTCCGTGAAGGAGGGCTTTGGTCTCGCAGCGATGGAGGCCTTGGCAGCCGGCCGACCGGTGACCGTGCGTGAACTACCCATCCTGCGTGAGGTTTTCGGTGACGTCGTCACCTATGCGACCGATCCGAGGTCATTGGCCATGCACCTTGGCGCCGCGCTCAACGGACATCATCCCGACGTCGACGCGGGTCGGCGCCTCGCGCGCGGATTGACGTGGGACGCCGCGGCGCGCGCCCACCTTCGGTTCTACGAGAAACACCCCTACCCCCGGGCCGCTGCCTGACCGATACGTGCGGAGCCCACCCCTGATGGCTGGAGCTATTCACTCCCGATCCGACCCCTCGCCAAGCTTCGACGCCGAGTTCGCGTACCCGACAAGCGCTTCGGTGGTGCGCTCGATATGTGCGACGAGCGCGGCGGCGGCGCCGTCGGCGTCGCGGGCGAGGGTCAGATCGGCGATCTGCTGGTGCTCGGCGGCGGCGTCGCGATGATCGTCGTGGGCGAGCGCCCTCGACCAGTGGATGTAAAGATCCGAGCAGTCCCGCAATCCGTCGGCTATTGCGGTGAGACGTGTACTGGTTCCTCCGGCGAGCAACGCGTGATGGAATTGCCGATGGGCAACTGACCACTGCGGGTTGATGATTCCGTCCGCATCGGTCAACGGCGTGCGCTGAAGTCGGTGATGTCCGCCCAGCACGTCGGTTTCCCAGTTCAGGTCGCCGTCGGCGATAGATTCCCGCAACGCCATCGCCTCGATGAGGGTGCGCGCACGAGTCAGATCGAGCAGTGCATCGACAGAAAGGTCGGCGACGGTGAACCCGCGCTGCGGCATCGCGACGACGAGCCCCCGCTCGGCAAGTCGAGTCAACGCCTCGCGCAGCACGCTCGGACTCACGCCATAGCGCGTGGCGGTCTCACTGATGTGCACCTTCGATCCCGGCGGCAGGTCGCCGCGCAGCAACTCGTCGCGAAGTCTGTCGTGGACTGTCGCGGCGAGCGTCGCCTTCTCGGGACTCAGGGTCATGAACCGAGGGTATCCGACAAACCGACACTCAGCCGATGTTCGGCATGAATATCTTTTTTTACTTGCTTTGCCGACGGAGATGCCTGCATACTGGCATCGAGCTAGTGAGCCAGCTCACGTTTGAAACCAAGAATGGCGTGGGCTGCAGTACACGAGACCTGACTAAGGACGAAGCGAATGAGAATCAGCAATCTCGGCGGGCGGTTGGCGCTGCTCACCGATACGGGTGCGGTCGACGTCGAGAAGGCCAGCGCAGGACAGTTCGGCGCCGACCCGACGGCCGTCTACGCGAAGTGGGACGAGTTCGTGGCGTGGGCTCGAAGTGCCGACCTGCCGGCAGGCACGTCATATGACGACGCCGATCTGGGGGCGCCGGTGCCCGAGCCCGCGCAGATCTTCGCGATCGGCCTCAACTATCGAGACCACGCCGTCGAATCCGGGCTGGACTTCCCCGCCGAACCACCCGTCTTCACCAAGTTCCGCACCTCGCTGGCCGGCCCGGTCGGCGACCTGGAGTTGCCCACCGACACCGTCGACTGGGAAGCCGAACTGGTCGTCGTCATCGGTCGCGCCGCACGCGATGTGTCTGCGGAGAACGCGTGGGACCACGTCGCCGGACTCACCGTCGGACAAGACTTTTCCGAACGGACCCGCCAATTGGTCCCTCCGGCACCGCAGTTCAGCCTCGGCAAGTCATTCCCCGGCTTCTCGCCGATCGGCCCGGCCGTGGTCACACTCGACGAGTTCGCCGATCCCGCCGACCTCGAGATCAGTTGCACCGTCGACGGAGAGACGATGCAGCACGGTCGAACGAGTGAACTGATCTTCTCGATTCCCGTTCTGATCGAACGACTCTCGGCGGTTCTGCCGCTCCTGCCCGGCGACCTGATCTTCACCGGAACGCCCAGCGGCGTCGGCGGTGGACGCAGCCCGAAACGGTTCCTTCGCGTAGGCGAGGAAATCGTCACGCGCATAGAGGGAATCGGGGAGCTGCGCCAGAAATGCGTCCCCGGCAAGCGACACACGACGGCGTTCGCGTAGCCAGCGGAGAAAGGAAAGCACATGCCTCTGCACAGACTGACCACCATTACGATCGGCGTCCCGGACGTCGACGCCGCCGCGGCGTACTACACCGAGTTCGGCCTCACCCCGCTGGGCGACAACGCCTTTGCCACCTCGGACGGCGGCGAACAGTTCCGTCTCACACATTCGACGCAGCGTCGACTCGTCGAAATCGGTGTTGGCGTCGACGATCCCGACGACCTCGACCGCGTTCAACGGCAACTCGACGCGCTGAGTCTGGACACCGAGCGGTCCGACGGCTCACTCACCGCAACCGAGCCCATCGCCGGGTTCAGGGCCGTCGTGTCCATCGCGCCGCGCATCGAGCAGAAGATCGTCGACCCGACGCCCTACAACGGTCCCGGCCGTGTCGACCGACCCGACAGTCGCGCACCCGGAATCGAGCGGCAGGGCCAGGTGGTCCCGCACAAGCTCGGACACGTCGTCATCGGGTCCACCGATCAGGCAGCCACCCAGAAGTTCTTCACCGACGGCCTCGGCTTCAAGATCAGCGACACCGTGCCCTCGATGGCCGCATTCATGCGATGCTCGACAGACCACCACAACGTGCTCGTCCAGCAGGCGCCGCTGAACTTCTTGCATCATACCTCGTGGCAGGTCGACGACATCGACGAAATCGGCCGTGGCGCAATGGCAATGCTCGAAGGCAATCCGGAACGCCACGTCTGGGGACTCGGCCGCCACCACATCGGGTCGAACTTCTTCTGGTATTTGAAAGACCCGGCAGGGAACTTCTCCGAGTACTACTCCGACATCGACTGCATCGTCGACGACGCGCTCTGGAAGCCAGGCGTGTGGGAGGGCGCCAGAAGCCTGTTCAACTGGGGTCCGCCGCCACCGCCGTCGTTCCTCATGCCAGAAGACCTCGCCGCCCTGATGACCGGCTCCCACAGCTCCGAGTAGGCGCTCTACCACTGCGTTCACGGCGCTGAGCCGAAAGAAGAAGCGCCGGCCGAGAAGACTGATCCGAGAAGGAAATCCGCACATGTTCACCATCGACCGGTTCGCCAAGACCGTTGGTGTCGCCCCCGGCGACTACGACGCCCTGCACCGATTCTCCGTCGACGAGCCAGACCGGTTCTGGGGTGCGGTGTGGGACTTCTTCGACCTCGGCGAGCGCACGGGACCCGTGTTGGCTTCCCGCACGATGCCTGGTGCGCAATGGTTTCCGGAAGTGCACCTGAACTATGTCGACCGGGTGATGCGGTGGTCGTCGTTGCCAGGAGACGCCATCGTCGGAGTGTCCGACGACGGCAATCGGGTGGCCATCCCCTGGTCGGAGCTTCCGGCGCGGGTCTCTGCAACGGCAGAACTACTGCGGGAGAACGGCGTTGGCGTCGGCGATACCGTTGCCGCCTACCTTCCCGACGAACCGGTCGCGGTGATCGCGTTTCTGGCCACCGCATCGCTCGGCGCGATCTGGTCGGGCTGCGGTCAGGACTACGCACCCGAGGGCGCGGCAAGTCGCCTGGCACAGTTGAAGCCCAAGGTTCTGTTTGCGAGCGACGGATACCACTTCGGTGACAAGCAGGTGGATAAGCGCGCCGACACTGCCGAACTGGCTGGGTTGCTTGATATTCCGTTTAGCCACGTGATCACGGAGCTACCCGAACCCACCAATGACACTCCCGCGCTGGCACCGGTGCAAGTGCCGTTCGATCACCCGCTGTGGGTGCTGTTCAGTTCGGGCACAACGGGAAAGCCCAAGGGGATCGTGCACGGACACGGGGGCATCGTCGTCGAGCACGTCAAAGTACTGGGACTGCACAACGAGATCGGTCCGAGTGACGTGTTCTTCTGGCACACCGCACTCTCGTGGATGATGTGGAACTTCCAGGGCGCTGGCCTTCTTATGGGAGCTACGATCGTCACGTTCTCCGGACATCCGTTGGCGCCCAACGCCGATAGGCTCTGGCAGATCTGCGACGACAACCAGGTCACGTTCTTCGGTACCAGTCCCGGGCAACTTCAGGCGTCGCGCAAGGCCGGACTCGAGCCGGGGCGTGATCACGACTTATCGCTCCGCGCGATCGGCAGCACGGGATCACCACTGGCCCCCGACCTGTTCACCTGGGTCGACGAGCACGTGGCCGCCGGCCTGCCCGTGAGCTCGACCTCCGGCGGTACCGACGTGTGCAGCGCGTTCTGCGGTGGCACGCCATCGGTGCCGTACGTACCCGGCGAGTTGACGGTGCGCTACCTCGGATGCGCTCTCGAATCGTGGGCTCCCGACCGCACGCCCCTGATCGGCGAGGTCGGCGAGATGGTCATCACCGAGCCCATGCCGTCGATGCCGATCTCCTTCTGGAACGACCCCGACGACGCAAAGTATCGAGCCGCCTACTTTGACCACGAGTGGGCAGATGGCGTCGCCCCAAACGCGTGGCGGCACGGAGACTGGCTCGAGGTCACCGACCGCGGCTCGGTCATCATCCACGGACGCAGCGACGCGACGTTGAACCGCAACGGTATTCGTATGGGGTCGGCCGACATCTACGAGGTGGTCGAAGCCATCCCCGACGTCGCCGAGGCGATGGTCGTCGGCGTCGACGGACCGAACGCGACGTACTGGATGCCCATGTTCCTCACACTGATGCCGGGTGTAAGCCTGACCGACGAGTTGGTGACAACCATCCGCGACTCGGTGCGAGTTCGGTTGTCGCCACGGCATGTTCCCGACGAGGTGATCGAAGCTCCCGGCATCCCACACACCCGCACCGGAAAGAAGCTCGAGGTTCCGGTGACCGCGATGCTCGCCGGACGGCAGGTCAGCATCGACGCCAAGTCCGTCGACAACCCCGACCTTCTGGCCTGGTACCAGCGAGTCGGCGATCAGCACACCTGGTGATCCAAGCCCACCTCAGCAAGCCCACATAAACCACGACAGTTTCAGTAGCAAGGAAATGAAATGTCAGACAACAGTTCAGAGCGGAACCACGTCGGACGAACAAGCGACGTCCTCATCGTCGGAGCAGGTCCGGTGGGACTCACCACGGCGCTGTACCTGGCCCAATATGGTTGGCAGGTAACCGTTCTGGAACGTTGGCCAGCACCGTACGCACAGCCTCGTGCTGTCCACTACGACGACGAGATCGCGCGCCTACTTGCACGCGCAGGACTCCGGGACCGCCTCGGCGAGTTCTCCGAGGCGGCCGATACCTACGAGTGGCAGAACGCCGACCGCAACACCCTGCTGTGCTTCGACTGGAGCGGCACGGGTGAGTCGGGATGGCCACGCGCCTCGATGTTCAACCAGCCGTCGCTCGAGGCTGAACTCGTCGCAGCGGCAGAGGCGTCGGAGAACATCACCATTCGACGCGGGCACGAGGCCGTCGAGCTGACGCAATCCGACGACTCGGTGGTTGTCACCGCCCACGGACCGACCCTCAAACTGGCCAAATTCACCGCCTCCTACGTGATCGGCTGCGATGGTGCCAATAGCTTTGTGCGCGCACACATGCCGACGCAGATGACCGATCTCGGCTTCTTCTTCGACTGGCTGATCGTCGACGTCCTACCCCACGACGAGCGCGAGTGGAATCCGATCAATCTCCAGATCTGCGATCCAGCGCGACCGACAACCGCGGTATCGGGCGGTCCCGGTCGTCGTCGTTGGGAGTTCATGCGCATGCCCGGCGAGACCATTGAGGACCTCAACACCGAGGAAACGGCGTGGGAGTTGCTCACGCCGTGGGGTCTGAACCGCGGCAACTCCACCCTCGAGCGACACGCCGTCTACACCTTCCAGGCGCGCTGGGCAGACGAATGGCGCTCCGGGCGAATGCTTCTCGCCGGCGATGCGGCCCATCAGATGCCTCCCTTCGCAGGGCAGGGCATGTGCTCCGGCATCCGCGACGCCGCGAACCTCAGCTTCAAGCTCGACCTCGTCCTGCGCGGACTCGCCGACGACGCGCTTCTCGACACCTACGGCGTCGAACGCTCGCGACACGTCCGTCACGCGATCGACCTCTCCATCGAGTTGGGCAAGGTCATCTGCGTCACCGACCCGGCCGCGGTTGCCGAACGCGACACCTTCATGCTCAGCCAGGGCGGCGACCCCGACAAGATCCTGCCGCCGCTACCACCGGCGACGCTGACCGACGGCCTGCTGTACCGGCTGCCGGACGGAACGCCCGGACCTGGAGCAGGCAACCTCTCACCGCAGGGCCGCCTGACCTACCGCGGTGCCACCGGACTGCTCGACGACGTCGTCGGAATCGGTTTCGTCCTCGCCTCGACGATCAATGCGCGCGAACTCCTCACCGACGACCAGCGCGCGCTTCTCGACAGGCTCGGCGCGAAGTTCGTGCGGTTCGTCGCGACAGAAGCCGACGTCGAATCCGATGACGACGCAGTCGATCTCGACGGAACATACCTACCGCACATGACGGAGACCGGTCACGTCGCAGCGCTCGTCCGACCCGACCACTACCTCTTCGGAGTCGCGCGCAGCGGAGACGAGATCGGACTCGTCGTCGACGCTCTTCGTGATCAGTTGGGTTCGACGGTCGGTTTGCTGTCGGAGCTATGAGCCCTTCGTCTGCCGCGTACTTTGCCGGTTTTGCCGTGCGGTGCAAACCGCCTCGGTCGACACGTTAGGATTCCTCGTGGATGCGGGTCGGCTGACTCGCGAATCGACTGAACTACTGACGGGCGGCGATCACCATCCCTACACATACGGGTAAGCAGGCCGTCCAAGAAGCGACGGATTCAGGTTGGTTTGAGGCGCTTGCGCGCGGCGGGCATGTGGTGAGCGGTCTGCTGCACCTGCTGATCGCGTACATCGTGCTGAGGCTGGCGTTCGGCGATGCGGGCAATGCAGACCAGTCGGGGGCGCTCGGAATCTTTGCGTCGTCAACCGGCGGTCGAATTGCCTTGTGGCTCGCGGTGATCGCCTTCGTGGCGATGGCTCTGTGGCGTATCGCCGAAGTCATCATCGGTCCGCACCCGGCCAATCCGAAGGCCGACGACGATGACGGCTGGCTCGATCGCGCCAAGGCGGGTGCGCTCGCTGTCGTCTATTTCGCATTCGCCTGGACGGCAGCACAATTCGCGATGGGGCACGGGCAGTCGAGTGGCCAGCAGAACGCCGGCATGAGCGCGAAATTGATGGGCTCGGGCTTCGGGAAGTTCGTGCTCGTCGTAGCAGGCATCGTCATCATTGCTGTTGGCGCCTACCACATCTACAAGGGCGTCACGAGGTCGTTCTTCGACGATCTGACCATCGACAGCAATCCTGTCGTGAATGCCACTGGCATCGTGGGTTATACGGCGAAAGGCCTTGTCCTTGTCGGAGCGGGAGTTCTGGTGATCGTCGCGGCGATCACGGCCGACCCGTCGAAAGCCACTGGCGTCGATGGTGCGGTGAAAACCGTTGCGGGATGGCCTGCCGGGCAGTTCTTCCTCGTGCTGGCGGCGATAGGCCTTGCGGCGTATGGCATCTACTGCTTCGTCATGGCGCGGTACGCGCGCATGTAGCTGGGCGGTACGCGCGCATGTGACTTGCGGTACGCGCGTATGTCATGGCCCAGCCCCGACCTCCCGCAGGGGAGGCCGGGGCTCGGCGTCGGCGGTGCTATCGCGGAGTGTTGGCGCGAATGCTGTTGATGATCTTGAGGAGTTCGCCGCGCTTGGACGGCGGACCGTCGAACTGGGCGAAGGCGACGCCGTGCTCGCCGTCTGCGGTGTGGAACACGTGGGCAACTGCGACGCGGACCTTGCGAACGCCGTTGAGGGTGCCGGATTGCTCTGCGTACCAGGTGGTTTCGTCGACAGCTCGCCACGCTTCACGGTCGACACGCAGCTGCGAGGTGGCGCGCTTGACGTCGGTTGTGGTGCACCGCGACTCCGCGCACTTCTGGTAGGCGACCAAGCCTCCGGCCGCGGTCGTCTTCGTGGTGCCCTCCTCGAAACATGTTGCTTCGCCGTTGGCCGAGACAACTGACGATCCTGCGCCGCACGACCAGTCGCCGGGAATGCCGAAGGTGTACTCGATGCCTGCGAAGTCGTTGGAGATGACGTACGGACGATCCGACGGGCTGAAGTTGCTGCCCTTGACCGGGCCCGCACCGCCGTCGACGCCGCGCATCGGCGCTGACGGGTAACGCCCACCGGTATCGGCGTGGGCGGTTGCCGCGACCCCGGCGGTGGCGAGGAGTGCCGCGATACCTGCGAGCAGGGCAAGAATGGTGCGTCGGATGGCTGTTGTGTGGGGCGGGGTGGTCTTCACGTCTGGGGTCCTCTCGGGTGGCTTCTCGTAAGCAAGTACCGATTGGATGCGGCCGGACCCGGAGAATGTTCCGGCCGGGTTTGCGACACCTGACTGCGAAACCTGACTGCGACACCGAACTGCCACAATGGACCACGATGTCCACCACGATTCCGCCCGTACCCGCTGACCTGCGCCTCGTCGTCACCGACCTCGACGGCACTCTGCTCGACGACGCCAAGCACATCCCCGACGACCTCTGGCCGCTGCTCGACGAGCTGACCAGCCGCGACATCGTGTTCAGTCCCGCGAGCGGACGCCAGGCAGCGACCCTGCTGCACCAGTTCGGTGAAGCAGTGCCCGGGCTCGTCGTGATCGCCGAGAACGGTGCGGTGGTGGCGCGACAGAACGAGATCCTGCGGACACAACCGCTCGCCGCGAGCAGCGCCGCCGCGGTCCTCGCCCGCGCACGGTCGCTGCAGTCCGACGGCGCCGACATCGGCGTCGTGCTGTGCAGCCCGGAGGTCGCGTACGTCGAGCGTTCCGATGAGCGGTTCCTCGAACAGATCCGCCCCTACTATTACGCGAACAGAATCGTCGACGACCTCGCCGCCATCGACGCCGAACTGGTCAAGGTGGCGGTCTACGACTTCGACGGAATCGAGGACACCACCGCCCCGGCGATTTCAGCACTGCCGATCGACGCCGAAGTCGTTGTGTCCGGGCAACATTGGCTCGATGTGATGACGAGCGGCGTCGACAAGTCGCAAGCCGTTCGGGCGGTGCAGCGTCGGCTCGGAATCAGCCCGGCGCAGACGATGGTCTTCGGGGACTACCTCAACGACCTCGGGATGCTCGGCACCGCCGACTGGTCGTACGCGGTTGCCAACGCGCACCGAAGTATCCTCGACGCCGCGCGGTACGTCGCGCCGTCGAACACCGACAACGGGGTGGTGCGGACGATCCGCGCCGCACTCGACGCGGCCGGCTCCTGACCGCCCGGAAAACTCAGTCGCCCAGAACACTCAGGGGAACCGCGTAGTCCTACGCATCCGCCGCGCCTGCCGCCGCTGACACCGTTGACGCATGTCTTCCTCCAACGAAGTTCCCCAGACCGCAACCACCGCAGCCTTCTTCCTCCAAGCAGCCATCGCCTTCGCCGTCAGCCTCGCCACCGCGTGTGTCGGCATCCTCTACCTCCCGATCGACCCCTGGCAGCGCGGATTCCTCGCCATCACGCTGTTGTTCCTCACCTCCAGCACCTTCACGCTCGCCAAGGTCGTCCGTGACCGCCAAGAACTCACAACGGTCCGTGCCCGCATCGACGAAGCCCGCGTCGACAAGCTCATCGCCGAACACGACCCCTTCAACCGGGTCGCCGGATAATCCGCACTCCACCCGTCAGCAACCCACCCGTCAACAATCCCCCCGACCGCCCCGGCGTCACTCGACTCCGGGGCGGTCTCATGCGCGCCGCCTGCAATTCGACTGCAAGCACCCCGACTGTCAGCAACTCGTCAAGGCTGTTCGACGCCGCGTCAAAGTCTCGTCAAAGACCCGTCAAGACTCTTCCCGACGTCGAGCGCGCGGCGTAGCACTATCGGAATGACGACGATGAGTTCACACGGCTCCGAAGGATTGGGTACGGGGCGATTGGGCACGGAAACAACGGGTTCCGCGATCATCGACCGGCTCGCCGAGGGGCCTGCGGTGTGGGGATCGTTCAGTGCAGGCGCGGGCCGTTACGGCGTGTGCCGCTACCGCCTGGTTGTCTTCCCGCCCGGGATCAGCTCGATGCAGCGTCGACGTCTGCGCCTGTGGCGCGGGTGGCCGGTCTGGGGCCTCGTCGCGTGGCTGGCCGTGGCCGTCGGTCTCAGTTCCATCGGCGCGTCGGGTACGACGGTTCTCGCGACGGCCACCGCCGTGCTCGTCGTTTCGGGTGTGGCCGCGCGACGTACCGCAGGAACTCTGCCGGGTGCCGTACGCACCGTCGACCTCACCACCATTCCCGGATACGACCTCCCCGCAGGGATGCCGACTCCCAAGTCGATCGCCGATACCCTCGCCGAACTACGTTCCGCTGACCGTCGATTGGAGCGAGGCGTGATCGATCCTGTTGAGCACGAGCTCATCTGGCAGCGCGTCTACGACTCCATTCCGCAGCGGCGCCGTCGACTCCCGCGAATGGTACGCCGATGACCCGGGCGATCCGAAACTCATCCCACATCACGCTGTACCGCAGACCAGGAGGAGATCTCATGACCATCGCGATGGAACGTGCCGCGCGGGTCTCGCGTCACCATGTCGCCGTCCGCACGTTCGGGCCGATCAATCCCGATATCGCCGCGGCGCTGGGCGACATGGGAGTGCGCGTCGACGCCGAGCCGTCGCCCGAAGCACGGATCGGACTGATCCTCGTCGACGGGGGTTCGATCAAGAGATCGACATCGCGCTTCGGACTGGACACGCTGGCACGCCCAACGCGAGCGCTGCGCAACGTCGTGGTCTCCTCACTGACCGACCTCGTGCTCGACACCGACGTCGACCGCGTCCTGGTCGTCTGCACCCCGGGAATCGAGCCGACGGAACCGGTCATCTTCAAGCACTGGTTCGGCCAGGTGTGTGCCGACAGCTGGTATCACCTGACGATGAACGGCGGACTCCCTGCGCCGTCGATCACGTCGAAGTTGTTCTCGAACAGGGCATCATGCGACTACATCGCCAATGCGGTGACGTCGTGGTGTGGCCACGCCGAGCATCGTGCGGAGCCACGGCCGTGGCAGTGACAACGTGGTTGCGCAGTCGGTGGTCGATGAGCTCGACTGCCCGCGATCGGGCTCGGCTGGCAGCGAGTCCGCTGGGAGTGCTCGCACCCGCTGCGGACCCCACGAGCCGGGTCGGCACCCCTCATAAGCACAGTTCTTGATGGGAGAGTAAACCTGAGATCAGGGAGGGGAGTACGCCGATCCGAAAGGCAGTTCACCGATGAAGGCCGTCCAGATGGTCAAAGCCGGAGCCGAACCCGAGCTCCGCGACGTTCCGAAGCCCACGCCGGGTCCGGGGCAGGTGCTCGTCAAGGTCACCGCGGCGGGCGCGTGCCACTCCGACGACTTCGTGTTGAACGCGCCGGAAGGCGCATTCCCGTATCCGCTCCCGATGACGCTCGGCCACGAGGGCGTCGGCGTGATCGCCGAACTGGGACAGGGTGTTTCGACGGTCAGCGAGGGCACGGCGGTCGCCATCTACGGCCCGTGGGGATGCGGAGTCTGCCACTTCTGTTCGCAGGGCCTCGAGAACTACTGCTCGCGGGCCGCCGACCTGCAGATCACGCCGCCCGGACTCGGACACGACGGCGCGATGGCCGAGTACGTCGTCGTCGACGACCCGCGGCACCTCGTCCCCATCGGTGACCTCGATCCCGTCACCACGGTTCCGCTCACCGACGCCGGCCTTACGCCCTACCACGCGATCAAGCCGTCATTGAGCAAGCTTCTCGGCGGCACAACCGCCGTCGTGATCGGCTCGGGCGGCCTGGGGCACGTCGCTATCCAGATGCTGCGGCACCTCACCCCGGCGCGGGTCATCGCACTCGACGTCACGCAGGAGAAGCTCGATTTCGCCAAGCAGGTCGGTGCGCACGAGACAGTGCTCAGCGACGCCGACGCCGTCGAGAACGTCCGCAAGATCACCGGAAAAGACGGCGCGACAGCCGTTTTCGACTTCGTCGGATATCAGCCGACGATCAACACGGCGATGGGTGTCGTCGGCACGATGGGCGACGTCACGATCGTGGGACTCGGCGACGGCAAGGCTGCGGCGACCGTTGGCTTCTGGTCACAGCCCTACGAGGTGTCGGTCCGCACGCCCTACTGGGGCGCCCGTGCGGAGCTGATCGAGGTCCTCGACCTCGCGCGCGACGGCGTCCTCGACGTCGCGGTGGAGCGGTTCAGCCTCGACGACGGCGTCGCTGCGTACCGCAAGCTCGCGGCCAACGACCTGCGCGGACGAGCGGTCGTCGTTCCGTAAAGCCTGAGCCTCACTCCAGAGCGATCGTCTGCCACATCTCGACGGTCGCGCCCGCAGCGACGGTGAGGAGATCCGGACCGGCGTTGGCCGTCTCGACGCACACGAACTCGCGCCAGTGCGGCCCGACGTCGGCCATCCCGGAGGCGACGTCGGGCCCCGGGTTCCACACGACGGCGGTGCGCGCGCGATCGCCGGTCACGCGGATGGTCCGGCCAAGACCAGGGTCGACCAGCCGGTAGGTTTCACCCGCATCGGGGTAGAGCCGATCGCTGCGCGGCACGTCGTCAGGCAGTCGCCAGTCGCCCTCCTGGGTCTTGACCTTCAGGTCGTCGAACTTGTCCTCGTACGACTTACCCGAGAGTCCCTCCACGTGGACGTCGGTGGCATCCGAGACACGCAGGTAGTTGTGCAGCGCCTCGGTGAGCACCGCGAGCTCGTCGGCGAGGTTCGTGGTGCGCACACCGATTTCCAGCGTCGTGCCGACGCGCACGATCAGCTCCAGGCGCAGCGTGAGCTGCTCGAGTCCCTGCGGTGCCAACCGCACCTGCGTCACGTCGTCAGCAAGAACCTCGGTGTCCACGACCTGCCACGTCGCGGTGCGCGCGTAACCGTGCGAGGGCACGTCACCGGTCTGGTTCTCCTTCCCGAAGTACGGCCAGCAGACGGGAATGCCACCACGGATGGGCGTCGGCGGCGTCGCGGCCAGCGGCGATACCCACAGCACGTCGTCGGCTCCGGTCGGCCGGTAGGAGAGCACCTGCCCACCGAAGATCGAGATCGCCGCGGTGGCGTGCGGCGTCGTCACGAGCCACGCGTCGAATCCGAATGCTGTCCCGAGCACGACTCCCTGGCTTTCCGATGCAGTCACATCGACAACCTTGACACAGCAGAAGCGCCTAGGGTGGTCGTCGACACTCGAGGAGGCGCAATGGCGCAGGAGTCATGGCAATTCGGCCCGGCCAACGGGACGCTGACCCTTCACACCGGTGTGACCGGCCCGGCATCGCGAACAGGCCACCGCTTGACCATCGAGATGCAGCAGTGGTCGGCGACGGTCACCCTCAGCGACGGCGTGCCGTCCGACGTGTCCGCCTCGATCGACGTCGACTCGCTGACCGTCGTCTCCGGTGAGGGCGGGGTCACGCCGCTGACCGGGCCGGAAAAGTCGCTTGCCAGAAGCAATGCGCTCAAGTCGCTCAACGCGTCGAAGTCGCCGACGATCACCTACGACGCCGCGTCGATCACGACCATCGAGGCCGGCTATCGCATAGACGGGACGCTCTCGATCAACGGCAAGCAACGTCAGCATCCCCTCGACGTCGAGGTTGCCGATGCGGACGGGAAGCGCACCGCCACAATCGAAACCACAGTTTCCCACCGCGACTTCGGGCTGAAGCCGTACTCGATGATGATGGGGGCGCTCAAGGTCGACGACGAGGTGCGCGTGACCATCAGCGTCGAGCTGCCGTCAGATCACTGAAAGTTATTCAGCGCGACCACAGTTCGGCGACCTGCACGTCGCGCCCGAGAATGTTCGACGCCGCTCTGCGTCCCGACTCGAGCGCAGCGGTGACCGTTGCCGGGTCGTCGGTCCACGTGGCCTCGCCCGCCAGATGCACGACGCCCCCGCCCAGCGGTGTCGCCAGCACGTCGTGGTCGGCTGTCGTCGAGCCGACGGTCATGTATGCGTAGGAACCATGCGCGAAAGGGTCATCCTGCCAACGGGTTACGTCGATGCGAGTCGGCTCGGGGACAGCGTCGCCGTAGATTTCGCGCAGCGATTCGAGGACCGATGCCGCGATGTCCTCGTCGCTCCACTCGCGAACCGCGCGAGCGCAGGGGCCGGCGGCGAAGGTGAGTAGCGTCGGCTCGCCGTGAAGTGCAGAGAGGTCGTACCAGGAGTGCCACCACTGGGCGGCCGGTCCCTGTCGACGAATTGCGTAGACCCCGTCATCCCAGAACTTCGATTCGAATCGCAGGAACACCTTCTCGAACGCATTCATCTCCAGCCGATCCAGCGCTCCGGCAACGGGTTCCGGTAGCGGCGGGTCAAAGGTCAGGGCGTCGGATTTGAGAACTCCGACCGATACGGTCACGACGACCCGTGCGGCCGACGTCTCATCGCCCGCGGCATCGATCACGGTGACGCCGTTCTCATCCCAATGGATGTGGGCGACAGAACGATTGAGTGTCACCGAGAGCCCGTCTGCCAGGTGGGTGGCCAGCTGGTCGTAGCCGTCGGGAAACACGACTTCGTCGCCATCCGTCTCGTCGTCGTCGAGTCCGTGGGCATCGAGCTCGTCGATCCACACGCCGTACTGTTCTTCGGTGCGATGGCGAGCGAACTCTCGAACACGTTGTGCTCGTGCGTCATCCCAATCGAGCGCGGTGAGCGTCGTTTCCGTCGCCTCGCCGTATGACACCCCGGCGCCGATCGTTGCGACGAACTTCGACAGCGCGTCGTCGAAGGCATGCACGTCGGCAGCGAAGGCGGCAACGGCGTCGTCGTCGAGTCGTCTGCCGTCAGGGTCGTAGTAGGCGATCGGCCGACTGTCGGGTTGGTAACTACCAACCGTGAATTCGACGGTGCGCATGCCGAAGGCCTCGGTGACGGTGTGCAGCGGGGCGTCGTTGATCCCGTGAATCCACGAGGCGCCACGATCGGTCACCGTGCCACCCGATCGGTCGCTGTGCACGCGTCCGCCGATCCGGTCACGCGCTTCGAGAACAGTGACCCGCTGGCCGGCGCGGGCGAGTAGTCGGGCGGCGGTCAAGCCCGCGATTCCCGCCCCGACAACGACGGTGTCGTAGTCGAGTGGCGATCCGGCCCGTGAGGTCTCCATGAGATCGGTCTACACCGCGACGAGAGGTGGGGCCACCGCAGCGTCGACCGAGTTATTGACATCCCGCCAACGAGCCTCGATGATTGTTGGCGCGACGCCAATAGAGTGAGGACGACGATGACCGGTACCCCGAAACCAGACACCTTGTGCACGCACTTCCAGCGGCGTGTGGTCGACCATGCGGATCGGGTGGCCATCCGCACCGCTGACGGCACGACGTCATTGACCTGGGCGCAGTACGGGCAACGGGTGCGCGAGGTGGCTGCAGGCCTCGCCGCACTCGGGGTCACACGCGGCGACACCGTCGGCATCATGCTCACCAACCGACCCGAGTTCCACATTGTCGACGCCGCGGCGATGCACCTCGGCGCTGTGACCTTCTCGGTCTACAACACCAACGCCGCCCCGCAGATCGCCTACCTCTTCCACAACGCGGAGCCGTCGGTCGTCATCACCGAGGCACAGTTCCTCGAGAGGATCGTCGAGGCGGGTGACGGCTCCGCCGCCGTCGTGGTCGTCGACGCGCCGGACGGAACCGCGGGCGTCACGACACTCGCCGAACTCATCGCCGCGCCCGCACCAGCTGACTTCGATTTCGACGCCACGTATGAGCAGGTCGAACGCTCGGACGTGCTCACGCTGATCTACACGAGCGGCACCACCGGCAACCCAAAGGGCGTAGAGCTCACGCACGCCAACCTGCTCTACCAACTCGAGGTGATCACCGACGTGGTCGGCGACCTCTCCGACGGCCGCGTCATCTCGTACCTGCCCGACGCACACCTCATCAACCGGTGGATCTGCCAGTACGCACCCATGTACTTCGGCATCACGGTCACCGACCTCCCCGACACCAAACAACTCGTCGGGACGCTTGGTCAGGTCCGCCCGACGTTCTTCGTCGCCGTTCCGATGCTCTGGTACAAGATCAAGGGCAGCATCGAGACGACGCTCGACGCCGAGCCGGGAATCAAAGGCGCACTGGCCACGTGGGCTCTCGCTGCAGGCAAGAAGAAGGCTGCGGCGACGGTCGGCGGACGGCGACTGGGCCTGCGCGACACCGTCGCCGCAGCGATCGCCGACAAGCTGGTGCTGTCGAAGCTACGTGCAAAGCTCGGGATGGATTCGCTCGTCGCCGCCGTCTCCGGCGCCGCACCGGTCGACGTCGCGGCGCTCGAATTCATGCTCGCACTGGGCATTCCGGTGATGGAGGCGTGGGGCATGTCGGAGACGTCCGCGGTCACCACGGTCAACCCGGTCGCCCGACCGCGGTACGGGAGCGTCGGTACGGCAATTCCGGGCACGGAGGTGACGCTCGCGTCCGACGGTGAGGTGATGGTGCGCGGCGGAGGTGTGATGCGCGGCTACCGCAACGATCCAGAGCGCACCGGCCAGACACTCGACGCCGACGGCTGGGTGCACACCGGTGACATCGGGACGCTCGACGCCGACGGCTTCCTGACGATCGTCGACCGCAAGAAGGAGTTGATCATCAACTCCGGCGGAAAGAACATGTCACCGTCGAATATCGAGGGCGCGCTCACCGCGGCCAGTCCACTGATCGGCAGCGTCGTCGCCATCGGCGACAACCGCCCCTACGTGTCGGCGCTGATCACCCTCGACCCCGATGCGGTGGCAGCTTTCGGTCAGAAGGCCAGCATCGTCGACGTCCGACCAGAAGTGCTCGCACTGCACCCGACGATCCAGGGCGCCATCGAAGACGCAGTAGCACAGGCCAACTCGCGGCTCAGTCGCGTCGAACACATCCGCGCGTGGCAGGTGTTGCCGACGTACTGGGCCCCGGGTGGCGACGAACTCACGCCGACGATGAAGCTCAAGCGTTCGCCGATCGCCAAAAAGTATGCCGACGAGATCGACGCGCTCTATCAGCGCTGAACGCGCTCCCGACCAGCACCACGAAGGCAGACCACGATGACAAACGATCTGACAACCGAACTCGCCGACCTCACTGCGCTCGCCCGCGAGTTCTTCACCAAAGAGGTTGCGCCGCGCCACGAGGAGTTCGCGGCGGCCGGTCAACCCGACCGTGCGCTCTACCGTCGTGCGGGCGAACTCGGTCTGCTCGGTATGTCGATCCCCGAGGAATACGGCGGTGGCGGAGCGACATTCGCGCACGAGGCCGTACTCTTCCGCGAGCAGGCCCGCGGCGCCGACCTTTCCATGCAACTCGGTGTGCACTCCGGGATCGTTCCCCACTACCTGCTCTCGTACGCGAACGAGGAACAGAAGAAGCGGTGGATTCCCAAGCTCGTCTCGGGTGAGTGGATCGGCGCCATCGCCATGACCGAGCCGGGCACCGGGTCGGATCTGCAGGCCATCAGCACCCGCGCGGTGCGCGACGGCGACGAGTACGTCATCACGGGCGCAAAGACTTTCATCTCCAACGGCGCAACGTGCGACCTACTGATCGTCGCGGCCAAGACCGACCCGGAGCTCGGGGCCAAGGGCGTCTCACTGCTCGTCGCCGAAGTAGGCGACAACCCGCCGGGTTTCGAGCGCGGACGCAAGCTCAAGAAGATCGGCCAGAAGGGCCAGGACACCACAGAGCTCTTCTTCGACGGGCTCCGCGTACCGGCGACGCATCTGCTCGGCGGCACGGAGGGCACCGGCTTCGTCCAACTGATGCAGCAACTCCCGCAGGAGCGACTGATCGTCGGCGTCGCTGCGCTCGGCGTCGTCGAAGCAGCGTACGAGCTGACGCTCGAGTACGTGCGTGAGCGCCACGCCTTCGGCAAACCGCTTTTCGCACTGCAGAATACGCGGTTCGAGCTTGCCGACATCGCTACCACCGTCGAGGTGATGCGGGCTTTCGTAAACGATGCCATCGACAAGCACGTGCGTGGCGAACTCGACGTCAAGGGCGCCGCGATGATCAAGCTGTGGTGTTCGGAGCAGCAGACGCAGGTCGTCGACCGTTGCCTGCAGTTGCACGGCGGCTACGGCTACATGGAGGAGTACCCCATCGCGCGGCTCTTCGTCGACGGGCGCATCGCGAAGATCTACGCGGGCGCCAACGAGGTCATGAAAGACCTCATCGCGCGCAGTCTCTGATTCTGCAGCCTCTAGTTCTGCGGGCGATCTGATTCACACACTCACGAAGGCGAAACCCTTGACCGACTTCACCACTCACATGTCCGGCATCATCGGCTGGGACGTCGACGCGGACGGCATCGTCACGGTCACCATCGACGACAAGACCCAGTCGACCAACACGATGACCGACGATATGTCTGCAGCTCTGCGCAGCGTCGTCGAACGCCTTGAGCATGAGAAGGACTCGATCACCGGCGTGATCATCACGTCGGGCAAGGACACGTTCTTCGCGGGTGGCGACCTCAACCTGCTGATGACCGCGGGCCCCGATGACATCGAAGCCATCTCGGCAGGGCTCGACCATTACAAGGAGACGTTCCGCCGACTCGAAACCCTCGGCAGACCCGTCGTCGCGGCGATCAACGGCACAGCACTCGGAGGCGGATTCGAGGTCGCGTTGGCGGCGCATCGTCGAATTGCATTGGACGCCAGAGGAAGTCTGCTCGGCCTTCCCGAGGTCACGTTCGGGGTGCTGCCCGGCGCCGGTGGTGTGACGCGCGTCGTGCGCATGCTCGGGGTGGTCGACGCGATGCTCAACGTGGTGGGCCAGGGACAGCGGATGACGCCGCGCAAGGCATTACAGGTCGGCGTGATCGACGAGGTCGTCTCGACCCGAGAAAGAATGTTCGACGCCGCACGCACCTGGATCAAAGCCAACCCCGACGCCACACAACCGTGGGACCGCAAGGGATTTCGCATTCCGGGTGGCACGCCGTCGTCGCCCGCACTTGCGGCCAACCTACCCGCATTCCCCGCGACACTGCGCAAGCAACTCAAGGGCTCGCCGATGAACGCCCCGATCTCGGTGCTGGCCACCGCAGTCGAGGGCGCGTCGGTCGACATCGACACCGCCTTCACCATCGAGACGCGCTACTGCGCGCGACTGATCTGTGGCCAGATCTCGGCGAACATGATCAAGGCGCTCTTCTTCGACCTGGGCAAGGTCAACAAGGGAACCGCCCGCCCCGCCGACGTTCCGGTACGCAAGGCCACCAAGGTCGCCGTCCTCGGCGCGGGCATGATGGGCGCGGCGATCGCGTACGTCACCGCGCAGGCAGGAGTCGACGTCGTGCTGCGTGACGTCACGGTCGAAGGCACGCAACGCGGCAAGGACTACTCCCGACGAATCCTCGACGCCAAGGTCGCCAAGGGCCGCCTCGACGAGGAGGGTCGCGATCGAGTCCTCGACCGAATCCTGGCCACCGACAACATCTCCGACGTCAAGGGTGCCGACCTCGTCGTCGAGGCCGTGTTCGAAGACGTCGAACTCAAGAAGAAGGTTCTCGCCGAGGTCGAAGGCTACGTCGCCGACGATGCCCTACTCGCGTCGAACACCTCGGCACTGCCGATCGCCGAGATGGCGGGTGCGGTGACCCGGCCCTCCGACGTGATCGGTCTGCACTTCTTCTCACCGGTCGACAAGATGCCGCTCGTCGAGATCGTCGTCGGACAGCAGACCTCAGACGAATCACTGGCTCGTGCACTGGATTTCGCGAAGCAGATCCGCAAGACGCCCATCGTCGTGCAGGACACGTACGGCTTCTACGCCAATCGGGTAATCGCGAAGTTCGTCGACGAGGCGCTCTCGCTCGTGGCCGAGGGCATGCATCCCGCCAGCGCCGAACAAGCTGCGCTGCAGGCAGGTTTCCCGGCCGGCGCGTTGACTTTGTTCGACGAGATCAACATGAAGACCATCGCGAAGATCCGTGCGGGATTCATCGCCGACGCCGCTGCGCGGGGCGTCGAATTCGTACCCAGTGCGTCGTATCCGTTGGTGGACAGGATGCTCGAGGAGTTCGATCGCCCGGGTCGCCTGGAGGGTCGCGGGTTCTACGACTACGACGGTCCCGGTGGAAAGCGACTGGGACTGTGGCCACACCTCGCGGAGCTCTACACGAGGTCCGACGTCGAGATCCCGTTCGACGACGCGAAAGAACGGATGCTCGTCGCCGCGGCCCTCGAGGCGTTCGCCTGCTACGACGAGGGCACCATCGGGTCGGTGGCCGAGGCCAACGTCGGCTCGATCATGGGTATCGGCTATCCCGCGTGGACCGGCGGTGCGCTGCAGTACATCAATCAGTATCCGGGCGGGATGGGCGGATTCGTTGCGCGCGCAGACGAGCTCCGTGCGCGCTACGGCGACAGATTCGTCGTCAGTGAGGCTCTGCGCGCCCGTGCGGCAGACGGCAGCGAGCTTGTGTGACAACATCACACACTGTGACCACCGCAGATGAACCGCGTTGGCGCAGACTCGGCCCCGACGCCAGGCGCAATGAAATTTTGGCTGTCGCCATCCGGATGTTCGGTGAGCAGCCCTACGCGACGGTGCAGATGGCCGAGCTCGCCCGTGAGGCCGGAGTGGCGCGCGGGCTGCTGAACCACTATTTCGGCACCAAGCGCGACCTCTACGTCGAAGTCGTGCGTGCCATGATGATCGTGCCCGAGATCGACACGGTGAATCTGCCGGGCGGCACCCTGCGCGAGCGGGTCGAGGCCTCGGTCGACTGGCTGATGACCGTCCTCGACACCCACGGAAAGACGTGGCTTGCCGTCGGCGTGGAGGGGATCGGCGACGACCCGCAGATCGCGGCGATCCTCAACGAGGCCGACGATCGCGCGGCCCAACGCGTGCTCGACGCTATCGGTTTCGACGGGTCGGGCAGCGAGCACCAGGTGGCGCTCGCCGTGTTCCGGAGCTGGGGCGGCATGATGAAGGCTACCGCCCGTGAATGGGTCGATCGAAAGACGCTCTCCCGCAAGCAGGCCCGCACGATTCTCGTCGAGACGCTCGTCCCGCTCGCCGAGCGGGTCATGTCGGGTTCTGTCTGAACTCGCGAGTCTCGCCCCGGAGTTCGTTTCCGCTCAGCGCAGCGCTGTTGCCAACGTCTCGGCGTACTCCGACATGACGACCCGATCACCCGCGACACCCGGTTGCCACGGCAGCGACAGGCGGTCGACGCTGCGGTCCGCATAGCGCGGGATCACGTGGAGGTGGAAATGGAACACCGTCTGCCACGCGGGAGCTTTGCAGCAGTTGAGTAGGTTCACGCCATCGGCGCCTGCGTCGTCGACCATCGCTTGCGCGATCCGCTGAGCCTCGAGCGTGACTGCGCTCAGATCGTCGGCGCCGATGTCGAGCAGGTCGGTGCTGTGCTGCTTGGGGATCACCAGCAGATGGCCGTCGTTGGCGGGGTTGATGTCCATGAATGCGTAGGTCGACGCCGTTTCGGCGACCTTCACACTGGGTACGTCGCCTGAGACGATGCCGCAGAAGACGCAGTCGGTCATGACTTGCTTGCGCCCTTGCCACTCGCACCGACGCCGCCCCCGTAGAGCGCTGCTGCGATCAGTGCCGGCTGGAAGAACAGCCGGATGAGCCGCTTGCGGTCGGTGTCGAGTCCGAACGCGTCTTTGTGCTCGACGTACTGCGCGATGTTGCCGGGGAAGATGGCGACGTAGAACAGCGCGAGCAGGATGCCGATCACACGCTTGTGCTTGGGCAGCGCCAGAAACGACGCTCCGAGGCCGATTTCAGCGACGCCGGATGCGAGGACGGTGACGTCGGTGTTGATGGGAAACCAATCGGGAACCTGGGCCTGGAACTCGTCGCGCGCGAAGGTCAGGTGGGAGATTCCGGCAAAGGTCATAAATGCGCCGAGGACGATTCGGACAAGGGTGCGAGGTGACATGAAATCGAGCCTAACGCCGTTGTCATGCGCGTAGCAATGAGTAGACTCATTCCTGAGTCCACTCATTATTGGAGGTGACATGACACCCGACGCAGCGACCGCCGACGGTAGGCGCGCCCGCAATATGCGCGACAAGCAGGACCGCATCTTCCGCGCGGCAGCCGACCTGTTTGCCGAACGCGGCTTCGAGTCGGTGTCGACGGGCCAGGTGTCCGACCGCGCCGACGTCGCGGCGGGCACGGTCTTTCGCTACGCGTCGACCAAGGGTGAACTGCTCCTAATGGTGCTCAACGAAGAGTTGCGTCGGGCACTCGACGTCGGCGCGGCCTCGGCGGCGTCGACAACGGATACAGCCGAGGCGATCTACGAGATGGTTCGTCCACTGCTCGCATACGCACGCGCCAACCCCGAGAACGGCAACGCCTATCACCGGGAGCTGCTCTTCGGTGGCTCCGGTGATCGTTACCGCGCAGCGGGACTCGCGTTGGTCGCCGAACTGCAGGACCGGATCGCACAGAGACTCGTTGCCGATTCCGGTGACGACGCGGTGTCAGACAGGGCAACGCTCACGGCCAACATGATCTTCGCTGTCGCCGCACTGGCAATCGCCCGTGCGTCGACAGGTGCGCATTCGGATCGCGATCCGTTCGACGACGTGCGCACCCAGGTGAGCATCGCCGTCGACGGGTTCCGCGCGTAATCAGATCTTCCCCAGTACTTCTCGTTCATTTCCCGTTCTTCGCGAGAATCCAGTCCACGAAACCTTGAGGTAGTTGACCATGCTCCAAACTGAAGCCGAGCCGTTGTCATTCGGCGCAAAGTACCGGCGCTTGCTGCTCGCCGTCGTTGTCCTCGGTGCGCTCACCCAGCTCGGGCTGGGTGCCTTCTATCTCGGCGTCGGACATTCTCCGTCGCCGCGAAACGCACCCATCGGGATCGTCGGCCCGGAGCAGCAGGTGCAAAAGCTCACTGCCGCAGTCGAAGCCGACGGCAAGTTCGATGCTCGAACCTATGCCTCCATGGACTCGTTGCGGGCGGCGATCGTCGATCGGGAGGTCGACGGCGGCCTCGAGGTGACGCAGCAGGGCATCGTTCCGGTGGTGGCGAGTGCCGGCGGCGCGTTACCCGCAACTGCATTGAAAACCGTTGCCTCAGAAGCCAATGTGAGCAACAATCTCCCGCAAACGCTGGCGGTCGACGTCGTCAAACTCTCCGAAGACGACATCAACGGTGCGTCGATCGGCTATATCCTGCAGGTGATCTCGCTCGGTGGAAGTATCGCATCACTGGGCCTCGGGCGGCTGATGCCGCGAGTGCCGCAGTCGCTACGACGCGGGTTCGGCCACGTGGCGGCGCTGATCGCCTATGCCGCGGTGTCGGCGGGGATCGTGCTCCTGTTCTCCTGGTTCTACGGTGTCGGCAGCTCTGCGGACCAGTGGCGGCTCTTCGGCACGTACACCCTGATCTCGCTGGCCATCGCGGGATCGACCGCCGGCCTGGTGACGCTGTTCGGGCCGATCGGATCGTTGGCAGGTGGCTTCTACTTCCTTATCGGCGCGACGCTTTCGGGTGCGTCGATCCCGTGGAACTTCATGCCGGCCTTCTGGGCGTGGCTCGGCGAGTGGCTACCCACCGGCGGCGGTGCGCAACTGATTCGCAACTCGCTCTACTTCCCTGAAGCGGGGTCGGGGACTGCGCTGATCTGCCTCGGGCTCTACGCCGGTCTGGGCACGGTGACGGTCCTGGTCTGGAACATCTTGGGTAACAGAAGCTCTCGCACATCCGCCGTCGACGTCGACGTCCTGTACCCGATCACGCACGAGCACCACCATCATGATGGTGATCACGAGCATCGCCGTGAGGCTGGTGAGTCCGCGTCCTCGTGACCCAGGGGCGCAGTTCATGTTCAGCGAGTAGCTCCCAGACGAGGCTGCGGTGAGTAGCCGCGACGGTGGCAGTGGTCGGATCAACCGCCACAACTCGTACGACGGGAGCTGCAGATGCCTCACAGCGCAGAGGTATTCGACCTGATGAGCCTGCGTGTGCCGATCGTCGTCGCACCTATGGCCGGCGGTCCGTCGACGCCTGCGCTGGTGATCGCGGCTGCACAAGCGGAGGCCATCGGTTTATTGGCTGGCGGCTACAAGTCGGTCAACGCCCTTGCCGGCGAGATCGATGAGGTTGCCGCGTCGGGTGTGGGTTCGTACGGCGTGAACCTCTTCGTCCCGGGCGGACCGGCTCGCGATCTGGGTGCGGTTCTCCGCTACCGAGAGGAGTTGGAGCCCGTCGGGCGAAGGTACAACGTCGACGTCGGGCGGGTCGTCGAATCCGATGACGATGCGTATGCGGACAAGGTCGATCTGGTGATCGATCGACGAGTTCCCATGGTGTCGTTCACGTTTGGGCTGCCGGGCGAGAGCGTCGTCGACCGTCTGCACGGCGCCGGAATCGCTGCCGTTGCCACCGTGGCCGATCCGATCGACGCGAAAGCTGCTGCGGCGCAAGGGGTTGATGCGCTCTGCGTGCAGGGCGTCGAAGCCGGTGGGCACCGTGCAACACTGTCTGCGACGGCGGAACCTTCGCAGACGTCCACTGTCGAGTTGGTGCGTGAGGTCGCCGAACTCGTCGACATCCCGATCATCGCCGCCGGTGGGATCGCAACCGGCGCGCACGTCGACGCCGCACTGGCCGCAGGCGCCGTCGCAGTGCAGTTGGGGACAGCGTTCCTCGACAGTGCGGAGGCCGGCACCAAGCCGACGCATCGTGCAGCCCTGCGAAATTCGCGGTTCACCGAAACCGTGGTGACCCGAGCGTTCTCCGGCCGACCGGCGCGTGCGCTGCGCAACGAGTTCACCGATCGCTACTCGCCACTCGCCCCCGCCGAGTACCCACAGCTGCACCATCTGACGAGTCCACTCCGCTCTGCCGCAGCTCTCGCCGGCGATCCGGAGTTCCTCAACCTGTGGGCCGGGACATCGTTCCGCGAGAGCGACTTCGGCCCCGCCGCCGAGATCATCGCGCGCGTCTGGTCGCAGACTGCCGCCGCGCGCGGGTCGGGGCGCTGAGCGGCTCGGGCTTCTGCGCGGGTGCGCGGCTGGGCAGAAAGTAGGGGAAGGGTTCTTTCCGCGGGTTCTGTACGTTTCCTCGAGTTGCTTCGCGGGGAAGGGTGTGAAACCCGAGGAAAGAACCCTTCCCCTAGTTTCTGCGGCGGGCGGGCCACTCCGCCCCGACCCCGGCGGGCGCGGGCCACTACGCTGTAGGCGACATTCCGCTGACGAAAGAGCACACAATGGAGCCAGGCGTCACTGCTGAGGCACAGCAGGTCATCTCCGATATCTCCGCGCGCTACGGTCTCTCGCAGGACGCCGTCGTGGCCATGCTCTACGCGGTCAACTCGGGCGGGGGCACGATGGCCCAGTTCAACATCCCCGAGCTCGGCGGCTCCGGGCAGTGGATGCGCGGCGGCATGACGATGGTCGGCGACATGTTCAACAACGGCCTCAAAGCCCGCGTCGACGGACTCTGCAACGAGCTCTCCCAACTGCTCAACACCACCCAGGTGTTCCCGCCGGCAGCGACGACCAGCACGCCGTTCGGATACGCCGCCCCCAACACCTGGTGGCCCGCTGACCTGGGAGTACCCAGCTCGTCAGGAGGTCAGAACGACTCGCGGTATGCGGTGTTCCCTGCGACTCGACGCCTCGCGACGCAGGTGAACGGCGTGGTCCGAGTCTTCGACACCGGCGAGCACCAGATCGGCGGCGTGCAACAGCAGCAGAGCGGACCGCCCGGGACGGTCAGCTTCACAAGCCAGTTCGGCACCTTCGACACCACGAGCCTGCGAGAACTCGGCGTCAACGACGTCGCCGCGACACCAACTGCCGCCCCGGAACCACGCCACGCGGCACCCGAACAGTTCGACGCCGCGCCGCAGCAGTTCGACGCGCCGCAGCAGTACGCCCCGGCACCGGACAGCTCCGCGACATCGCCCGCGCCCGCGGGATCGGACGCGATTATCGCGGCCATCGAGCAGCTCGCCGGTCTGCACCAGCGCGGAATTCTCTCCGACGATGAGTTCTCCGCGAAGAAGGCGGAACTGCTCGGCAGGCTCTGAGCCCGAATCGCTTACGACGACGCCCCAGCCGCGCGCAGCGCGCCGGCGAGGAGATGGAACGCGATCGTCGTCGAGCGTTCGCGCACGGCTGCCCGGTTGCCCGGGAGGTGCAGTGTCCGGGTGAGTGTGGGCCTGCCCGCGACGCCGATACCGAAACAGACTGTGCCGACCGGCTTTCCGGGAGTCTCGCCGCCGGGGCCCGCGATGCCGGTGGTGGAGATCGCGGTGTCGACGCCCAGGCGAGCCATGGCGCCCTCGGCCATCGCTGCCGCAACCGGTTCGCTCACAGCACCGAACTC
This sequence comes from Gordonia sp. 852002-50816_SCH5313054-c, assembly GCF_001665925.1. Classification (NCBI taxonomy): domain Bacteria; kingdom Bacillati; phylum Actinomycetota; class Actinomycetes; order Mycobacteriales; family Gordoniaceae; genus Gordonia; species Gordonia sp. 852002-50816_SCH5313054-c. The sequence goes on from NZ_LZTE01000063.1 coordinate 99,902, forward strand.
GTCGAGCATCGACGCCGGTACGCCGAGGCTGTTGATCTTCACGTCGTTCGAGTACGAGACGACGCCGCCCTGCACGTAGGCCGACGATCCCGCTCGATCGGTGAGTCGTGCGGCAACCATCCCGCCCGTGCATGATTCCGCTGTGGCGATCAGTCGCCCGGCCAGCAGTGCGGCGACCTGGTCGTCGATGGTCGAGCCGTCGGTGGAGAAGGTCTGAGTGGGATACAGCTCGGTCAGAAAGTCGGCCAGGGCGGTGTAATCCTCGGCGGCGGAAGTCGGGTAGCGCGTGACGATTTCGAGTTCGCCGCGTCGTAGGCATGTGGTGATCTCGAGCTGATCGAAACCCGGGACGCGGTCGGGTGCTGCGCGCAGCCCCTCGGCCAGGTCGGCCTCGGGCAGCCCGAACATGCGGATCGTGTCCTGGCGCATGTCGGGGTGACCGGCGACAGCGTCGACGATCGGCGGTGCCGTGATGGCGTTGGGCCACATGGCCTGCAACTCGGGTGGCGGTCCGGGGAGCACGAGGACAGCAGGTAGCCGACCGCGGGCGCGCGGGTCCTCACCGGCGGGCACGGCAACTCCCGGTGCGGTGCCTGTCGGTGGAATGGGTTGTGCGCCTTGCGGAATCATGGCCTGTTTGTCGATGCCGGCCAGGGTTGCCGCGCTGGCGGACTCACTACCGCCGCGGCCCTGCCAGCGTCGGATGATGTCGGCAATGTGGTCGCGGAGCGGTTCGTCGAGTTGCAGTGGTCGGCCGGTGAACTCGGCGACGGTGGCCACGGTGAGGTCGTCGGCGGTGGGTCCGAGTCCGCCCGTTGTCACGATCAAGGACACGCCCTCGTCGGCAAGGAACCGTAGCTGGGCGGTGAGGTCTTCCGGTCGATCGCCGCAGATGGTGATGTGAGCGACGTCGACGCCCATCGCGAACAGCCGCTCGGCGACCCACGGGCCGTTCTTGTCGGTGATTCGTCCGGTCAGGACTTCGGTCCCAGTCACCACGATGCCCGCGCGTACCGTCACGGGCAAAAGCCTATCGCTGAGGCGACGGCCGAGGCATCCATGCAGGTCAGGAGAGTCTCGATGCGGCGACCTCGTCGAGCACCGCATCGCTGGCGACGTGCGGTGGGGTGCTTCGTGGCCAATGCATGATGACGTCGGTGAAACCCAGCTCGGCCGCGCGGCCGGTCAGCTCGTCGAACATCCCGATACTCTCCATCGACTGCGCGGGTCCGGAATCGATGCTGAGGTACCGGGCGAAGCCGGAGCCGTCTGGTCGATTCGCGAGCTCGGCGTCGACGATCTCGCAATTGCGGGCGATGCCCGCGAACCACTCCTCGGTTGTGGCGGCTGTGGTGTTACCGGTGGTGATCCAACCGTCGCCGAAGCTCGCGGCGAATCGAACCGATCGCGGTCCGTTGCCCGACATCAGTAGCGGGACCCGGTCTCGCACCGATCCGCCGACAAGCCGCATGTCGCGCGCGGTGTAGTACTCGCCGTCGGCGTCGACGTGATCGTCTCGCAGTGTGCGGTCGAGCAGTCGGGAGAATTCCTGCAGGCGATCCACCTTCTGACGTGCGGTGAGCTCCGGCTGACCGAGTAGCCGGTCGTCGGGGGTTCCGCCGGCGCCGAGTCCGAGTAGGAATCGGCCATCGGAGATGTCGACGAGGGTCTGTACCTCGCGGGAGAAGGCGACCGGATGTCGGAAGTTGGGGGAGACGACGAATGCCCCGAGGCCGATGGTGCTGGTGACGGTCGACGCCGCGGTCAGTATCGGCATGCAGGAGAACCAGCGGGAATCGGGCAGACCACCCCAGACGAGGTGGTCGTAGGTCCAGGCGTGGTCGAAGCCCATCTGCTCGGCCCGTTGCCACAGCGGGCGGGAGCGCCGCCAGTCCAGATCAGGGAGAATGCAGATTCCAAAGCGCACGCAGTCAGCCTAGTGCTCGACCCCGACAGCAATTCCCGTCCAGACGCGAGTTCCCATCCAGAAATGGCGCGGCGTCGAAACACTTCCGAGCTCGCCCGACGTGAGTTCAGACGCTGTTGAGCACGCCCGTAAGCCCCCGCGAAGCACGAATCGCTTCCGCAACGGACAATTGAGAGGTGTGGGGATCGATGAACTGCGAGGATCGATGAACTGCGAGCATCGATGAACGACGACCTGGTGGTGCTCGTCGACGACAACGGCCACCCGCGTGGCACCGCGAATCGACTCACCGTGCACGGCACCGACACCCCGTTGCACTTCGCATTCTCGTGTCACCTCGTCGACGCGGACGGGCGCATTCTCATGACACGCCGTGCTCTGGAGAAGAAGACCTGGCCAGGCGTGTGGACCAACTCATTCTGTGGACATCCCCGCCCGGGCGAGAGCGTCGAGGACGCGATAGCGCGCTATTCACAGCGCGAACTCGGAATGGACGTCGCTGATCTGCGGCCGGTCATCCCCGACTTCCGATACCGGGCGGTCGACGCCAGCGGCGTCGTCGAAAACGAGGTGTGCCCGGTCTACGCGGCGCGACCGGTCGGCGAAGTGGCGCCCAACCCCGACGAGGTCATGCAATACACCTGGGCGTCGATCGACGACATCTGGGAGATCGCACGACGCACGCCGTGGATGCTCAGCCCGTGGTTCGTCGACCAGATCGCCGAACTGGGTCCGGCGGTCGGTGCTTACGGACGCAGCGCGTCAGACCTTCGGGATGCCCGATGAGCAGACGCACGCGTGTCGATCTGGTGCGACCGCACGCCAGATACGACGAGGTCGCCGACGCCAGCGCGGCGTTGGTCATCAGCTCGTACTCGTCGTCGTTCGGTCTTGCGTCGAGGCTGCTCGCCGAACCGGCGCGATCGCACGTCCGCAACATCTACGCGCTGGTCCGTGTGGCAGACGAGATCGTCGACTCTCCGCGACCAGGACAGGGCGTCGACGAACGGCAGGTGGCGCTCGACGAGCTGGAAGCCGAGACGAACGCGGCGATGGAACGGGGATCGAGCACCAATCTCGTCGTCCATGCGTTTGCGCGTTCGGCGCGACATGTCGGCATCGACACCTCTCTCACCGCACCGTTCTTCGCATCCATGCGGACCGACCTGACCCGCACCGTCCACGACGAAGCCAGCCTCACCGAGTACATCTACGGTTCGGCGGAGGTCGTCGGGTTGATGTGCCTGCGCGCATTCGTCGCCGACGAAGCCGCGCCGGACCAGCGTTATGACGAGTTGTACACCGGTGCAAAGCATCTGGGTGCAGCCTTCCAGAAGGTGAACTTCTTGCGCGACTTCGGCACGGACAGTGGCGATCTGGGGCGTCGATACCTGATCGGTCTCGACCCTGCCGACCCCACCGACGCCGCGTGGACGCGCTGGCTCGACGAGATCGACGCCGACCTCACCATCGCCGCTGACACCATCCCCCGACTTCCCCGCGGAAGTCGAGTAGCGGTGTGTGTCGCCCATGATCTCTTCGCGGAACTCAACGCCAGACTGCGCGCGACACCGGCGAGTATGGCTGCGCGCCAGCGTGTTCGGGTTCCCACCGCCACCAAGACACGTATCGCGGCGACTGCTTTGCTGCGGCGGGGCCACCCCCGCACGACGACGACCGTGGTGGTGGGCGCGTGAAAGCAGTGCGTGTTAAACCCCAGGGGAAGCGCGTGGCGATCATCGGCGGCGGCGTTGCAGGACTCGCGACGGCAGCGCTGCTCGCCGACGACGGATACGAGGTCGATCTCTACGAACAGCGCGCCGATCTCGGTGGGCGCGCGGGGTCGTGGGAATCCGACGGCTTCCGGTTCGACACAGGACCGTCGTGGTGGCTGATGCCTGAGGTCTTCGACCACTTCTACGAGTTACTCGGCACATCGACCGCAGAGCAACTCGATCTGATCAGACTCGACCCCGGCTACCGGGTGTTCTTCGAGGGCCACACCGATCCGGTGGACGTCCACAGCGATGAACGACGCTCCGTCGAACTGTTCGAGAAGCTCGAAGACGGTGCAGGACAACAGCTGTCGGAGTACCTTGCGTCGGCGCGACACGCCTACGACATCGCTGTCCGCCGATTCCTCTACACCAACTTCGACACACCCCGGGCGTTCGTCGACCCGGAGGTGCTGCGCCACGCGAAAACGCTCGTGCAGTTGCTGGGCACCAGCCTGGACACGTTCATCGCGAAACGCTTCACCGACCGCAGACTGCGACAGATCCTCGGCTATCCCGCGGTATTCCTCGCCTCGTCTCCCGAGCGCGCGCCCGCCATGTACCACCTGATGAGCTGGCTCGACCTCGACGAGGGGGTGCGTTACCCCGACGGAGGGTTCACCCGACTCGTCGAGTCGCTCGCCGCGCTGGCGCAACAAAAGGGTGCGCGGCTGCACACGGGCACCGCAGTGTCGGAGATCCGCACGCGCCCAACCGAACACGCGGGAAAGCTGCGCTCGGTATCCCGACGCCGGGCCGACGTGTCGGGTCTGCGCGTAAGCGACGCCGACGGCGACGAGCGGATCGTCGACGCCGACGTGGTGATCGGTGCCGCCGACCTCCACCACATCGAGACTCGGCTGCTACCTCGCGCGCTCCAGACCTTTCCGCAACGGTGGTGGAACAGGCGCACGTCCGGGCCGGGTGCGGTGCTCGTCTTCCTCGGTGTGCGTGGCGAACTGCCGCAGCTACAACATCATTCGCTCTTCTTCACCGCCGACTGGACGGCCAACTTCGACGATATCTTCGAAACACCAACGGCTGTGCCAGATCCCGCGTCGTTGTACGTGTGCCGACCGTCGGCGACCGATGACTCCGTTGCTCCCGATGGTAACGAGAATCTGTTCATGTTGATTCCGGTACCTGCCGACCCCGGCCTGGGACGTGGCGGTGTGGACGGCGCGGGCGACCCGGTCATCGAGCAGATCGCTGATCGTGCCATCGACCTCGTCGCCTCGTGGACCGGGGTGGACGATCTCGCCGAGCGGATCGTCGTCCGACGTACGACTGGGCCAGGCGACTTCGAGGCAGATCTCAACTCGTGGTCGGGCGGCGCGCTCGGGCCGGCACACACGTTGTGGCAGAGCGCATTTCTGCGCGCGAACAACCGATCCGCGAAAGTGGGCGGGCTCTACTACGCGGGCGGCACGACGCGCCCCGGTATCGGGCTGCCGATGTGTCTGATCAGCGCAGAACTGATCCGCAAGCGCCTGCGCGGCGATCATTCACCCGGGCCATCGCAGGGCTGACGCAGCGATCCTTGCCCGGGGATTCATGCCGGTCCGATCAGTCCCGTGACGATGTTCGCCGAGAGCATTACCAGCGGAAGACCCCCGCCCGGGTGGGCCGACCCTCCGACCAGGTAGAGGCCCGGTACACCAGATGCGTTGGCGGGCCGCAGGAATGCCGCGCGCGTACCGTTCGACGATGATCCGTAGATCGATCCGCCGGGCGTGAGCGTCCGGCGTTCGAGATCGGCGGGACTGACGACGATGCGGTGGCGCACTCGGTCTCGAACATCGACCCCGCGGTGCGCCATCAGATCGAGGATGTGGTCGGCGTAGGAGTCGGCCAATCCGCCGCTGTCCCAGTCGGTTCCGCCCGCCGGATCGTGGCGGGGAGCGTTGACCAGCACGAACCAGGAGGCGGTGCCGGGTCCGGGGCTGACCGCCGGATCGTCGGCCGCAGCGATGTAGATCGTCGGATTCGCGACCGGACGAGCGCGACCGCCGCGTCCGAAGACCGAGTCGAACTCGTCGTCGTAGTCGTCGGTGAACAGGACGTGATGATGGGGCTGATCGGTCGGCGGATCATCGAGCGCGAGCAAGAGTACGAAACCGGAGAACGACGGCGTGGTCTTGCCCAGTCGTCGTGCGGCGCGCCGTGCCTGACGAGTTGCCACCAGTGCCGGATACACCTGTGCGGCATCGGCATTGGCGACGACGAGATCGGCACCACGCACGCTGCCATCGGCAGTGCGTACACCGTCGACGCGTCCACGAGCATCGGTGGTCAGCGCAGACACCTCGACGCCCAGCTCGATGCTCCCGCCGAGCGCGGTCAACCTATCGGCGAGTGCCGTCGCGATCGAGCCGAGTCCCCCACGCACGTACCACGATCCCCAACGCTGTTCGGCATAGGGGACACTCGCGAGCGCCGCGGGTGCGCGCCGGGGATCGGACCCGGTGTAGGTGGCGTAGCGGTCGAGGAGCATCCGCAGACGGGGATCGCGCAGATACTGATTGCCCAACCCGCGCAGCGTACGCCACGGTGCGACGGTGGCGAGATCGCGCACATCGAGAGCGCCGGAGGCCATGTTGCGCAGGGTGATCGGTGATTCCAGGAACGGGCGGTGCGTCGCGTCCCAGATGCGTTCTGCACGCGCAAGGAACGATGCCCACTGGTGGCCGGTACCTGCACCGAGAGCGGCGTCGAGTGCGGCCGGAATCTCCGACACCTCGCCCGGCATGTCGAAGGTTGTCCCGTCGGGAAAGCGGTAGCGTGCGGCTGTCTCGAGTCGTTGCAGGGTCAGCGAATCCGACAGTGGTGCACCGGTATCTGCGAACAGCTCTTCCAGAATGTGCGGCAACGTCACCAACGACGGACCGGTGTCGAAGACGAACCCGTCGTGCGAGATCACGCCGAGCTTGCCGCCGATCTCACGCGCCTGTTCGAGGACGGTGACCTCATGTCCGAGCGCGGAAAGCCGGACGGCAGCGGCGAGTCCTCCGACACCTGCTCCGACGACGATGATCGCGCTCATGCGTGCACCGGGCGGCCCTTCCACCGCAGCGCACCTCGTCGATGTCCGACGATCGAATCTGCGGTGAGAGTCGCCAGCGACACCACCGACACCGGATGGAGCAGGGCGTCGGGCCACGCGTGGCCGCCGGTGCGTCGAGCCGTCACGACTCTCGATGCGACGCCCGCGAGGTAGCCGACGAGACCTATCCGCGAGCCTCCGAGGGCCGCTGCGGCCGGCGCGACGTAGGAGACGATCAAGAACGTCATCACCGCGACGGCGCCCGAGGGTGAACCGAAGGCCGCCCACAACGACTTTCGATAGCCGGCACGTACCTGCTCCCAGCCGTCGTACATCCGGCAATTCGCCACAGCACTGCCCTCGCCGACCACGCCGCGCCCGCCAGCGTTCTTGACGGCACGGAGAAGTCCGATGTCTTCGAGAACGTCGGCACGGACGGCCCTATGACCGCCCGCACGTTCATACACGTTCTTGTCGACGGCGAGGAATTGTCCGTTCGCCGCCGACAGGCTCGGTCTCGGCGACCGTTCCGCGAGTCCAAGCGGCAGAGTGCTCATCCACGACCACTGCAGCAGCGGTTGCACCAATCGCTCTGCGGCACCGTTGGTTTCCTGCAGGGGATAGGGGCAGAACAGATCGAGGTGGGCGGCGCGCATCGTGGCGACGGTCGCCACGAGCGCGTCGGCGGCCAGGCGGACGTCTGCGTCGACGAAGACGAGGACTCCACCGGGAGCTCGGTCCGGATCCGTATCGGCGGCGGCGAACGCGGTCAATTGGGCACAGGCCCAGGGTTTTCCGAGCCATCCGTCGGGGCGTGGTTCGCCTCGCAGCACGACCAGGCCGTCGTCGTCAGCGCTCAACTGGGCGAGCAAATCCGGTGTCGCATCGGTCGATTCGTCGTCGAGTACGACGATCCGCGACGGGCCGGGCCAGCGCGCGGCGGCGCTCTGCAGGGAACGAACGCAGTCCGTCACGTCAGCGGCTTCGTCGCGGACGGGAAGTAGCACCCACAGCGGCTCGGGCTCGCACGGCAGCGTGGCGTCGGGAACGCGGATGCGGCGTGCGTTGTCGACGGTCAGGGCCAGACCACCAAGTGCGCCGACCGCACCGACGCGGATGAGATTGCGCCACAGCCGATGCGCGAGCCGATGGTCACGCCGCGTGGACACGGTGACCTCCCGACCGTCGGGCCGTGCGGATCTCCCGTACCACCAAGACCGCAAGCGGCACCGCGATCACCCCCATCACCAGCGCCCCGGTCAACGCAACCGGCGCTCGACCGAAGAACACCGCGTGGGCGAGCACCGACGAGAAGTAGGTCCACAGGTATGCGGCGACGGGCACGGCATCGGTGTGCAGCGTGGGCACGCTATCGGTGCGCCCGACGGTGGCTTCGAGCACGGTCATCATCAACACCGACACGAGGAGCCACCCTCCGAAGTTGGTCAGCGGAATGCCCTCAACCCCTGGAAGATTCGGAGTCGTGTGGAGCCAGTACCAGTGCCCGGCGTCGACCATCTGTGGGTCGAGGAAGACGTCCCATGCTGTCAGTGCCCACGCGCCCACGGCAACCGTCGCGATGTGTCCGTGTCTGCCGACGAGTCGTCGGGCGACGTTCCACGCGGGCCACGCCATCATGATCCAGGCCAGCGGAACCAGGATCGGTACGCCCGCGATCTCCAGCCCGAGTGTTCCGGTGTAGTCGTACTCGCCGAACGGAAATCCTGTGTGAACACCGATCGCCTCCGCGAGCAGTCCGCCACCGCCCGCGACGACGAGCAGTACCGCCGCGGCACCCAGGCCCCGAGTCGTCGCGGCGTCGACAAGCATTGCCGAGGCGAACAGGAGCACCGCCGCAGTGGTCAGGGCAGGGGTACCGCCGGACGTCAGCGGAAAGCAGATCTGCACAAGGATGGTGGCCGCCAGGAGCAGCAACGCCAGTCGCGATGTCACGGGCGGACTCCTGTGTAGCTGCCCTCGACATCGAGCACGGCCAAGCGTGCGAACAGATCCTCCGCGTACCAGCGTTGTGGCCGGGTCTCGCGGATCGCATTCGCGTGGGCGGGGGACCGATAGGCGAAGTCGGTGAGGGCGGCGGCGTTCTCCCACAGCGAGAAGGTGCCCTGCAATCCGATGGGCGACTCTCCGATTCCGACGGCGAGGCGCAGTCCATCGCTACCGGTGAGGTCGGCGACGACGGGCGGAACCGCGCGCCAGAACGAAAGGGCGCGGGTCGGTCGGAGTCGGGCGCGGGTGATGGCGGCGACCGGGCCGTCCCACTCGCGTTTGCGGGACGGATCGTCGACCGTGAACGGTTCTCGACGCGACCAACGACCCTTGGTGGCGAGGGGCATCATGCGAACCCTCAACTCGTTCGTGCTCACATCCGACCAGTCACCGATCGCCGTCGACGCCGCTCCCGCATCTGCCGCATGACCGTCTTCCCAGACCGTGAGCAGTGCCCAGTGATGTGGGTCGGCGTCGCGCATGGTGAAAGTCTCTCCCGAACCGGTCCCGAGAAGCTTGGCGAACCGTAGACCGGATATGCGCCGCAGTTGCAGCCGGCTGATCGCCACGCGGCTCACTGCTCGGCTCACCCGCGGAGTTTCCCAAATTCGCAGCTCAACGACCTGTCCGCTCATTGCGCACCCTTGCCTGGCTGGAAACTCACACACGTTCTTCGGAGTGGCCATCGGTCGGGATGGGTGAGACGGAGAGCGGTCACGACACCGAGAAAAGGTAGGCTACCCTCACAAACAGGCGGCGATGCGCGGACGGAAGGTCGAGAAATGGTCGAATCACCCACGAAGAATAAGTCGCGTGGCTGGCAGGGCGCGGTCCTCAAGCTCATGGGGGCCGACGACTACGAACTCACCGTGACCGGTATGCGGCAGATCACCGATCACTATGTCCGCGTCGATTTCGTCGGCGGGGGACTGCTCAAGGATCGCCCGGTGCATCCGACCATGTGGATTCGTATGTGGTTCGTGAACAAGCACGGCAAGATCCACCAGCGCGGATACACCCTCGTCGATCCCGACCCCGCATCCGACACCTTCTCGATCGAGTTCGCGATCCACGACGGCGCTGCGCCTCGCTGGGCGCTCTCGGCACAGCCGGGAGACGTGATCAGCGCGACGTTCATGGGATCGAAGTTCGCGCTTCCCGAACCCGCGCCTAAGGGGTGGCTCATCGCGGGTGATCCCGCAGCGCTACCGGCGATCAACTCACTCCTGGAAGCCCTGACTGCGTCGACGCCGACTGTTCCCGCGACGATCTGGTTCGAGGTCTCCCACGGCGACGACAAGGAACTGCCGATCGCGGTGCGTGAGCACGACACGCTGAGCTACGTCGACCGCGGGTCAGACGGCAGCGCGATCGTCGAGCAGGTGCGGGCAGCGGCGTTCGACGCGTCGGACCACTTCGCGTGGGTGGCGCTGGACATGACCGCGACACGCGCGATCGCGGGCGTGTTCAAGACCGACTACAAGCTCGACAAGAAGGCGGTCAAAGCTCAGGCGTACTGGCGCACCGGTATCGATCCGTCCTGACCGATCCGGGGGCGCCGGTAGCGCACCGCTTATCCGTTGCGGAACCAACCGTTGTTGTAGATGTTCCAGATCGCCTGCTGCCAGTAACCCCACGCGTGGGTTCCGGTGATCGGGAAGTCGGTGCGCAGGTTCACGCCGAACAGCGGTGCTGCGAGCGCGAAGGTGCGGCTCTGCTCACCGGAGACCGCCTCGATCGCCGTCGAGTTGAATCCGGTGATGTAGAAGTCGGTGTTGTTGGCGCCGGGAGGCTGGTGATCGCCCCACACGCCGGTGCCCGCGTACATCCACAGGTGCAGACCGTTCATCGCCGGAAGGTTTTCCGTCGGCGAATGCTGGAAGGCTTGGCCGTTGGGGAACCAGCCCCACATGTCGTTGAGGTTGTAGTGGCCGGCATCCCAGGCCGCCGCGCGCAGCATGGTCTGCATGCCGGTCGCGACGAGGTTCATGAAGCCCGACATCGAGACCACACGCTGGTAGAGATCACGCCGTTCGTTGCCGATGATCACGGCCTGACTCGCCGACATCGAGAGGCCGACGAGCGTGCGGTTACGGAAGCCGTGGTTGTCGAGGAACCGCGGAAGGCTGCCCTTGAGCACGCTCTCCCAGCGGTACGGATTGCGCTGGCCCGCGCTGGCCGATGCTCGCTGCCAATCGGCATAGAACGACGACTGGCCACCGATCGGCATGACTACGTTGTAGCCACGCAGTGCCAGGTAGGCGACGTTGGTCTCCCGCTCCCAGCCGTTGAAGTCATTGGTGGCGCGCAGGCCGTCGAGGAAGATCACCGTCGGCGCATTGCGCGGGTTGGTGGTTTGCGACGGCCATGCGCGGACAGAGACCGGGTGGTCCATGCCGTAGTTGTAGATCTGCTCGTTGATGAAGCCCTTGATCTGCTTGGCGGGCGGACCCCACGCACGTGCGCTGCCTGCGCCAGAGATCAAGCCGACCACGAGGGCCAGCGCCACCATCAAGACTGCACCGGGCAAAACCCGACGACGTGTGTGGGACACGAGCAATCACTTCCACTAGAAGAACGTGAATTCGAGAGTCATCCGATCGTCCGATCGGTGACAGTCGATTCAGGAATCGCGATTGAGCCTACAGCGTGTCGTTATCAATTGGTAATACGAGTTTGGCGGCTCTTCGAAGTTAGCCGGGCACTGCTCAGCAGTGGAATTGCTGGTTGTTGGCCCGCTGGGCGCGGGTGCAGTGGA
>NZ_LZTE01000064.1:0-130910 GCF_001665925.1 Gordonia sp. 852002-50816_SCH5313054-c
CGAACCTCACCTCGCCAGGGCTCAACCTCGCCGCGATGGCATCCAACCTCGCCTCATGGGGGCTGCCCGACAATCCCGCACCTCCCGCCGACCCCACCGGACACGGCGGCTACCCAGCACCACCACCATGGGCGCTGCGATACCGACCACCCGACTGGCTACGCGAACAGGTCATCGCCCTGCACGGAGTATGCCGATACCCCGAATGCGGCAAACCCGCCGAACACACCGAACTCGACCACCTGGTCAAGTTCAACCACGCCGACCCCCACGCCGGTGGCTGGACCGTGCTGTTCAACCTCGTCCCCCTCTGCGGACCCGACCACCAACGCAAACACCTCGGCTTCTGGACACCCACCATGCACACCGACCTCTCCATCACATGGACCAGCACCCGCACCGGCGAAACCATCACCACCTACCCACGATGACCACCTGGCCGGGGTGACCTCGTCTTGTCGCATGAGCCCGATCCGTATGACAGTTTGGCCGCATTCCGGGGGTCGACGTCATACAGATCACCGGACGCTCGAGCAGCACCCCGACCTGGCACACCGCTGCATCACGTGCCATCGACAGAACTTCAGGACGCGATCTTCGCGGAGGCGCGTCGACTCTTGACCGCGGACGGCATCTTCGCGGGTTCCGACAGCAGGGATAGCCCGGACTTTCGCGCGCTGCACGCCGGCGACATCTGTGTGCCGGTCGATCCGGCGACGTTGGCCGAACGACTCAACGCAGCGGGCTTCACCGACGTCGAGGTCGAGACGAACGAGTGGGCGGTCCGCTTTCGCGCGCGTCCCTGACGGTGACGGTCATCCCCGACGGTGACCGACGCACGAGGTCACAGGTCGCCTACAACGCAACGCGGCCCCCGCCATCTGCGACGTCGTCTGTCGCATGAGGCGGGGGCCGCGTGGGTCGTGCCCGTCCATGTCAGGCCGCGGACTTGCGCGGGCGGCCGCGGGGGCGCTTGCGCGCGATCACCGCACCACGCTCGAAGATCTCGCCGCCCCAGACACCCCAGGGCTCGGCACGATCAAGCGCAGCCTGCAGGCACTGCGCCCGCAGCGGGCAGTCGGCGCACATCGCCTTGGCGCGCTCGAGGTCACGAGGGTCTTCGGCGAACCACAGGTCGGCGTCGGCTTCCTGACACGGAAGGGTCGATGCGCTCAGTGCCGGTGAGGCACTCAGCGCGTTCCCGGCAGCGACCTCGCAGTCCGCCGAGATACAGGACTCCAGAACACATTCGACGGTCATCTGGTACTCCACATCTGTTCGAGGTTGGTCATCGTCTGTGGCGATGGCCCTCGGCCTCGACGTGATGGGAGTCGCCGATCCACTGGTGTGGTGGTTCGGTGATCCGTCACGAGAAAGGCCACGGGTCGCCTTGTGCGATTCACCCGTGGCCGTTGTGGCTGTCGAAACCCTCCTACGTGGAGAGGTCCCGAGTCAGTACGGGGAACCGCTGCATCGCTCGCTTCGCTGCGGCAGTGCTCGCTACCGGTGCTGCCGGTAGGAAACCGGTGGCACCGAGACACGGTGCGGGCTGCAGGTCTGCAGCACGCCAGGCGTGGTCACTGACGGCGTATGCGCGCGGCGCATGGTGCGTGATGCGATGGGCATCGGGCATCGCTGCGATCGGTTCGAAGAACACAGCAGATGCCGCGTCGTCGACGATCGTGTTCGCAATCACGATTGCGTTGGCGATTCCGTTCACTGATCCACTCCTTTCGGTCTCGATGGTTTCGCGAGGGGTCGTGGCACACATGAGTGTGCCGGTGACCTTCCCGTGCTGACGCGAACCAGACTATGCGGTTCGCTGTAGAGCACACAACCTATTTTTGACCTGCGGTTTTGACGAGTTCGATGACCTCTTCGCCGTACTCGTTGAGCTTGGCGGCACCGATACCCGAGATCGACACCAGCGCAGCGGAATCCGTCGGCCGTTGCTCTGCGATCGCGAGCAATGTCTTGTCGGAGAAGACGACAAAGGCTGGAACCTTCTTCGAGTCCGCTCGGGTACGACGCCACTCCTTGAGTGCCACGAGCAGACCTTCGTCGAGGTCCGACGGGCAATCGGCGCACCGGCCGAGCAGAGTTGCCGTCGAATCGAGCAGCCGCGAACCGCACACCCGGCACGTCGGTCCCTTGCGCGGTGCTCGCTTCGACGCCGGCGCGATACGCGATGCGGGCGAGTCGTCGGGCACGAGGTCGGCGAGGAACCGCGAACGACGCCGCGCACGACCACCCTCGTTCCGTGCTGTCGCCCACGAGATGTGCAGATGTTCGCGGGCACGGGTGACGCCGACGTAAAAGAGTCGACGCTCCTCCTCGACGTCGTCGAACGATCCCTTGATGGCCTGGCTGATCGGCAGCGATCCCTCGGTCAGTCCGACGAGGAACACCGCATCCCATTCCAGACCCTTCGCCGCGTGCAGCGACGAGAGCGTGACGCCCTGGACAGTTGGTGGGTGCCGAGCCTGCGACCGCGCGTCGAGTTCTGCGACGAGTTCGGGCAGTGTCAGGGCGGGATTGTCGGCAAGCATGTCGTCGGCAAGCCCGGACAGAGCACGCAACGACTGCCAGCGGGCCTTCGCCTGCGCACCGGTCGGCTCGTCGTCGGACATGCCGAGTTCGCCCAGGACCGAGCGCACCACCGTGACGAGTTCGACATCGTCGCGGATGCCCCGCTGCGCCACGAGCGAGAGCTGCCGCATGGCCTGACGGACCTCTGCTCTGGTGAAGAACGCCTCGCCACCACGCACCTGGTACGGGATGCCCGCCTGGGTGAGCGCCTGCTCGTGATTCTCCGACTGCGCGTTGATCCGGTAGAGAATCGCGATCTCGGAGGCGGGTACGCCCGAGTTCATCAGACGCTTGATGGCCGACGCGACGGCCGACGCCTCGCTCGGCTCGTCGTCGTATTCGGCGAACTCGGGTTCTGGTCCGGCGTCGCGCTGTCCGATCAGTTGCAGTCTCGTCCCGGCGATCCGTCCGCGTGCGGCCCCGATCACCCGGTTCGCGAGGCTGACCACCTGCGGCGTCGACCGATAGTCACGTTCGAGGCGCACGAGCGCGGCGTCGGGAAACCGGCGACCGAAATCCAGGAGGTACTTCGGCGTGGCACCGGTGAACGTGTAGATCGTCTGGTTGGCGTCGCCGACGACGGTCAGGTCGTCGCGGGGGCCGAGCCAGGCGTCGAGCAGACCCTGCTGCACCGGTGTCACGTCCTGGTACTCGTCGACGACGAAACAGCGGTAGCGCGAACGGAATTCGTCGGCGAGGCCGGCGTCGGACTCGATGATCGTCGTCATGTAGATGAGGAGGTCGTCGAAGTCGAGGAGGCGGTCGCCGTCGGGTGAGACCTTGGCGTCTTCGTAGGCGGCGAACGCTTTGGCCACCTGCGCGGCGGGCGCAGGCGTCTCTCTGGTGACGCGGGTGACGGCGGCGACGTAGTCCTCGGGCCCGATGAGCGACGCCTTGGCCCACTCGATCTCCGACATCAGATCGCGCACGGTATCGGTGGAACTGTCGAGTCCGGCTTTGCGTGCCGCACGCCCGACAAGTGGGAACTTGTTGTCGAGGAGTTCCCACGACGCGCTGCCGAACGCCCGTGGCCAGAAGTAGCGGAGCTGACGCATCGCTGCAGCGTGGAATGTCTGCGCCAACACGCTGGGCCCGTCGGCGCCGACGCCGAGCGACCTCAGTCGGCCGCGCATCTCCCCCGCAGCCCGAGCCGTAAACGTCACGGCGAGCACCTGACCGGGATTGACCTGCCCCTGATCGATCAAATAAGCGATTCGCCGCGTGATGGTGCGCGTCTTGCCGGTCCCCGCACCAGCCAGAACACACACCGGACCGCGCGGCGCGAGGACTGCGGCCCGCTGCTCGGGGTCGAGTCCGTCGAGGATGCTGCGGTCACGTGCGGCGCGGGGCGGCGAGGGGCTGTCGGACACGGGTTCCACTATGGCACCCCGATACGACGCCGACGCGAGCCCGTTCGCCGCTGTCCACAAGCGCGTCGGGAACACGCGCCGACGAGTTCGTGTTGTGGATGCCATGAGCGAGACATCTGAGAACCAGACCCCCGCCGCGCTGACCATGTACACCACATCGTGGTGCGGCTACTGCGCACGACTCAAGACCGCCCTGCGCAACTCGGGCCTCGAGTGGACCGAGATCGACATCGAGCGCAACCCCGACGCCGCCGAGTTCGTCGGCAGCGTCAACGGTGGCAACCATGTTGTCCCGACGGTCCAGTACGCCGACGGCACGACCGCCACGAATCCGTCGATCACCGACGTCAAGAAGAAGCTCGGCGTCTGAGACAGGCCCGGTCAGGCGGGCGTGCGCGCCCAGGCCTCGACCAGCGCCCGGGCGATCGAGATCGAGCCGGGAAGCAGTAGTCGAGGGGCGTCCTCGCCGTCGGCGATGTCGGGTTCGGGCATGCCCCGCAGCCATTCGTCGCCGCGGTCGAGTGCCTCGAGCACCTCGGCGCGCGTGAACCATTGCGCGTCGCCGATCTCGCCGTCGAGAAACTGCAGCGGTTCGTCGGGGTCACCGATCGCGGAGAAACCGAGCATCAGTGATCTGGGGAAAGGCCACGGCTGAGATCCCAGGTACCGCGGCTCGCGCACGGTGATCCCGACCTCTTCGTGAACCTCACGGATCACGCACTGCTCCAACGACTCTCCCGGTTCGACGAAGCCGGCGAGCGTCGAGTACCACCGGTCGGGCCAGACGGCCTGACGTCCGAGCAGGATTCGGTCGGCGCCGTCGTGGACGACGGTGATGATCGCGGGGTCGGTGCGCGGGAACTCGTCGATGCCGGTCTCCGGATTTCGACGCACCCAACCGCCACGCGCCGGGACGGTTGGTGAGCCGTTGACGGGTGAAAAGCGCGCTGTCGCATGCCAGTTCAAGATGCCGAGAGCGGTGGCGAGCAACCCCGCCTCGTCGGCGTCGAGTCGGGATGCCCCGCGTCGGGGATCGGCGGTCTTGCCGTCGAGTCCTTCGACCCTGATCGTCCACAGGTCGGTATCGGTGTGCGCGAGGAACACCGCGTCGACCGGCGGCTCGTCTCCGAACTCAGAACTGTCGATCCACCTCAGCGCCCCGTCGGGCTCCACGGGGTAGCGACCGCCCGTATCGATGCGAAGTACGCGCGCCGTCGGCCAGCCCGCAAGCATGCGGTCGGGCTCGTCACGGACCTCATCGGCACGATCGAACGTGCCCCGGGACAGCAGCGGCGGTTGGTCGAAGACAAAGGCGCCCATGGTCTCTGTTCTACTCGCTCGCCGGTGGCGAACGTCAGTCGCCCGCGCCCTTGCGGACGTACAGCAGCCGGTCGCCCGCCTCGATCTGCTCGACCTCGCTGTCGTCGACGCGGTGCAGCACACCGTTACGCAGCACGCCCAGGACGATGTCGCGGGTGTGGGCGGGCGAGCCGCCCGTTTCGGTCGGATCGACTTCACGTTCGGCGATCGCGTAGCCGGCGTCGGGGGTCAGTAGGTCCTCGATCACCTCGACGACCGATGGCGTCATGGTCGCGATACCGAGAAGCCTGCCCGCCGTCTCCGACGAGACGACCACCGAGTTGGCACCCGACTGCCGCATCAGGTGCGTGTTCTCCGACTCCCTGATCGACGCGACGATCTTCGCGCGCGGGTTGAGTTCGCGTGCCGTCAGCGTGGCGAGGACGGCTGTGTCGTCGCGGTTGGCGGCCACGACGATGCTGGCAGCGTGCGCGACACCCGCCAATCGCAGCACGTCGGACTTGGTGGCGTCGCCGCGGACGGTCACGAGACCGTCGGCCTCCGCATGCTCGAGGACACCCGGGTTGTTGTCGACGACGACGATCTCGGACGGCTTGATGCCGTCGCCGATCATCGCGTCGACCGCGGTACGACCCTTGGTGCCGTACCCGATGACGACGGTGTGGTTGCGCACGTTGTTCCTCCAGCGCTGGATCTTGAGAGCTTGGCGAGACCGCTCGGTGAGCACCTCGAGCGTCGTACCGATCAACACGATCAGGAACAGCACGCGTAGCGGAGTGATGATCAGCAGGTTGAGCAGGCGAGCCGACGGACTGAACGGAGTGATGTCGCCGTAGCCGGTGGTCGACAACGTCACAGCCGAGTAGTACATCGCGTCGAGAAATGAGAGCGGGTTGTCCTGAACGTCGCGATATCCACTGCGGTCGACGTAGACGAGAATGGCCGTGAAGAAGAGCGCGACGACAGCGAAGATGACGCGACGCCCGATGGCCCGTGCGGGACTCTGCTTGAGCTCCGGAATACGGACGACGCCGACGAGTGCGTAGTCGGGGCCGTCGGACAGCTCCTCGCCCCGCCATCGACGTCGGAATCCGCGTCCGCGCATCAGCCGAACCACCTTTGCTTCACAGGGTGTGAATCTAATGCATCCGCGAGGTGTATCACTGATCCGACTCTCGCGCGAGCAGCGCGACGAGATCGTCATGGTCGGGCAACACCTCGGGCTCGAGGGTGTAGTTGTGCCGGACGTAGTGAAACGCCGCACTGACCCGCTCGACCGGCACACCCGCGAGCTGCGCCCACGCGATCCGATAGGCGGCGAGCTGAATGTCGACAGATTCCCGTTGCGCACCACCGACGGTCGAGTCGTTCGACGCCCCGTCGCGCCGACCACCGGGCACCGCACCCGTCTTCCAGTCGACGACGACCCACGAGCCGTCGGGTTCGGCGAACACCGCGTCGATCCGGCCGCGGATCACCGTGTCGCCGATGACCGTCTCGAACGGGACCTCGACCTCGCTGGGATTGCGCGACGCCCACTTCGACGCCAGGAACGCGTCGCGCAGTGCGTCGAGATCGGCATCCGGCGAGGCCGACGAGTCAGCGGCACCCGGTAGTTCGTCGATATCGAGTAGCCGCGTCGCACCGAACCACCGCTCCACCCATGCGTGGAATGCGGTGCCGCGGCGTGCCGTCGGATTGGGTCGAAACGGTGTCGGGCGGCGAAGTCGTCGTGCGAATTCCCTTTCGTCCGAGTCGAGTTCGACGAGTTGACTGACCGACAGGTGCGTCGGGAGCGCGACGTCGACGACGGCCTGGTTACCTCGGTGGTGCTCGGCGAGCAACGCGTCGACCTCTGCTCGCCACTGCGCGATCTCAGGGTCTTCCGCAATCTCAGGCTCTTCCGCCGTCGCGTCCGACCCGGCGGCTTTACCCGCGGGTGCGTCGAAGAGCGCCGGCGCGCTGCGTGCGGCGACGGCGTCGAGGACGAGCCGTGCCGCGGCGTCGACTCCCTCGCGGCGCGCACCCAACCGATCCGCGGGCCAGGACTCGCGAATGATCCGCTCGGCCAACGGGTTTGCCGCGCCGTCGTCCGGTGGCGGGGCGAGCTCGTCGATGCTGAGGCCGTCGGAGTCGACGGTCGGGTCGGCGATGGCGTCGGAGACGATGGCGACGAGCTCGTCGAAGAACTCCGAGCCACCGCGCGGTTTGTCGCCGGTCTCGCTCCAGTGGTGCGCCGAGACGAGCAGGTCTTGGCGCGCGCGCGTCAACGCGACGTAGAGGAGTCGACGATCCTCCTCCAGCCTGCGCTCGTCGATCGCCTCCTTGTGCAGAGTCAGCGCCTCGGCGAGTTCTTTGCGGTTGCTGATGCCGGCGGCTGCGAGGTCGAAGGTCGGGAAGCCCTCCCCCGTCCCCGGCTCCGCGAGGTCGCCACGCAGCGGCCCTGGCAACTCCTTGGCGCTGCGCATCCACGTCGTGTCGGCGCGGCCTCCCGGAAAGATCCGTGCGGCGACGTGCGGCAGCGCGACGACATCCCACTCCAGGCCCTTGGCCGCATGCACCGTGAGGATCTGGACACGTTGCTCGGCCACCTCGATCCGGCCGGGCTCGAGTCCCTTCTCGATGGTCTCGGCGGTGTCGAGAAAGGCCAGCAGGCCGGGCAGATTCGCGCCGGGACGGTCGGCGTACGCGGTGACGTACTCGGCGAAGGCGTCGAGATGTTCGCGGCCGGTGATCGCGCCACGCATGCGACGGGCCCTGATCTGAGCCTCGATGCCGACACCGATCGTGTTCTCGACGTCGGCGACGAGCTCGGGCAGCGGCTGGCCGATGCGCCTGCGCAGCGCCTCCAGCTGCGCGCCGAACGCCCGGATACGTGCGTATCCCTGCGGTGTGTACGCATCCGGATCGCCCGGATCGACGACGGCGTCGGCGATTCCGGCACGGTCGACGACCTCGGTCGGCAGCACGGCGTCGAGCGCGGCATCGAGTTCTTCGCGGCTGGTGACCGCACCACCGGACGCAGCGATGGCGTCGGCGGCGAGGTTGGTGGCACGGCGCCACAACGCTGCGATGTCGGCGGCACCCAACTGCCAACGCGCGCCGGTCAGGAGCCGCATCGCCGCGGTCCCGGCCATCGGATCTGCCATCAACCGCAGCGTCGCGACGACGTCCTCGATCTCCGGTACATGGAGCAACCCGCCGATACCGATCACCTCGGCCGGGATTCCCCGACTCTCGAGTTCTGCCGCCAACGGCGCCGAATCCTCGTTGCGACGCACCAGGATCGCGACGGTCGGCGGGTCGACGCCGTCACGCTCGGCGTCGCGGTAATGACGTTCGATGGCCTCACCCACCCATGCCCGCTCGTCGACGACCGTCGGGGTGAGCGCCATCGAGACGGTCCCCGACGGCGCGTCGGGTCGGGGACGCAGCACGCTGACCGGAATTCCTCTGCGCCGCAACTCTTCCGACGTCCGGTTCGCGAGCTCGAGCGTGTGTGAGGGGTTACGCCAGCTCGTCAGCAGTTCGAGTCGCTCCGAGGGCCTGCCGTCGGAGCGCGGGAAATCGGCGGTGAAGCGAGGAAGATTCGCCGCCGACGCGCCGCGCCAGCCGTAGATGGACTGGATCGGATCGCCGACCGCCGTGACCGCAACAGTCGGAATGCGTTCGCCTCCAGAGGCTTTCGTAGCCGCACCGCCGAACAGTGTGGACAACAGGATGCGCTGTGAATGGCCCGTGTCCTGATACTCGTCGAGAAGCACGGCCCGGAACGAGCGTCGCTCGCCCGCCGCGACGTCCGGATTACGTTGCACCAGTTGGGCGGCCAGCGACATCTGACTGCCGAAGTCGAGCGCGGACTGTTCACGCATCGCGTCCCGCAGCGCTGCCACCATCGGCAGCAGTTCGCGACGCTCGTCGATGACCTCCTGGATCTTGATGAGGTCTTTGCTCGGCGCCGCACGCTGCCGCGGACCGGGCGGCAACGTATCGACCATCGACCGCAGATCGTCGCCCCACGCGGTCAACGTGTCGAGGTCGACGAGGTGTTCTGCCATCTCGCCGTGTAACCGCAGCACGGCCTCGGTCACGCCGGAGGGCACCTTGGTGGTGTGCAGCGGCCCCGTCCAGTTCGACACGATCGAGAACGCGAGTTGCCAGAGCTCGGTCTCGCTCAGCAGCGTCGAACTCGGTTCGACGGGCAGCAGTAGCCCGTAATCGGCGATGAGCCTGCCCGCGTACGCGTGATAGGTACTCACCTCGGGGTCGGCGGAACGCAGCCGTGCGGCCAGCATGCCGTCGGGGTCCCAGTTCACCAGGGCGGGCGACCCCGCGAGCATCGAGAGTCGACGCCGGATGCGGGCCCCGAGTTCGCTGGCCGCCTTGCGGGTGAACGTGAGTCCGAGGATCTCGTCGGGTGAGACCAGTCCGTTGGCGACGAGCCACACGACCCGCGACGCCATGGTCTCGGTCTTGCCCGCACCGGCACCGGCGACCACGAGCAGCGGTTCCAGTGGCGCCTCGATCACCGCGACCTGTTCGGTTGTCGGTAGGGGCAATCCGAGCGCGGCGGCCAACGAGGTCGCGGAGACACGCGCGCGCCTCACATCGACGTCAGTCATCGATCACCGCCTTGCCACGCAACTGGGCGGGACAACTCGTGTGCAATGCGCAGTGTCCGCAGCCGGGGTTGGGCGTCGCGTCGAACACCGGCCCGACGCTCGCCTTGGCCGCCGACCGCACCACGGTGATCCACTCGTCGAGCAGTTCGGGCGTCAGCGGAGGTTGGATACGCTCGGCCGCGCCCGTCGACGCATTGTTCGCCGACACGAACACCAAGCGCCCACCCCCGGGTTCGAGCGTGCCGTCGGCGTCGGGAGGAAACTGCGCCGCACCGCCGTGCGCAAGCGCCACCTGGTAGGCGGCGAGCTGTGCGTGCTCCTCGGCATCGGCGCGCGACACCGCGGTCTTCGCGGTCTTCACATCGACGACGACGGGCCTGCCCGCCGAGTCAGCCTCGAGCCGGTCGACGCGACCGCGCAACCGAACCGGTGGATCATCGTCGACGCCGGGCACCGTGGCGTCGATGGCCGATTCGACACCACGCTCGCGCAGGTCATCGCGCGAAATACGCAGCCAGTCACGGAAATTGGTGAGCATCTCCTCGGCTCGTTCCAACTCGTGCGCCGAATACCACGCGGCTCCGGTGTCGACGCGCTCCCAGATGTCGCGCAACGCGCCGGTCACCTCGGCTGGATCGATGTTGCCCGCAACCGCCTGCACCAGCGTGTGCACCAGACTGCCCGCGATCGCGGGCGTCGCATCGCCGTCGCGCCCACCGTTGCGTTCGAGCAGCCAGCGCAGCGAGCACCTGCTCAGACTCTCGATGTTCGACGGCGACAGCGTGATCGGCCCGTCGTCGGCGCGCCACAGCGGTGCGTCGGTGCTCACCTCTGCCAGACCGAACCAGTCACGCGGGTGCGCACCCGGGATGTCGGAATCGGCAAGTGTGGCAAGGAGTTCGGCGGCCGCCCTGGTGCGATCGTCGAGTTCTGGCTCCTGCGCACCGGCGATCACCACGGACCGCAGGGTGGCCACCAGTGACGGGAGCGACAGCACACGGTCGACGCCGGGATCGAGCGCGACGCCCTCCATGACCTGCGGCGCCTCCGCGTCCGTGTCGGACGCGCTGCCGAGCGCCGCGGCGATTTCGGCGACGAACCTCGACGGCGATGCGTCGCCGCTACCGTCCTCGACCGCTGTGATGAGGAGTCGACGCCGCGCCCGCGTGCACGCGACGAGTAGCAGACGCCGCTCGTCGGCCAGCGCCCCGGCACCACGTGTGACGACGTCGATCCCGTCGGGGGCGACGCCGTCGAGCAGGTCGACGAGTTCGGCGGTGGCGAGCACGCTGCCCCGACTTCGCAACGAGGGCCAGAGCCCGTCGAGGACACCCGCGACAGCGACGACCTCCCACTCGCGGCCCGCTGCGGCGTGCGCGGACAGCACAGTCACGGAATCGGCTGCCGCAGAGGCGGTTCGGGAATCACGCGGGATCTGCAGCTGGCTAAGGTAGTGCACGAATGCCGCGGGCCCCGCCGACGGGAGGGTGTCGGCGAAGTCGCCTGCCGCCTCGAACATCGCCATCATCGCGTCGAGATCGCGGTCGGCCTGTTCACCCGCAGGCCCGCCCCGGATCGCACTGCCGACCCACCGACGCTCGAGCCCACTCGCCTGCCATGCGGCCCACAGCGTCTCCTCGACGCCGCGTCGGGCACGATGAGCGCGCAACGCCGCAGTGATCACGTCGAGTGCACGTCGCAACGGCGCGGCTTCGGCGTCGGACAGCGCGCGCAGGTAGCGCTGCGCAACCTCGTCGTCGAGTAGAGCCTCCCGCAACGATGTCAGCGAATCACGTTGCGCTGCAGTCACACCCGCGGCGTCTCCCGCCGACGACGCCGCCCGCTCCGCCTTCTCGTCGCACCTGCGCACACCGCGACGCAGCCGGCGCATCGCGCCCGGATCGGCGGCCCCGATCGGGCCGGTCAGCAACGCGACAGTGTCGTCGATGGAGAACGTCTCGTCGGGAAAAGGAGCTTCCTCAGCTGCATCCGAGCGCGCCGCGACCGCGCACAGCACCGTCATCAGCGCCGCGACGGAACGTTGCCGGTGGATCGGCAGATCTGAGGTCGGCGTCGTGAGCGGGACACCCGCGGATCGGAACGCTCGACGCAGCGCGGGCAATGCGAGATGAACCGATCGCACGATGACCGCCATGTCGGACCACGGGACACCCTCGAACAGATGGGCACGACGCAGCAGGTCTGCGATGGCTGTGGCCTCCTTGGCTGCCGACGAGAACACCCTGACCGCCGCGCCGGCCTCGTCGTCCGCAGTTGCCGACGCCCGTGGATAGGGATGCGGCCGGGCACCGGGGAGCCGCGATGCGAGCGCACGGCCGACCTCGCCGATGTCAGAATGCGAGCGGAAGTTCTCACTCAACACGATGTCGCGTTCGGACCCCGGATCGGCCAGTCCGTCGGCGAAACGCGGACTCGCACCACGGAAACCGAAGATCGACTGGTCGGTGTCGGCGGCGATGATCGTCGATTCGGTTCCGGTGCCGACGAGTCGGACCAGTTCTGCGGCCTGCGGGTCGAGGTGCTGCGCGTCGTCGACGATCAGGTGCCGGATGCGACTGCGCTGCCCCGCGAGAAGCTCGGGATCTGTCGCGAACGCCGACAGTGCCGACCCGACGAGCTCTGCGGCATCGACCGCGGGCGCCGACGCACCGGGAGTCGCGAGCCCCACGGCCCCGCGCAACAGCATGTTCTGCTCGTACTGTGCATACGCGCGCGCCGCGGCGACCCATTCGGGTCGGCGATGTGCGCGGCCGAGCGACGCGAGTTCTTCGGGGCCGACGCCGCGCTCAGCCGCCCGCATCATGAGGTCGCGCAGTGCCTGCGCGAAGCCGTCGGTGCCCAGCGCCGGACGCAGCAACTTCGGCCAGTAGCCCGCACCGTCTTCGATATCGCCCGCGAGCAGTTCCCGCAGCACGACGTCTTGCTCGGAACCGGTGATCAGACGGGGCGGCGGATTGCCGTGCGCGCTCGCCTGCAACCGCAGGATGGCGAACGCGTACGAGTGGATCGTGCGGACGAGGGGTTCGCGCAACGCACCGCCTGCACCTGTTCCGAAGCCACCCGACGCCGCCAACACCCTGCGGGTGATCCGTTCGCGCAGCGCGACCGCCGCGCGTCTGCTCGACGCGAGCACGAGGATCGACTCCGGATCCGTGTCGGCAGACAGCAACCGCGCGACGGCGGCGTCGACGACCAGCGACGTCTTGCCGGTTCCGGGGCCGCCGTGCACCCGCCAGGGTTGCCAGCCCGAGCCGTCGCCGGGGGCTGGCGCCTCACCGTCGATGACGGCCTGCACCTGCGACGGCCAGACCCTCGGCTGCGCGGCCCCCTGCGCACCGTCGGGCCCGGTGGTCGATGCGACAAGATGGGTGCGCATAGCCGTGCCGCCACCCTGCCCCTCGCGAGGGCGTGCGCGGGGTGCCTGCGTCCGGGACGGTCCCGGTCCCCCTTGTCGTCGAGCCACGAGTCCATCGAATCACGCGCCTCCGACACCCGTTCCGACGACTTCCCCACCCGGACGAGCAGTCGGGGTGGCGCACACCGAACGCATACGCCGCGGGGCATGATGAGTTCATGGCTCCGTTGCACACCTACGTCTTCGGCCCTCCGGACGGCCCGGCGGTCGTCGCACTGCACGGTCTCACCGGCCACGGCCGACGATGGGAACACTTTGCGTCGAGCAGCATTCCCGAGCTCCGCGTGATCGCTCCCGATCTCCTCGGGCACGGTAGGTCGCCGTGGCGGCCGCCGTGGGGTCTCGACGACCACGTCGACGCCGTCGCCACCGCTGTCGAGACACAGCTCGGGGCCACCGAACCGTTCGTGCTGGTCGGCCACTCCTTCGGTGGTGCCATCGCCGTGCGCCTCGCCGCGCGCATGCCCGACCGGGTTCGTCGGCTCGTCCTCCTCGATCCCGCTCAGGGCCTCGACCCGGTGTTCGCGCTCGAAGTGTCCACCGACAGCCTCGACAACTGGGACTATGCCAACGCCGACGCCGCGCGCGCCGCGAAGCTGTCCGAGGGGTGGGCCGACGTTCCGACCGACGACCTCGATCGCGAACTCGACGAGCATCTCGTCGACCGTCCACACGGCCGGGTCGGGTGGCGGATCAGCGAGCCCGCCGCGGCGACAGCGTGGAGCGAGATGGCCCGACCGTTCGTCCTGCCACCGCGTGGCGTCGGTACCGACGTAGTCGTCGCCGACCGCGTCGACCCGCCGTTCGTCGGTCGCGCGTTCCTCGACGCCTGCGCGGCGGAGCGACCGGACGTCACCGTCCACCACGCCGACTGCGCACACATGGTGCCGTTCCTCGAACCCGACCTGTGCGCCAAACTCATCCGCGAAGGCAAGTGAGGAGCCGTTGGCCCGGATCAGCGAGGCCGACGTCGAAGTGGTGCGCGATCTCGTCGCGGCCATCCCGGTAGGCCAGGTGAGCACCTACGGCGACCTCGCGGCCGCAGCGGGGCTCTCGTCACCGCGGATCGTCGGCTGGATCATGCGCACCGACACCGCGGACCTGCCGTGGCATCGGGTTGTTCCGGCGTCGGGTCGCCCCGCGGCACACCTGGCAGCGCGTCAATTGGAACGACTGCGCGCCGAGGGCGTACCCATCACCGACGACCGCGTCGCGCTGCGCGACTGCCGCTGGGAGATCCCGACGCCGTGATGTACCGATCCGGCCGAGAACGCCGCTAGAGCATCATCCGCACGATGTCGACGACCCGCGCGAGTCCCGGCAGCGCGCCGGCAGTCGAGCGCGGATGCAGGGCGTGTACCGCGAGCCGGAACATGGTGGCGCGCAACATCATCTGCGCCCATTCGGGTTGGTCGGACCACCGCTGCACCAGTTCATCGTCGGCCCCGCCCCACGCAAGCGAGTCGACGACGACGACCGCCGACGCCCACGGAGCCGGACGCCAGTAGGGCACGATGTCGGTGATGCCGGGGGCGGCCGCACCCGCGAAGAGGACAGTGCCGAACAGATCGCCGTGCACCACCTGCGACGGCACGTCGACAGGCTTGCGCAGCGTTCCGAGAGTCTTCAGCATGTCGACGCTGCGCTTGCCGTCGTCGGACGTGGGTTCGCTCATTCCGGCGGCGCGCGCCGAACGCAACGGCACGTCTTCCCACGCGGCGCGGTCGGCCGCGGCGAACACGTCGACGTCGGTGTGCGGCGGTGCCGGCTGCTGCAACAGGAAGCGTGGACGTTCGAGATCGGCGAGCACCTCGTGGAGGCGATCACCGACGGCGAGTACCTCGTCGTGTCGAGGTTCGGGAGACCCCGCGATGTAGGTGTCCGCGCGCCACCCCGACACGACGTACCGCCCGTCGGTCGCACGGAACGGTCGTGCGACGCGCAGTCCCTCGACGTAGAGGTTCTCGCGCACAGACGCCGACCACGCTGCCCGCGCGTGGTCGGGTACGAGGGACAACACCACCTCGCCGACCCGCCAGCCACCCACCCAGGTGTCGCCCATGGCGATGGGCGGGTGAGAGGTGAGCCCGAACGTGTTGAGCACGTGATCGGGCGGTTGCGGATTCTGCACGTCTGCAGAGATTACCGAGCACAACGCCGTATGTGCTGCAGCGACGCGGGGCGCGCCGGGACTTGCGACGAACGACGCCTAGTAGACCGGCAGTTCCTTGTCGACCTGGTTGGCCCACGCGGTGACCCCACCCTGAAGGTGAGTGGCGTCGGCAAAACCCGCACGCTTCAACGCGGCAAGCGCCTCGGCGGACCGGATACCGGTCTTGCAGTACAGCACCGTCGGACGGTCCTGCGGGATCTGCGCGAGCGCAGTACCGGAGAGGATGTCGCCCTTCGGGACCAGCGTGGCACCGTCGATGTGCACGATGTCCCACTCGACGGGCTCGCGAACGTCGATCAGCGCCAGCTTTTCGCCGGCATCGAGACGCTCCTTCAATTCGCGCGGAGTGAGCGTCGAACCGTCGGCTGCCTGCGCGGCCTCGTCGGAGACCACACCGCAGAACTCCTCGTAGTCGATGAGTCCCGAGATGCGTTCGCCCTCAGGATCTTTGCGGATCTTGATGGTTCGATAGGTCATGTCCAGCGCGTCGTAGACCATCAGACGACCGAGCAACGGCTCGCCGATACCGCAGATCAGTTTGATGGCCTCGGTACCCATGATCGAGCCGATCGACGCGCAGAGAATGCCGAGAACGCCACCCTCCGCGCAGGAGGGAACCATCCCGGGCGGCGGCGCCTGCGGATACAGATCGCGATAGTTGATGCCGCGCCCGTTGGGTGCGTCCTCCCAGAACACCGACGCCTGGCCCTCGAACCGATAGATCGATCCCCACACGTACGGCTTGTGCGCGAGCACCGCGGCGTCGTTGACCAGGTAACGGGTCGCGAAATTGTCGGTGCCGTCGATGATGAGGTCGTACTTCGAGAACAGTTCGATCGCGCCTTCCGGCTCGAGCCGTTCGTCGTGAATGTTGACGGTGACGTACGGATTGATCTCCTGGATCGAGTCACGAGCGCTCTCGGCCTTCGGCCGACCGATGTCTGACTGTCCGTGGATGACCTGTCGCTGCAGATTCGACTCGTCGACGACGTCGAATTCGACGATGCCGATGGTTCCCACACCCGCTGCCGCTAGGTAGAGCAGCGTCGGGGAACCGAGTCCACCGGCGCCGATGACGAGCACCCTGGCGTTCTTCAATCGTTTCTGACCGTCCATCCCCACATCGGGAATGATCAGGTGCCTGCTGTAGCGGGCGACTTCGTCATTGGAGAGTTCTGCCGCTGGTGCGACAAGCGGTGGCAGGGACACGTGGACGCCTCCGTCTAGAAATACCGTCTGGAAAGGAAAACCGACTCACCTACGCAACGACTCGTCCCACACGGGCATTCCCGACAGCCTCGACGCGTGGCGCTCACCTGTCGGGGAACGGCCACGGATTCGGTTTGCACACGAATGCCTTGTCGGCCTGCATGTCGGGGTCGAGCGCCATGATCTGAGAATTCGCGACGCCGAAGGACTGCTGCATCATCACCGGTGCCAGCGCCCCGTTGTGCTTGCACGGCTCGTGGTGCTCGTAGCCGATGCCGTGGCCGACCTCGTGATTGATGAGGTACTGCCGATAGGCGACGTCGTCGCCCTCGTACGACAGCGCACCCCGCACCCACCGGGCTTCATTGATGGTCACCCGCTTGTCGGGTGGGTAGAAGCACGACGTCTCGAGTTTGATCTGGTAGCCGCACAGTTCTCGCGCGGTGCCAGGTGAACTGAGCGAGACCCGCAGATCCGGCTCGCCGTCGGCGATGCGCCGAAACGCCACCTTGCCGTCGCCGATCCAGCTCCGATTGTTGGCGAGCGTGGCGTCGACCATCTTGCCGAACGTGCGATCACTGCCGTAGTCCGACGGCGCGACGCCATCCTCGACCTCGACTGTGTAGGTGTAGACCTGCGGTCCGGTACCGATCTGCTTTCCCGCACCCGGGACGACGTGGAAGGTCTTCTTACCCTGCTGCGTGTAGGGCCCGCCGTCGGGCAGCGTTCCCGCGGGTAGCGACACGTTCTTGATCGACGACGTGGGAGCACCGACCGGCTTGGTCTCCTTGGTGACGTCGGTGTTGCGCTGGGCTGCAGGCGTGACGTCGGAACTCTGCGCGTCCGAACTCGACCCGTCGTCGCTCACGGTGACCACGATCAGCACGATGGTGAGGATGATCAGGACCGGAATCGCGTACGCGCGCCACCCGTAGGTGGAGACGAAGCGACCGAGCGCGCTCTGCTTCTTCCGCTCAGGTTGGGCGTCGCGGTCGACCCTGGCCCGCCCGTTGTCGTCGGTCGGGTCCCAGCGCGCCCGTAGCGGCTGATCCGGCAGCGGACGCGACCGCGGGCGGTGGCCCGGGTTGGACGTCACTCCCGAAGGGGGCGTCGTGCCTGTCCGGACCTTTTCGATCCGGGTGGTGTCCTCAACCGACGACCGCGACGCCCGCTGCTGCGAACGTGCCTCACGCGCCGCGTCCCCTGCCCTGACCCGACGTGTCGATGCGCCGCCCCGGCGGGTCGATCCATTGTCCCGACGGGATAGGTCGACGTCGTCCCCCGACTGTTCGGGCCCACTGTCTGTGTGGCTCACACGGACAACTTTCTCACAGGTGCCCACGCAATCCCGGGAGGCCAACGGCACCCGGCCACCCGTGGGCCACCGGCACGACACCCGACAGTCGACAAAGGGTGCGACCCCGGTCACGTTGCCGAGCGGCCCGAGTACCCTATATCCATGCCACCTACCGCCAACGCATCGTCATCGGGTACCAGAAACGGGACCCGGATGCCCCGCAGCGCACGGCGGCGACAACTCCTCGACGCCGCCAGCGAGATCTTCGTCGAACGCGGCTACCACTCGGCAGGCATGGACGAGATCGCCGTCCACGCAGGAGTGAGCAAACCCGTTCTGTACCAACACTTCCCGTCGAAGCTCGATCTCTACATCGCGGTCGTCGACTCGCACGCCGAGAAGCTCGTGACCGACGTGAACAACGCACTGCTCACCACCACCGACAACCGCCAGCGTGTCCGGGCCGCAGTGGAGGCGTTCTTCAATTTCATCGATGAAGACAATTCCGGCTACCGGCTGATCTTCTCCTCCGACGCCCTGGATCCCGCGGTGATCCGTCGCGTCGAGGGCGCGACCGAGGCATGCGTCGACGCCGTCTACGGGCTCGTCATGCACGACTCCGGGCTCGACCCCTACCGTTCACGGATGCTGGCGGCCGGGCTGGTCGGCGCGAGTCAGGTCAACGCCAGATACTGGCTCGAGGCCAAGCGCCCCAT
Source organism: Gordonia sp. 852002-50816_SCH5313054-c (assembly GCF_001665925.1). NCBI lineage: Bacteria > Bacillati > Actinomycetota > Actinomycetes > Mycobacteriales > Gordoniaceae > Gordonia > Gordonia sp. 852002-50816_SCH5313054-c. Next base: position 18,733 of record NZ_LZTE01000064.1, read on the forward strand.
CGCCAAGAGCGAAGCGGTCGACACCACGGTCGCGCTGCTCTGGGGCGGGTTGTCGCGCGTGCCGAAGCATGGCGAATCCGGCACCCCCGAACAGGCTGGGCACGCGTTCGAGACCGACGCCGCACCCTCCGCAGCCGAGTAACCCACGAGATCGGCCCCCTCCGGTCGCAATGACCGTCGGGGGCCTGGACTAGCTCCTGGGTGCGATCAGCTCCCGAATCCGACGCGTCGCGTCTCCGAGCTGCCAACCTCGACGTAGGCGATCTTGGTGACCGGGATCAGGAATCGCGAACCCTTGTCGTCGGTCAGCGTCAGCAACGCCTCCTTGCCGGCGAGGGCGGACTCCACGGCGGCCAAGGCCTTGTCGCCGCTGAGCGTCGACTGGATGGACAGTTCTCGCGGGCTGTCGGTGATGCCGATCTTCACTTCGACGGACATGGCCACCCTTCCGTTGGCGACGTCGCGCGGAAGTCGCGCGACTGATGTGTGAGGCGAGTCGTCGCGCGCGACTTCTCGTCTTGCACGACTCCGGCGCCCGATCACTCGAGCGCCGCAAGCCTTCGGCACAGTGCTAATTCAATGCCTTCGGCATAAGGCTAGTGCAGGGTCGCGCCACACGGACACCCGCTCCGCTGACAGCGAACGAACCTGACACTCGGCTGATCGGAACGTCTCAGCCGAGCCCGAGGTCGGCCATGCGTGCGCTGTGCCGGTCGGCGACGACGTCGAAGAATCCCGCCATGCCCTGCAACGACGCCGCGCCTGCGAAGAGCAGGTCGGTGACCTCCTCCTCCGCCGCGAGCACCCATTGCGCGTGAGTGATGGCCTCGCCGAGCAGGCGACGTCCCCACAGCGTCAGCGGCGACCGCAGCGAGGGGTTCGCGTCGATGGCTTTGCGCACCTCCTCGCGCGCGAATGCCGAACTGCCCGTCGCCGACATCACCTCGGCGACCACCGCGCGAGGTCCTGCGGGCAGAGCACCAGAGACCTCCGCGTAGAAGTCGGCCGCCAGGCCGTCGGCGATGTATGCCTTCACCAGCGCCTCGTACCAGGTCTTGGGATTGGTGACGCGGTGGTACTCGTCGAACACCCCGCTGTAGCGCACCACGGCTTCCGCAGGGTCGATGCCGCGTCGGCTCACCTGCTCGGACAGCCTCTCGAAGTGCGCGATCTCCGAAGCGACCATGCGTGCGATGTTGATGCGCCCCTGCACATCGGGCGCCATGGCCGTCTCGTCGATCAGTCGGTGGAAGGCGGCGAACTCGCCCGCGAGCAGCACCGAGTAGAGCTTGCCGATCGCCGGATCCTCCTGATCGACCGAGGTGACGGAGGCCGACTCAGAGGACGAGGACCGCCCGGAGGGTGACTCAGCAGAAGACTCGGATGAAGGCGCGGCAGACGACATGAGGCGATGGTAGGTCGGCTGCGATCGCTTCACCAAGTACACTTGACAACGGTGCACTGACGCGACCGTGACATCTTGGTACGCCGAGGACTCCCATGGACGACAGAATGGGATCATCCGGGTGGGATCGAGATCGTCGCCGCGACACCGCGTGACCTGTAGGCAACGATCCACACCGACCGCGGGGCACCAGACATTGCGCGCGCACTCATCGAGCCCACGCCTTCGCAGTTCGGACTACTCCAGAAGCGAAGACCTGCATGTCACCGCCGACAAATCGCGGTGATCTTCTCAGTGGAGCCTTTTCGTGCGTGCTGGAACAGATGCGAAAGGCACACAAGAAAACATGACAGAACCCGGCGTGCAGACGACCATCGTCGACGACACCCATACCTCTCCCACCTTCGCCGAGCTCGGCGTCGACGAGCACATCGTCGACGCGCTGATCGCGGACGGCAAGACCCACACCTTCGCGATCCAGGAGCTCACCCTCCCCCTCGCACTGGCAGGCAGCGACCTGATCGGCCAGGCCCGCACGGGTATGGGCAAGACCTTCGGATTCGGCATTCCGCTGCTGCACCGCCTGATGCACGCCGAGGAGAGCGGCCTGCGCCCGCTCGACAACACTCCCCGTGCGCTCGTGATCGTGCCGACCCGCGAACTCTGTGTGCAGGTCACCGGAGATCTGGAGGTCGCGGCAAAGAACCTCACCGTCACGCTCCCCACGGGCGAGCAGCGCCCCTTCACCATCGCCTCCATCTACGGCGGCCGTCCGTACGAGTCGCAGATCGCCGAGCTCAACAAGGGCGTCGACGTCGTCGTCGGCACCCCCGGCCGTCTCCTCGACCTCGCGCAGCAGGGCCACCTGATCCTCGGCAAGGTCGCCGTCCTGGTTCTCGACGAGGCCGACGAGATGCTCGACCTCGGCTTCCTCCCCGACATCGAGCGCATCATGTCGGCACTGCCCGAGCAGAAGCAGACGATGCTCTTCTCCGCGACCATGCCCGGCCCGATCGTCACCCTCGCCCGGACGTTCTTGCAGCGTCCGACGCACATCCGCGCAGAGCACGCCAACGACTCCGCGGTGCACGAGCGCACCACGCAGTACGTATACCGCGCCCACGCGATGGACAAGGCCGAACTCGTCGCGCGCATCCTCCAGGCCGACGGCCGCGGCGCGACCATGATCTTCACGCGCACCAAGCGCACCGCCCAGAAGGTCGCAGACGACCTCGCCGAGCGCGGCTTCTCCGTGGGCGCCGTCCACGGCGACCTCGGCCAGGTGGCACGTGAGAAGGCACTCAAGAAGTTCCGCACCGGAGAGATCGACGTGCTCGTCGCCACCGATGTTGCAGCCCGCGGTATCGACATCGACGACGTCACGCACGTCATCAACTACCAGTGCCCCGACGACGACAAGACCTACGTGCACCGCATCGGTCGCACGGGTCGCGCCGGTCGTACGGGTATCGCCATCACCCTCGTCGACTGGGACGAGCTGCATCGCTGGGAGCTCATCGATTCGGCACTCAAGCTCGGCGTGCCCGAGCCCGCCGAGACCTACTCGACGTCGGATCACCTGCGCGAAGAGCTCGGTATCCCCGAGTCGGCCACCGGCCGCGTCGCCGCACCCAAGCGCGAGCGCCCCGAAGGCGAACGCGTCGAGCGAACTCCCCGCGCCGAGCGCACCACGAGTTCGCGTACGCGACGTCGCACCCGAGGCGGCAAGTCCGGCTCCAACGCGGCCCCAGCGTCGAACGGCGACAAGAACTCCTCGTCCGAGGCAGACAACGCATCCGATGCAGACAAGGCGACGGCGTCCAACACTGACGACGCGGCGTCGGCCGGGACCGGCGAGAGCAAGCCGCGTCGGCGTCGTCGTCGACGCGGAGGCGCAGGCCGCGGGTCCGACGCGACCGCCGCTCACGCAGCAGACTCGGCACCGGCGACCGCCACGGCCGACTAGGACAGCGCCGAGGTGATCCAACCGCGCCCGGGGCGCCCGTGACACGCATCGCCCCCGAACGACGCACCCGCGTCGACCTGGCGGTTTCTGCTGTCATCGTCGTGATCGTCGTCGTGGTCGGCATCATCGTGTGGTCGGTCAGTCCCGTCCGCCATACCGATAGCGCGCAGGCATCGGCGCCCGCACCCGACGTCGCGCGCGCGACGGCGGTCCCGCAGGGATTGCGTGTCGCGTGGACAGCGTCGTCGGACGCTACGCGTGTTCCCGCAGTCTCTCGCTCTGTCGTGATCACCGCCGACAACGGGGGTGACGGAACCGGCACCGTCGTCGGACATGACCCGACGACGGGCCGTGAACTGTGGCGATACGCCCGAGACCTCCCGCTGTGTTCCACCGCCGCGGCGTGGCCGGCGAGCACCGACGAAGTGCTGGGCGTGTACCGCAACTCGCGTGGGTGCTCGGAGGTGACAGCCCTGGCCTCATCGACGGGTCAGCGCAAGGGCGCACGCACCTCCGACGCCGACGACGATCTGAAACTCGTCACCGACTCGGGATACGTACTCGCGCTCGGCAGCCACCGGCTGGAGACGTGGGGATCGAATCTGGTGCGCGGCATCGAATACGGCCGTGTCACCGCACCGGTCAAGCCGGGGACGCAACCCGGCCGGGTCGACTGCAGGTTTTACTCCGGCACCATCAGCGGCGACCGTGTCGCAGTCATCGAACGCTGCAAGAACGACCCCGGTTACCGGCTCACTGTGCTCGGTGCGGTGCTCGACAGCGACGAGAAGGTCAAGCAGTACGGATCGTCGGTGATCACCGACACCGCCTCCGGTCCACCACCGGTGTTGGTTGCCATGAGTAGTTCGGGGATCGCCGTGTACGACGGCGGAGCCAACCGAACTCAGACCCCCGGTCAGGTCGCGGTGCGTCCCGGCGAGGCCACGATTCGCGTCTTCGACTCCGATGGCGTCGAAGGACCGGTGAGCACCGTGCAGGGGCCGGTATCACCGCCCGCGGACAGCGTCGCGCTGACCAGCGATGGACTCGTCACCTACTTCACCGGCGCAGCAACCGTCGTACTCGACGGCCAGACCATGCGACCCACCTATCAGGTCCCGCAGACGCTGGGGCCCGGCGAGACGATGGCCGGTGCGCTCCTGCTCCCGACACGGAGCGGCATCAGCGTTCGCGACCCTGCCAACGGCCGTGAAACAGGCTCCATCGCGTTCCCTCGCGATGGAGCGACCGCCACCACGAGCCTGCGGGTCCTCGGCAGCAACGTCGTCGAACAAACAGGCACGACGGTTCGCGCGCTGGTTGCCACCGACGCGAGCTGACGCTCGACTCGAATCGAAAGCTCAGCTCGGATCGAAGGTCCGCACGTCCTCGCCGGCCTCCCAGTGCTTCCAGAGGTTCTCGGCGAGCTCGCGATATGCCGTGGCGCCCTTGTTCTTTCGACCCCGCATGACCGACGCGCCCGACGCCGACGCCTCCGCGAACCGCACCGTCCGCGGGATCGGCGGCTCGATCACGGGCAAATCGTACCGATCCGAGACATCGGAGAGGACGTCACGACTGTGAGTGGTCCGAGCGTCGAACAGTGTGGCGACGGCACCCAGCATCGTCAGGTTGGGGTTGGTGATCTGCTGGACCTCGTTGACGGTACGCAAGAGCTGTCCGACGCCGCGATGTGCGAGCGTCTCGCACTGCAGGGGCACGATCACCTCGTCGGCCGCGGTGAGCCCGTTGAGCGTGAGCACCCCGAGCGAGGGCGGGCAGTCGATCAGGATGACGTCGAAATCCTCGGCCACCTCCGCGAGCGCCCGCTTGAGCGCGTACTCGCGCCCGGGCCGCATCAACAGCAACGCTTCGGCGCCCGCGAGGTCGATCGTCGCGGGAAGCAGCGTGACGTTGTCGGCTGTGTCGAGGAGAACGTCGGCGATCTCCTCGTCGCCCAGCAGCACATCGTGGACCGATGCCTGGAGTTGATCGGGATCGTGACCCAACGAAAAGGTAAGGCACCCTTGCGGATCGAGGTCGACGACGAGCACCGACGCGTCGAGGTCGGCGAGCGCGGCGCCCAGGGACTCGACAGTGGTCGTCTTGGCGACGCCACCCTTCTGATTCGCTACCGCCAACATCCGCGTCATGCGAACACTCTACGACCCGTCAGATCACAACGTCTCGAGCGCACCGGCTTGTCACACACAATTTCCATCGTGTGATCGAAATCAACGTCCCGGTTCGAAAGCCCCGGTTCGATCCGACATCCGTCCCGAGGACTTTCACTCACTCAGAAGCGTCGAGGTCTCCCGAGATCCAGCGCACCGACGCAGGGTGGAACAACAGCACCAGCGTCACCACCGCCGCGATAGCCAACGGGATCGCGAAACCCACCTGATGACTGGTGAACAGGTAGTAGGCAACCGGGAGAAGCAGAATCTGGGCGACCAACGAGATGGCCCGACCCCACCGACGACCGAGCAGCAGCGCGATCCCGCCGACGAGAACCCCGCCGAAGATGATTCCGAACCAAGCCGCTGTGCCGTATCCGCTGATCGCCGCCTCGTGGTGCCCCGCAGCCGCACGGATCACCAGGACGACAGCGAAGATGACCGCAATCGCGCCCTCGAGCGCCGTGATGGCCCCTGCCACGCGTAACTGAACCGGGCATACCTCGCCCGTGTTCGACGCCGTCTCGGCCTTCTCCCGTCCGTCTCGCGGTGCCGACTTACGCGCACTACGACCGGCCGGGTCCTGCTTTTTACTCACACGACCAGAGTATTGGGTGCACGGAGTACGGGGGCGCAGGGTCGGCGTTCGCTGCGACCCCATATCCTCGGGAGTCGTGCGCGTCATGCTCATCGTCAATCCCTTCGCGACCGCGACCACTGCCGCGGGTCGTGACGCGCTCGTCAACACCATCAGCGCTCGCGTCCCCGTCGACGTCGAGCACACCACGCACCGTGGTCATGCGGGCGAACTCGGCGCGCTCGCCCGAGAGCAGGGATACGACATCGTCGCCGTGCACGGCGGCGACGGCTCGGTCAACGAGGTGGCCAACGGCATCCTCGGATCGCCCACCGATTTCGATCCGAATCTTCCCCGCCCGGCGCTCGCGATCATCCCCGGCGGCAGCGCCAACGTCTTCGCGCGCACCCTCGGGATCGATTCCGACCCGCTGCGCGCGACGCGCCAACTGATCGACCTCGTCGACGCCTCGTCGATTCATCGAATCGGATTGGGGCACACGGATACTCGCTGGTTCCTGTTCAACGCGGGAATGGGCATGGATGCCGTGGTGGTGCACGCGATGGAGGACAAACGCCACGCGGGCAAAGCGGCAACACCCGGCCGATACCTGTGGACGACGGTCAGTTGCTTCATTCGCGGGTCGTCGAGCCAGCCGCCTTTTCGCGTGCAATACGACGGCCACGAGCCGATCGACGGTGTGCGGTTCGCCTTCGTCAGCAACACCACGCCCTGGACGTTCCTGGGCAATCACGAGATCCGCACCAATCCCGGCACCGACCTCTCCGCACGTCTGGGGCTGTTCGCGGCGACGTCGACGGGCGTACTGCGCAACGTCGGACTCGCCACGCGGCTACTCACCCAGCGCAACCCCAAAGCGCCGCACCTCATTCGCGACGACGACGTCGAGTGGGTGCAGTTCGACGCCGACGAGCCGATCGACGTCCAGATGGACGGCGACTACGTCGGCGCGTTCACGTCAATCCACTTCGCCCACCGCGAGTCCGTACTCGGCGTCGTCGCTCCGTAATGGAGGGCCGCGGGCTCGTTGCGCCGCCCGATGGCAAGCACATCGCCCCCGAGCAGCGCAAACTCGACGCCGTATCCAGCCTCATCTGACTCATCGGTCAGATGAATTTCGGGTTACGCGCAGGCAGACGCCAATAGTCGAGTGACCACGATCACGTATCGGGGTGCCAGAATGCGATCTATGCCACTAGCTGCGGAAACATATCGGCAATAATCGAACAACCGGCGTAGCATAGAACATTGGCACGGACGCGAGTGCACCACCCCCCTCCCGCAAAGGGCCACGGAGAGTGATATTGCACACGTGTCAGCGGAACACCATTGACTTCGGCTGGATTCGTGAAAGTATTCACAAGCAACAGCACGGAAACATTTGGTGTGTCTACGTGAACTGATGGTTACAGCCACAAGAAGCAAGATTTCAATGACGAGTGGTGCGCGCAACACACGCACCTGAAGGAGAAGGAATGGACTGGCGTCACAAGGCAATCTGTCGCGACGAGGACCCCGAGCTGTTCTTCCCGGTGGGAACCAGTGGTCCGGCTATCGCACAGATCGCCGATGCGAAGCTCGTCTGCGCGCGGTGTCCCGTCACCGCCGAATGCCTGTCCTGGGCTCTCGAGTCCGGTCAGGACGCCGGTGTGTGGGGCGGCATGAGCGAGGACGAGCGCCGAGCACTGAAGCGTCGTACGGCACGCACGCGGACCCGCAGCAGCGTCTGATCGACTCACAAGCAGTCTGATCGACCCACGGCCCCGAGATATCGGGACCAACAAAAAGACCCGGCCAACGCGCCGGGTCTTTTTTATTGCCTCACGTCGGCGTGCGGGCGTGCAGAGGAACAGCGATACGCGCCTGCGCTCCCCGACCTTCCGGGTTCGGCCCGAGTTCCAGCTCGCCGCCGAGCTCAATCGCGACGAGGGTCTGCACGATCTGAAGCCCCAAGCGCTCCGAATCGTTGATGGAGAAATCGGCCGGCAGCCCGGAGCCGTTGTCGCGCACCGTCACGACCATGCGCCGCACGTCGCGGTCGGCGGAGATCTCGATCCTGGCGTCGTCATGCACCTGAGCTGTGTCATCGCCGCGGTCATCTCCACGCGGGCGCGCGAAACCATGCTCGACGGCGTTCTGGATCAGCTCGGTCAGCACCATCACGAGCGGCATGGCCAGCTCGGCGGGGAGTACTCCGAGTCGGTCACGGTGGCTCACCGAGACCGGCGTCTCCCCGGCGGCGACGTCGACCATCGTGGGAAGCAGCCGCGAGACGGCCTCGTCCATGTCGACCTCTTCGTCGACGCTGCCCGAGAGCAACTCGTGCACGGTGGCGATGGCTGCCACTCGTCGAACCGCCTCGACGAGTGCCGATCGCGCTTCCTCGTTGGACGTGCGACGTGCCTGTAGACGCAACAGCGCAGACACCGACTGCAGGTTGTTCTTGACCCGGTGATGAATCTCCCGGATGGTGGCGTCCTTGCTGATGAGCGCGAGATCTCGACGCTTGACCTCGGTCACGTCGCGGATCAGCACCACGGCACCCGAACTCACCCCGCGCGGACGCAACGGCACCGCCCGGAGCAGCACGGTCGCCCGCCGCGCGTCGGCTTCCATGCGCATCCCGATGTCGGGGTACGGCCCCTCCGGCGGCGCGACGACGCCCGCGGCGACGTCGATCATGGTCGCGGCGTCGTGGGACTCGAACGGGTCGGTCAGCAATGACGTCGTGACTTCTGACAGCCGTCTCCCCGAGAGCTCCGATGTCCACCCCATGCGATGGAACGCCGACAGCGCGTTGGGACTCGCATAGAGCACGACGCCGCGCTCGTCGATCCGCACGAAACCGTCGCCCGCGCGTGGGGTCGAAAGGCCTCGCGGGTTGACCTCGAGGCGCGCGAACGTTCCGTCGGCAACCATTTGGCACAGGTCGTTGGCCGAGTCCTGATATGCCAGTTCGAGCGGCGACGGCAATCGCGGATGGGTGAGGTCGACAGCCCTGGTGAGGACACCGATGACCTCGCCCGAGAATCCGACGGGGACGGCCTCGCGACGAATGGCGACCGGACCGATCCAGGTGGGGTCCTCCTCGCGGAGGATGTGCCCTTCGTCGAATGCCCGCAGCGCCTGCGGGTTGGCGTCCGCACCGACGACCATGCCGACCTGATCGCTCGGGAACACCGTCGACGCGGTGTTCGGGCGACACTGCGCGACCGTCACCACCTCGCCGTTCTCGGCGCGCACGGCGAGCAGGAAATCGGCGAAGGAAAGGTCGGCGAGCAATTGCCACTCGGCGACGACGCGCTGCAGGTATGCCGCTGCGCGGTCGGAGAGTGTTGTGTATTCGGCGAGGAGATCGGCCAGCGTCGACATCGGTGACGGTGTGCGGCTACTCGTAGGTGGCGATGATGTCGCCTGCCTGGATCACGTCGCCCACCTTGACCCTGACGTCTGCGAGCGTTCCTGATTCCTCGGCGAGTACCGGTATCTCCATCTTCATCGACTCGAGCAGGACCAACGTATCGCCGATCTCGATGGGCTGACCAGGGGTTGCGCGGACTTCCAGAACACTCGCCACGATCTCGGCGACAACGTCTTCTGCCATGTGAACAACCTAGTCCACCGCTGTGACAGGGAGGGCGCACACCGCGGTGACAGACTGCCGGCAGGAGATCGCGGCACGAAAAAGCCCGGGCGGACGCGGTCGGTATGACCGTCGATCACGCTCCGGGCGTTTTCTTTGGCACGCAGCTCAGGCGTTGGGGCGCTTGCCGTGGTTGGCTGCGCTCTTCTTGCGTGCGCGCTTCTTGCGTCCGCGCTTACCCATGACGGGCCTCCTTCGTCTCCGATGTGCTCAGTGATTGTCCCACGTCGCACCCCGAATCCTGGAATCGGTACCGGTCAGACCTGGGTCGCTTCGACGAAAGCGGGATCACTCTCCCGAGGAATACCGCGTTTCACGCACGACGACGGTCTTGCGGATCTCGATGCGCAGCCGGTCACGCAGGCTATCGGGTGCACGATCTCCCCCGCACTTGCGGTTGATCAGCGCCTTGAGCTGACTCTCGATGCCGTAGTGCGCCAGGCACGACGGGCACTCGTCGAGGTGTTGCTGCAGCCGGGCGCGAGCTGCGGAATCGCACTCGTTGTCCAGCACCAGCCAGACGTCGGCAATCACCGCGGAGCAATCGAGTGAGGTGAATTCGGGATCGTCGGCGGGCGGTACCGGCGCGACGTCGGGAGTCGAGTCGCTCATCGTGCCACCCCACTCTCGGATGCGGGCTCACGGATGAAGCCTCGGTCACGTGCGACGTCTGTCAGCAGTTCACGAAGTTGACGTCGGCCACGATGTAGACGTGACATGACCGTTCCGATGGGCGTGTCCATGATCTCGGCGATTTCCTTGTATGGGAGACCCTCGACGTCGGCGTAGTAGACGGCCATCCGGAAGTCCTCCGGAAGCGCCTGCAGCGCAGCCTTGATCTCGTCGTCGGGCAGTGCGTCGAGCGCCTCGATCTCGGCAGAGCGCAGACCGGTCGACGTGTGCTCGGCATTGGCCGCGAGCTGCCAGTCGGTGATCTCGTCGGTCGGGTACTGGGCGGGCTGACGCTGCTTCTTGCGGTACCCGTTGATGTAGGTGTTGGTCAGGATGCGATACAGCCAGGCCTTGAGGTTGGTTCCCTCGCGGAACGAGGCGAATGCCGAGAATGCCTTGACGTACGTCTCCTGGACCAGATCCTCTGCGTCGGCGGGATTGCGCGTCATGCGCAGCGCCGCGCCGTACATCTGATCGAGCAACGGGAGCGCGTCACGCTCGAACCGTTCTGTCAGATCGGCATCGGTCTCCGAAGGATCGGCGCGACGAGGTGCCGCCGAACCCGCTGCCGAGGTCGAATCATCAGTTGTCGACGCTTCGGTTTCCGGCGCTTTAGTTTTCGACGCTTGTGAGGCGGTGTCGCTTGTCCTGTCAGCACCGCCGGCAGAGTCGGGGGACTCGGGAGAAGCCACGTAATTCCCTTCGCTGATGACTCCGATGCCGCCGGACCCGGTGAGGGGTCGCGCGGGCGCACCGGTGATGTCGATCAAGCTTACCGACCCGGGTCCTTCTCGCAGCTCACCAGGTCGTGGTTGCCCCGGTCGTTCGAGCAACGTCGCTCCCATCGGCAATCCACCTCCTCGATCTGTTGAATACGCTCAATCTGTTGATGTCGCGGTGTTTTTGTCGCGGTGTCGATATGTGGTGATCGCCCGCTGAACAGGGGTTGCGAGCGCCCTGACATTGTTGGTCAACAGGGCTGCGCCGACAATTGTTCCGCACATGTCCGATTTGTTCCGGCGTCCGCGTCCGCGGCACCGCTGACACATCTGGAGGTTCCGATGGCGGCGACACCCGCGCTCGCGGCGCTCAGCAGGGCCGATGTGCCGCACGAGGTACACAGCTACACCCACGATCGGAAGTCGCAGGCGTACGGAGCGGAGGCGGTGGATGCGCTCTCGACAACACTCGGGGTTGCACCCGAGCAGATCTTCAAGACCCTCGTCGTGGCATTGACCGGAGGTCCCGGCGGCCTGGCCGTCGCCGTCATCCCGGTGCCTCGCAAGCTGTCGCTGAAGGCCGTCGCGGCGGCACTCGGAGCGTCGAAGGCGGTGATGGCCGAGGCAAAAGCCGTCACCCGATCCACCGGTTACGTTCTCGGCGGTGTGTCGCCGCTCGGCCAGCGAACTGCACTGCCGACGGTCATCGACGCTTCTGCACTCGAATGGGACCGCGTCCTGTGCAGCGCGGGCAAACGCGGCCTCGAGGTGGAACTGTCGCCCACCGATCTGATCGCCGCGACGTCGGCCGTCACCGCCGACATCGCGGCCTGAGCGTTCCCCCTCTGTGTCTGCAGGCGTCTCTGTCGGCTCCTCGTGTCAGCCCCCGTGTCAGCCCCTCGTGACAGCATGGACTGCATGTGTGGACGTTTCGCGGTGACGACCGACCCAGCCAAGCTCGCGGCCGAGATCGACGCGGTCAACGAGGTGCCCGCGTCGCCGCCCCCCGCAGACGATCAGCCGAGCGACGATCGGGAGCCGCGCACGCTTGGCACCAACTACAACGTTGCCCCGACGTCGACGATCCTGACCGTCGTCGAACGTCATTCCCACGACGACCCGCACGACGATCCGCGGCTGCGCGTGCGGGCGATGCGGTGGGGACTCGTACCGACATGGGCCAAAGAGGTCGGCAAGGGGCCGTTGCTGTTCAATGCACGTGCCGAGACCGCCGCGGAGAAGAGTTCGTTTCGCAGCTCGGTGAAGTCCAAGCGCTGCCTCGTGCCGATGGACGGGTGGTACGAGTGGAAGCCCGGCCCCGAGAACAGCAAGGGCAAGCCGACGAAGATCCCGTTCTTCATGTCGCCAGAAGACGGGACACGCCTGTTCATGGCGGGGTTGTGGTCGGCCTGGCACGACCGTTCGAATCCCGACGCGCCACCCCTGTTGAGCTGCACCATCCTGACCACCGACGCCGTCGGCGACCTGCGCGAGGTACACGACCGCATGCCGCGCATCATGCCCTACGACAGTTGGGATGCCTGGCTCGATCCCGACCACCCCGCGCCGTCGGAGCTCTTCGCCCCGCCGAGCGAGGCAATCGCCGACGCGATCGCGATCCGCGAGGTCTCGCCACTGGTCAACCGCGTGGCCAACAACGGACCGGAGCTGCTGGCACCGGTCTGACGCTGGTGGCACTCATCAGTCGGGAACGAGTACGGCGGCGCCGTCGAATCGGCCAGCCTTGAGGTCGGACAGCGCCTGGTCGGCCTTCGACAGCGGGTAGGTGTGTGTCGTCGCTGCGACACCGTAGCGGGCGGCGAGCTCGAGGAATTCGCGTCCGTCGTCGCGGGTGTTGGCGGTGACCGAGCGGATCTCCTTCTCGTAGAACAGCTCTCGCTCGTAGTTCAGTGCGGGAATGTCGGACAGGTGTATGCCGGCGATCGACAGCACCCCTCCCCGGTCGAGTGCGCGCATCGCGACCGGGACCAGGTCGCCGACGGGTGCGAAGGTGATCGCAGCGTCGAGAGGGACCGGCGGGGCGTCGTAGGCACCGTTGACCGAGGCCGCTCCCAACGACCTGGCCAGCGCTTGTGCTTGTGCACCACGGGTCATGACATGAACCTCGGCGCCCTGCGCGATCGCGAGCTGTGCGCACAGGTGTGCGCTGCCGCCGAAGCCGTACAAGCCGAGACGACCACCCTCCGGCAGCGAGGCACGCTTGAGTGCGCGATACCCGATGATCCCCGCACACAGCAGGGGCGCGAGGGTGACGTCGTCGACGTTGTCCGGCAGGTGATAGGCAAAGTCGGCGGGGACAGTTGTGTATTCGGCATAGCCGCCGTCGACGTCCCACCCGGTGTATAGCGAAGCGGGACAGAGGTTTTCGCTCCCCCGCTTACAGTAGGTACACGTGCCGTCGGTGTGGTGGAGCCATGCAACCCCGACCCGAGCGCCCCGCTCGAAGCCCAGCGCCCCCTCGCCGGCCTCGACGACTTCACCGACCACCTCATGTCCTGGCGTGACGCCTGGCCGGTGCACCGGAAGGTCGCCTTCGCTCACGTGGAGATCGGTACGGCAGACACCGCACGCACGAACCCTGACCAAGAGTTCGCCCGCACCCGGCGTCGGGACTGGTTTGTCCACCAGCTCGAGCGGATGTTCGTCGACCGGTCCTGGTCGGGTGACTGACCACGCACGCATGTCTCCACCCTATTCCGGCCGCGCGGTGTGTACTTGCTCCATGAACTCTCTCCCCGAGAAGTGGCGCCTGCATCGTGGCGACGCCCCGGTGCTGGTTCGTCTCCTCGTGAGCATTGTGGTGGGCGGGGCGGTCGCGGCTGGGATCTGGTCGGAACGCCCCACCGCCGCACCGCTGGCGGGCTGGGCTATCGGCGCAGGTCTGTTCGTGCTGTGGACATGGTTGGCGCTGTGGCCGATGGACAACGAGGCAACCGAGGCGCACGCCAGCCGCGAGGAGCCCACGCGCTTCGGCGCGTTCGTCATCGTGCTACTGGCAGCTTTCGTGAGCCTCATCGGGATCGTCGAGGTACTGACAAGGAAAGACGCGGTACTCCTCTTCATCGCACTGCTATCGGTGGTGGCATCGTGGGCCGCCATCCACACGATGTACGCAACCCACTACGCACGCATGTACTTCGGCGGCGACGGGGTCAGTGAAAATACCCAGAAGGGTGACGGGCCGCTGATCGACTTCCATCAGTCGGAGTCACCGCGCTACAGCGACTTCGTGTACGTCGCGATCACAGTCGGGATGAGCTATGCGATCTCCGACACCGACGTCGGCTCATCGCGGCTTCGTCGGACACTGGTCTTCCACGCCCTGCTGAGCTACTTCTTCGGCACCGTGATCGTCGCGCTGCTGATCAACCTCACAGCGAACGTCGGATCGTAACGAGGAACCAAACCCTCTCTCCCAGACTGCAACTCAACGATAGGAGTAGGACTCCAACGGGTAGCAGTCCATCTCGCGCAGTGTGGTCAGCGTCGAATTAGGACGCAGGAGCGTCGCCTCGCCGTGTGGGTCGAAGTAGTAGCTGCGCGACGTCGCACAGTTTCCGCGATAGAACACCGACGACTGCAGATGCTCGGTGACCTCGTCGAGGAACGCGTCGTTGGCGGCGTCGGTCACCTCGAAGACCTCGGACTTGCGTCGACGCATCTCGCCGAACAGGCGCGCGATGTGCTTCATCTGCGCCTCGATCGTCGTGAAGTACGAGAGCCCGCTGTAAGAGTACGGACTGTTGAGCGACAGGAAGTTCGGGAAACGCGGAACGGTGATGCCCTCGAACGCCTGGAAACGGTTGTCGCGCCACCACTTTCCGAGGTTGCGACCCTCTCGACCGATCACGGTCATCGCGGGAAAGTTGGTGTCCCACAGGTCGAATCCGGTGGCGAGTACGAGCGTGTCGATCTCGTGTCGCGTTCCGTCGGCACTCACGATCGCGTCGGGTTCGAAGTGTCCGATGCCTCCGGTCTCCAGCGTGACGTTCGGCCGCGCGTAAGCCCGAAAGTACTTGTTGGAGAATGTCGGTCGCTTACACCCGAAGTCATAGTCGGGTGTCAGCGCTCGCCTGGTCGCGCGGTCGGGAACCTGGGCGCGCAGATGCGCCCGGGCCAGCAGTGCCGCTGCCTTGTTGCCCGGTTTGAATTGCTTGAAGTGCAAAACGCCGAAGACCATCAGCATCTCGAGCAGCGAGGTGTTCACCAGACGAGCAGTGCGTTGTGTGAGCGGCACCGTGGCGAACAGATTCTGCAGCGCAGCGGGAATGGGGAAATCGACCTTGGGCACCACCCAGATCGGTGTGCGTTGAAAGACCGTCAGATGCGCCGCGTCGCGTGCGGCTTCGGGAATCAATTCCACGGCCGTCGCGCCGGTGCCGATGATTGCGACCCGACGCCCGGTGAAGTCGAATCCGTCCTCCCAGTCGGCGGTGTGCAGCACCTTCCCTTCGAACGAGTCGAGCCCGGGAAAATCGGGGACGTGCGGTTGCGACAGGAATCCCGTGGCGGTCACGTAGTAGCGACAGGTGCGACTCGAACCATCTGCGGTGTACACGGTCCACAGCCGCGACTGCTCATCCCACTCAGCCTTCTCGACGCTCGTGCCGAACTCCATGTGCCGCTTGAGGTCGTACTTGTCGGCAATGTGCTCGGCATAGCGTTTGAGCTCCGCGCCCGGAGCGAACAGCCGCGACCAGAACGGATTCGGCTCGAACGAATACGAGTACGTCACCGACGCGATATCGACTGCGAGGCCCGGATAGTGATTGACGTGCCACGTGCCACCGAGGTCGTCTTCGCGTTCGAGAATCGCAATCGATTCGACGCCCTGCCGCTTGAGTTCGATGGCGCCGCCCATTCCGCCGAAACCCGCGCCGACGATGACGACCTCATGATCTGGCTGCACCACGATCCGACCTCACTCCCCGAAGTATCTGTGACCTACAAACACAGTAACCCAGGTCACTTCGGAGGCAAAGAGTGGCGGCTTACGGTCGACGGGAGCTCAGCCGATCGATGAGCCGTCGTAGAGGACGTCGAAGAACTGCGTGGCGACGAGCTGCTCTCCCTTCTTGCGATCGACGCCGAGTTGCCTGCGGTACTTGGCGACGTGCTGCAGCGACAGCGCCGAGTACAGCAGCGGCAGGTGATCCTTGCGCTGGTCGTAGACACCCGCCGCACCCTTCGCCGCCGCGCGATTCGTTTTCCAATGCGACGGATGCATCAGTACATCGCGGATTACGGCAGCCTTGATCATCTTCTTGCGTCCCGGCGGGACCACGACCAGCTCGCCCGGATCGAACAGCGCGGCGTCGAATTCCTCGGGTGTGGCGATGGTGCACCCGGCGGTGGGACGCGGATTGCACTCCACCATGTGGTGCACGCCGTCGTCGGTCACCAAGAAGTCGAAGCTGATCTGGCCGTGCCAGTTCAATTCACGCGCGATGGTTTGTGCCGCGTGCAACGACTCGGGAGAATCGACCGACTCGAATACGATTCCGCCCCGATTGTCGATGGCCAACGGGTGCTCATAGCAGGAATGCAGCACCACCTCGCCGTGGTGCACCACGCTCCAACTGCACCGGTCGACACCCTTCAGGTATTCCTGCACCAACCACGGGTCGTCCGCGGTGGGATGTACGGCGTCGAGACTCGTCTCCGCGGCGAGTGGACCGGTATTCGTGACGACGTCGAGCCCGCCGCGGCCGTAGGCGGCGCGCGCGAACCAGTGCTCCCAGTGAGCGGTGGCCGCCCGCAGTTCGTCATCGTTCGTCGCCGTGATCGATTCGGCCACAGGAAGATTCAACGACCGACACAGCTCGGCGAAGGTCACCTTGTCATGCACGCGATGCAGCGTCGAGAAGTCCGGAAAGAACAGCTCGAGGTCGGGGTGCCCCGCCAGCAACCGGTCGCGATGGTAGGCGAGGTAGAACACCTCCTCGAACATCGGCAACAACCAGGTGACGTTCTCGGCGTCGATGATGTCGACGATCGCGGCGATGAACGCCTCGGTCTCCTGGGTCGGCGCGGGCACCGTGAAATGCTTGGAGGCTCCGCGTGAATGGCTCCCCGGTGCGGAACTGAACGTATCGGCGGCAATTACTCGCCGCCCGGTCACGCCGAGCTTGTGAATTTCATCGACGGCAAACGGCATGCGCGACGTGGTGGCAAGAATCGTGGGATCGATGGCTGGCACGGATATACCGTAACGGTCCGATGCGGCTTGTGCGGCGATAGAGGACATTCCCGGCATGAATCCGACGGTGCCTAGCGGCCCTCCCCGATCGATCGGTAGATGTGTGTCGAATCGAAAGATGTGGGTGCTGCAGCACCCACATCCTTACGTAAGACACACATTCACCAGAAACGCACCCGATCCCGCTACGGAATACCGTGGGGTGCTTCGACGCTAGGCCTCGTATGACGCAGACGCCCGGCCCGATGCACTCTCAGAAATCCGCTTCCACACGGCCTGATTCCGTCGAAACACCTTCTGATTCCGTCGAAACACACTCCCTCGAAACGCACTCCGGTGGGGCACGTTCATTCATAGCGGCCATCGCGGCTTTCGCGGTCGTGATGCTCGGCACCACGCTGCCGACTCCGCTGTACTCGATCTACGCGAAGGACCTCGGCTTCGGCGTCACCACGACGACGATCATCTTCGCCGTGTATGCGGCCGGCGTGATCGTTGCCCTGATCTGCTTCGGACGCTGGTCGGACATCCTCGGCAGGCGTCCGCTGCTGATCGCCGGCGCGATCCTCTCGGCGATCAGCGCCGTCGTCTTCCTGACCGCGGGCCCGGTCTGGCAGCTCATGATCGGACGTGTGCTCTCCGGTCTGTCGGCAGGTATCTACGCAGGTGCGGCGACCGCAGCGGTCATCGAACTCGCGCCTGCGAGCTGGCGTCACCGTGCGCCCGCACTCGCGACCGCGGCCAACATCGGCGGCCTCGGCCTCGGCCCACTCATCGCCGGACTGCTCGCGCAGTTCGCCCCGGCGCCGCTGCGCACCGCGTTCATCGTCGACCTCGTCCTGCTTGCGATCGTGTTCGTCGGCATCTGGTTCATGACCGAGCCGGTGACCCGCAAACCGGGAGTTCGTCTGTCGGTTCAGAAGCTGTCGGTGCCACCGGAGACACGCGCGGTCTTCGTGCGTGCCGCAATCGCGGCGTTCGCGGGATTCGCGGTGATGGGCACGTTCACCGGCGTGACCCCGTCGTTCGTGTCGCACGTGCTCGGCATCCACTCGCCCGCGCTCGCCGGGGGCCTGGTGTTCCTGCTGTTCGGTGCGTCTGCCGTCGCGCAGATCGCCGGTCGCGCGATCCCCACCGAACGCGCACTGATCGCGGGTTGTGCGCTCCTGGTCGTCGGCATGGCCGTTCTGGTTGGCGGACTACTCGCGGCCTCGTTCACATTGCTCGTCATCGGCGCGTTGATCGCCGGTGCGGGACAAGGCCTTTCGTTCAGCAAGGGACTCGCCGCGGTCGTCGCCGCCAGTCCTGCAGACCGTCGGGCCGAGGTGATGTCGACGTTCTTCGTCGTCGCCTACGTCGCCATCTCCATCCCGATCGTCGGCGAAGGTATCGCGGCATCTCACTGGGGCCTCAAAACGTCGGGGGTCGTGTTCAACGTGGCCGTCGGCGTGCTCGCGCTCATCGCGCTGGTGTCGACCGCCGTCGCTGTGCGGCGCGAGAACGCCCGCGCCTTCGCCTGATTCCCTTCAGGTCAACCGCCGCCGGGTAAGGCAGTCTGCGGTCGGTCAGTCCTGGAGCAGTGAGCGTCGATCCGCGCCGACGCCCTCCCCCACCAGGGCTGCGACGAGGTCGGCGAACCGACGGCTGCTTGCGAGATCCTCGACGAGCACGACGGTCCCGTCATCGTCTGCGAGCGGAATGCACCAGTTGGGGTACTGATCGCTGTCGGTGCCCGGTTGGTTCTGAATCCGACGCTCCCCGACGGCGTCGACGAGTGCCACTCCGAGCAGCACCGACGGGCTTGCCGCGATGAGCCGGTACAGCGCTTCCACCGTTTCCGCGCTCGTCAGATCGGTGTCCGGATCGAGCAGCCCGCGTGCGCGCGCCAGGTCGAGGATGGCGTCGCGGTCGCGTGCGTCACGGGCGCGTTCCTCGGACTCGGACGTCTCGAGCAGGCCGAGTTCGGCGCGCAGGTCTATGTGCTCGCCCGCCAGGTAGCCCAGCGTCGGTGGCAGGTCATGCGTGGTCACCGAGGTGAGACAGAGTTCTCGGTACTCCTCCGGCGGGATCGGCGCATACGGCCCGTGCTCGAACCACAGAATCGACGTCCCGAGGATTCCGCGCTGCGCCAGCGCGGTCTGCACCGTCGGCTCGAAGACTCCGAGATCCTCGCCGATCACCACCGCACCTGCCCGCTGCGCCTCGAGAGCCAGGATGCCGAGCAGCGCGTCGTGGTCGTAGCGGACATAAGTGCCGCCTGCGGGACCCATTCCGTCGGGAATCCACCACAGCCTGAAGAGCCCGAGGATGTGGTCGACACGGAGGCCGCCTGCATGCCGCAGAACCGTCCTCAGCATGTCGCGATAGGGCGCATACCCGGCGGCTGCGAGTCGGCCGGGATGCCACGGCGGCTGATTCCAGCCCTGCCCCTGCTGATTGAAGCCGTCGGGTGGCGCGCCGACGGTCGCACCGGAGGCCAGTACGCCACCGAGCATCCAGGCATCGGCTCCATGGCGGTCGACCCCGACGGCCAGGTCGGTGATGATCCCGATACTCATACCCGACGACGTGGCCGCATGCTGAGCCGCGGCCAACTGCTCGTCGCAGATCCACTGCAACCACATGTAGAAGTCGACGCGATCGCTGTAGCGTCGACGTACCCGCTTGAGATATCGCGGATCGGACGTCTTGGCGGGCCAATTCGTCTCGTCATTCCCGAAGCGTTCGACGAGTACACACCAGGTGGCGAAACCCTTGAGCCCTTTGCCTTCTCGCTTGCAGAACCGCAGAAACGCGTGCTCGCGACGCTTACTCCGCGGAACGTCGTGGATCAGTTCGAGCACGTCGAGTTTCGCCCGATATGACTTGTTGCGCTTGATTCTCGACGGATCGAGGTCGTCGCCGAAGAATTCCTTCTGCAGTCCCTTGATCCATTTACGTTGCGGTTTCGGCAGGGCGTCGGCCTCGGGGATGTCCTCGACCCTGATGTAGAGCGGATTGACGAAGCGACGTGTTGCGGGCAGGTATGGAGATGCCTCGACGGGTGGGCGTGGTGCCGCGGCGTGCATCGGGTTGACCTGGACGAAGTCGGCGCCGTAGACGCTGCCCGCGACCTCGCACACCTGGGCGAGGTCGGCAAAGTCGCCGACCCCCCACGACGCTGCCGAACGTACCGAGTACAGCTGTAGCGCCAGCCCCCACCGCTGGGCACCGAGGAGATCGTCTGCGGTCGATAGCCGACGTGGCGTGACGATCAAGGGTGCGGTCGCGTTGACGTCGCGCGCCGGATTGGCCCCGACGATCTCGTGATAGCCCTGCGGCAGATCCGACGGCAACGCGAACGTCGCCCGCCCGGTGAGCACACCGTCGACGTCCCGCGGCTGGGTCCACACGTCGAGCTGTGTCGGCGCGAGCGTGTCCCCCGATTCCGTTCGGATACAGACCGCGACCGGATCGCCGTGCGGAACGTGCACAGCGAACGTCGCGTCATCTCCCTCGGTGACAACGGTGACCGGAGGCAGGAACGACCGCCACGGAGCCACATCGAGTTCTGCGAGAGACTGCTCGATCTCCGTATCGGTGGCTGCCGCGACGTCGAGCGAGGCGAGCACCGCAACCAGCGTGTCCCGCGAAACCTCGTGATACTCCTGATCCCAACCGGTGTAGCCGATGCTCACTCCGCAGCGCTGTGCGAGCTCGGCCAGCCGGTCACTCACCTGATCGGTCGTCACGTCTGCATCGTCTCACCGATTCGGCGAGCACGCGCGCTCACCGACAACCTTGCGCGACGACGCAGCACGCAGTTCAATTCTTGTGACCCCGATCACTGCACACTGGGAGTACTCATGGCCGACGACACGCTCACCCTCGACCCCGCAACCACAGCATTGGTGCTCATCGAATACCAGAACGAGTTCACCAGCGACGGAGGCGTTTTGCACGACGCCGTCGCCGAGGTCATGGACTCGACGGACATGCTGGCCAACACTGTCACTCTCGTCGACAAGGCCCGTGCCGCCGGGGTGACGATCATGCACGCACCCATCACCTTCGCCCCGGGCTACGGCGAACTGACCCGGCACCCGTACGGAATCCTCAAGGGCGTCGTCGACGGCAACGCCTTCGTGAAGGGCACGTGGGGTGCCGCGATCGTCGACGACCTCGCCCCGACAGAGGGCGACATCCTCATCGAGGGCAAACGCGGACTCGATACCTTCGCGAGCACCAACATCGATTTCATCCTGCGCAGCAAGGGAATCGAGACGATCATCCTCGGCGGATTCCTCACCAACTGCTGCGTCGAGTCGACGATGCGGTCGGGTTACGAGAACGGCTACCGCGTCATCACGCTCACCGACTGCACCGCCGCGACGTCGCAGGCAGAACACGAGAACGCGATCTCGTTCGACTATCCGATGTTCTCGCTGCCCGTCGAGTCGTCGGAGGTTCTCGCGGCGCTGTGACCAGGTCGCACGCGTAGGCAGCACCGCCGCGGCGATCAGAAGAACTGGTCGCTGCGGCGGATCAGCGAGGTCGCGACGACGCTGATCAGTCCTGTCAGCACCAGGTAGCCAGCGGCCAGCCACGGCGTGCCACCCGCTGCGCCGAGCAGCGCGGTCAGGATGAGCGGCGTAAGACCCGACGCGTAGATCCCGGAGAACTGATAGACCACCGACAGCCCGGTGTAGCGGACCGGCGTCGGGTACAGGCTCGCGAACAACGTGCCCTGCGCGCCGTAGAACAGGGCGTGCACGACGCCGAACACCGCCACGAGTCCCACCGTGAACCAGACGAGGTCGGCGGTGCCGAAGAGCGCGAACACCGGGTACACCGCCACCGAGTAGGCGATCATGCCCGCCAGATACACACGCTTGGGCCCGAACCGATCGGTGAGTACTCCCGACACCGGCAACAGCACGGCCATCACCAGCGCGGCGATCGTCACCGAGATCAGAACCGAAACCTTGGGCAGGTCGAGTTGTGTTGTCGCATAAGCGATCGCGAAGACACCCCAGGTGTTGAACGCCGACCCCTCACCCCAGCGAGCGAGCAGCCCGAGCACCGTGTTGCGCGTATACGGTCGATGCACCACCTCTTTGAGCGGCGCGGACGACTTCTGGGAGAGTTCGTCGACCTCCTGGAAGGCGGGCGTCTCGTCGACCTTGAGGCGCACCACGAATCCGATGATCACCAACACGATGCTGCCGAGGAAGGCGATGCGCCAGCCGTAGGCGAGGAACGCATCGTCGTCGAAGACCACCTGCAGCAGGGCGAACACCGCCGTGCCCAGTGCGAGTCCGAGCGCCAGACCGATCTGCGGAATCGAACCGAAGAAACCTCGACGCCCCCGCGGACTGTGTTCGACGGCGAGCAGCACCGCACCCGCCCACTCCCCTCCGAGCGCGAACCCCTGTACGACGCGGAGCACCAGGAGCAGGATCGGCGCGACGATGCCGACCTGCGCGGCCGTCGGCAGCACGCCCATCAATGCGGTGGCGAGCCCCATCATCACCATCGTCAGCGCCAGCGTCTTCTTCCGGCCGATCCGGTCGCCGATGTGACCGAATACGACGCCGCCGATCGGGCGCACCACGAATCCGACAGCAAAGGTCGCGAACGTCAGCAAAGTGCCGACGAATCCACTCTGGTGCGGGAAGAACACCGTGTTGAAGACCAGACTCGCCGCGGTCGCGTACAGAAAGAAGTCGTACCACTCGACGGTCGTCCCGAGCAGGCTCGCCAGCGCGACCGTCCGCAGCCGCCGTCGCCGTTCGTCGTCTGTCTCGTCTATAGACGGCTCCGTGCTCGCGGCGTTCGTCGATCCGACGAGCCGATCAGATGAGGTCGTGGGAGTCGCAGTCACGGTTGTTCGACGCTACGCACCACTGCGCCGATGTGCCCAGACCAAAAATCACGATGATCCCAACTGGGCACGATCCCGACGAGCCGTCACCGCGCGACGCACACCACGGGTACGTCGGCGCCGAGGCCGCTCAGCGCCAGCGACTGTGCTCGCGGCGAGTAGGTGAAGTCGGTGTGCTCGGTATGGTCGCCGGCGCAGCCATTCTGGATGACGATGTTGTCGACGCGTGCACCGGGACCAGGTGTCAGAAACGACGCCGTGTACGGCGTGGAGACCTCGTCGTAGATCGTGGTGAGGACCGTGTAGTCGATTCCCGGCAGAGTGTCACCGCCGCGGTTGAGTCGAGTGATGAACGCCGACCCCACCTGCTGATCGGCACCACCGGGGCCCGATGCCGCGCCGACCTCGGAGCTTATGTCGATGCCCGCCGCCTGCAGATCGTTCTCGAGACCGACCAATCCGTCCATCGTCGTGCCATGATTCGTCGCGACCATCGTCACCACGTGAGACACCTTGTTGCGCTGCGGATTCGACGCATCAGCACCACCGTGGAATTTCAGGTACCCGCGCGCGATGACACCGCCCTGCGAGTGGCCGACGAGATCGACCTGGCGCGCACCGGTCGCCCGCAGCACCCGATCGACGAAACCAGCGAGCTGCGCCGACGACTCGTCGACGTGCCCTGCGCCGTACTCGCCGCCATGCTGCCGTGCAGGTATTCCGCCACCATCGCGCGCAGACAGAATTCCGAGTTCTGGTGCAAAGACACAGAATCCGTGCCCAGCAAGCATCGGCGCAAAGCCCGCCCACGTCTGATACGCCGATTCCCAGGTTCCATGTACCAGAACGACGGGACGCGGATGGGCAGCAGATGGCCGGCATGCCCAGTTGTTCGCGCCCGGTGGATTCGCTTCGGGATTCGAGAATCGCGCCGCCGCACGGAAGTCGGACTGCACGGGACCCGTACCAACGGGGTCTGCACCGACGCTCGTCGCCGCATCCGCTGTCGGTGCGAGTATCGCTGCGGCCACGAGCACCGCAAACGCTGCCGCGACGACAGTCGACCCGATACGACGTGAACGAATCGGATAAATACGAAATCTGTTGCGTAACATTGATTCCCCCCGGAATTGACTCTTCTCAATCGGAAATTCGGGATTGAGCATAAGGGCAATCGGAGGTCGCCGGACCAGTCATGTGGTGGGTCAGTAGTTGAATGCCCAGTGTGTCGACGCTCGCATTGCGTACCCAGATTGTGGCCGCCGATACCAGCGAGCCGAAATACCGGGCAATCCGGAAATACCAAGCGATTTGGCGTGCCGATCACTACTCGAAGAGAACTCCAGGGTTGAGCAGCCCCGCCGGGTCGAGCGCAGTCTTGATCGCCTTCATCGTGTCGAGGTCTACGGCCGATCGGCCGAGTCCGGTCCACGCAACCTTCGCGCGGCCGATCCCATGTTCGGCGCTGATGCTGCCGCCATGCGCGGAGACAACTCGAAACACCCTGTCAGTCAACGATTCCACCGATTCCTCAGCGACGTCGAGCAGGTTCACATGAATATTGCCGTCGCCCACGTGCCCGAAAAGGATTGGCCGACAATCGTCGTCATCGGCAATCGCGGCGAGCTCAGCGAAGGCTGCAGGCAATGCCCGCAGGGGAACCGAGACGTCGAGCTTGACGACCGGCGTCGTCGTCGACCGTGCTATGGATTCGGTATGGCTTTCACGCACGAGCCACAGATCGCGCGCAGGCCCCGGTTCCACCACCGCATCGACGACGCCCGGCTGACCGTCGAGCACTTGCAGCACAACGTCTTCCGCGTCATGCGGACCCGAGACCTCCAGGAGGACATAGAACTGGGCGGGGCTCGACACGGGCCGTCGGACTCCGTGGTCGTGCACGAGATCGACACCTGCCTGAGTCATGATCTCCGCAGCCTCTGTGGTCAGCCCGGCGTCGGAGACGGCGTCGATCAAGGCGAGCGCCACCGATACGTCGTCGATGGCAGCGACGAACACGACAGTCGCACCGGTCGTCGGAACCAGGCGGACGAGCACGCGCGTGATGACAGCCAACGTGCCCTCACTCCCCGCGAGCAGACCCGGAACATCGTATCCCACATTGTCTTTCACGAGACTGCGCCACCGGCGCAGGATCTGTCCGTCGGCGCGCACGGCCTCGATCCCGAGTAGCTGACTGCGGGTGTTGCCATGCCGGATCATTCGAGTGCCGCCCGCGTTGGTCGCCACCATTCCACCGAGCGTTGCCGATTCACGCGACGCGAGGTCGACGCCGAACCGGAGACCGGCGCTCGACGCCCGCGCGTCGAGCGCCGCGAGTGTCACCCCTGCCTGCACGCCGACACTGCGGCCCACGGTGTCGATCTCGTCGATGTCGGTCATACGTGCGGTGGAGAGCACGATCGCAGGAGTCGACGCATCGGCGGGCGGAATCGACCCGCCGACGAGTCCGGTATTGCCGCCCTGCGGGCAGATCGCGATACCTTCGTCGGCGCACAGCCCGACGACCGCGGCGACCTCGTCAGCGGTGAGGGGACGAACAACCGCGACGGCGGAGCCGGTCCAGCGACCGGTCCAGTCGGTGAGGTAACCCGCCATCGCGTCGGCGTCGGTGAGGACGTGCGACGACCCGACTATCTCGCCAAGTCTCTCGCTGAGACTGCGCGAGACGTCGGGTCTGCCGCTTGCGGAATCGACGGGATCAGGAGCCACCTCCCGATTATGCGGGCTTGATGGCCTCCGCGATCGGCGTGGAGCCGTCGTTGAATTCGATGAACGTGCCGATAGTCGACGGCTCGGCGATCACGGCGGCCGCAACCTGCGCGACGTTGTCGCGGCTGGTGTGACCCTTCTTCCAGTCACCCTTGTGCGTGACGTCGATGCGGCCGGTGCCGGGGTCGTTCGTGAGTCCACTCGGCCCGAGAATGGTCCACTCCAGGTCGGTCTTCTTCAGATACTCGTCGGCCTCAGCCTTCGATTCCGCGTATGCGTAGAACGAATCATCCTCCGGCACACCGTGATCAGGGCCGGCCCCGAAGTAGGAGACCATGATGTATCGGTCGACGCCTGCCGATTTTGCCGCGTCCATCGACCGAATGGCCGCGTCGCGATCGACGGCGTAGGTGCGCTCCGGACTTCCGCCACCAGCACCCGCCGACCACACCACGACGTCCTGGCCGGCCAGGACCGAAGCGAGGCCCGCCGTGTCGAGCTTCTCGACGTCTGCGAGCAGCGGTTCCGCGCCGGTTGCTGAGACGTCGTCGGACTGGGCGTCGTTACGAATGACGGAGGTGACCTTGTCTCCCCCGTCGCTCAGGATCTTGGCCAGTCGCAGTGCGATCTTGCCGTGTCCGCCGATGATGATCACCTGGGTCATGAGAGTCCTCGATTCGTCGGTGAATGTGTCGCCATATCCAACGTACCGACGCCGACGGGTCATCCCGGCCGGAGCGCCGACGCCCTCAGGCGAACACCGTTCGCCGAGTTTACGATTCGATTACTTAGCATCAAGCAACTATATTGATCGTGTCTGGGTCCCTTGACCGACTTCCCGTCATCTGGACTTTCGTAGGCCCCAGAAATCGAGCCCAGTCATCTATTGACCAACCGTTATCGACAAACGAAACCAATCGAGAAGGTGATCACGCTGTCCGACTCCACTTCGCTCGTCTCCACGTCGCTCGACGGAGCGGGCACAAAAGATGTCGCAGTGCTTCATCACCACCTTGTTCGCGTCACCCGCGCACTCCGCACCAGCGGAACCGGCAACCTCAGCGTCGGCACGGCATCGGCCCTCTGGACGATCAACGCCCACGGCCCGCTGCGCATGTCGGCGCTCGCCGAGCGTGAGGCGGTCGCACTGCCGACGGTCTCGCGCCTCGTCGCGAACCTCGAACAACTCGGGTACGTGACCAGGACACCCGATCCCGAAGACGGTCGCGCGCGCCTCCTGGTGGCAACTCCAGAAGGCGCGGATGTGATCACGCACGCCCGTACCAAAAAGGCGCAGTTACTCGGAGCCGCGATGGAGCGACTCGATTCGCAGCAGCAGGAGCGCGTCCACGCGGCCATCGAAGATCTCGCCGACGCCCTGGCCGAAGAGATCTCGACCTGACGGGCCCTCACGTCCCTTCGACTTCTCCACTACCGAGAAATCTCGACTACCAGCCATGACTTTGCAGAAGGATTCACATGACCACTGCGGTTAACGACGCCGGGTCCGCGCAACCGGCGCAGTCTCCCACTCACGATCCCCACTACAAGTGGATCGCGCTGTCGAATACGACGCTCGGCATGCTGATCGCGACGATCAACTCGTCGATCGTGCTCATCGCGCTCCCCGACATCTTCAAGGGCATAAATCTCAATCCGCTTCTCCCCGAGAACACCAGCTATCTGCTGTGGATGATGATGGGATTCCTCGTCGTCACGGCCGTGCTGGTGGTGAGCTTCGGCCGCCTCGGTGACATGTTCGGCCGTGCGCGGATGTACAACATGGGCTTCGCCATCTTCACCGTCTCGTCGATCCTGTTGGCGATCACCTGGTTCGACGGAAGCGAGGCGGCCATCTGGCTGATCTTCTGGCGCATCATCCAGGGTGTCGGAGGCGCGTTCCTGATGGCCAACTCGTCGGCCATCCTCACCGACGCCTTCCCGCCGAACCAGCGAGGTCTGGCGATGGGCATCAACGGTGTCGCCGCCATCGCGGGCTCGTTCCTCGGCCTTCTGGTCGGTGGTCTGCTCGCGCCGATCCAGTGGCACTACATCTTCCTGGTCTCGGTGCCCTTCGGCGTCGTCGGAACCATCTGGGCGTACCTCAAGCTGCGCGACACCGGCGTTCGCAAGCACTCGAAGATGGACTGGTGGGGCAACGTGACCTTCGCCGTCGGTCTGGTCGCGATCCTCATCGCCATCACCTACGGCATCCAGCCTTATGGCGGCTCCAACATGGGATGGGGCAACCCCTGGGTCCTCACGGGGCTCATCGGTGGCGCGCTCGTCCTGGCGATCTTCGTACTGATCGAGACCAAGGTCGCGAGCCCGCTCTTCGAGCTTTCGCTGTTCAGGAATCGTTCCTTCGCCTTCGGTAACCTCGCCAACCTGATGGCGTCGATCGGTCGTGGCGGTCTGCAGTTCCTGCTCATCATCTGGCTGCAGGGAATCTGGTTGCCGCAGCACGGCTACGACTACAGCCGAACCCCCTTGTGGGCTGGTATCTACATGGTTCCGATGACCATCGGCTTCCTCCTCAGCGCACCGGTGTCGGGCGCCCTCAGCGACAAGCTGGGCACCAAGTGGTTCACCACGCTCGGCATGCTCATCACGGCAGGCACTTTCGCCGCACTGATCGCCATCCCGGTCGACTTCGACTACTGGGTATTCGCGTTGATCCTGCTGATCAACGGCGTCGGCATGGGCTTGTTCGCCTCGCCCAACCGCGCGGAGGTCATGAACAGCCTTCCGATCACGTCTCGTGGTTCCGGCGCGGGCATGATGACGACGTTCCAGAACGCCGCGATGGTGTTGTCGATCGGCCTGTTCTTCTCGCTGATGATCGCGGGCCTCAGCCAGCACCTGCCGTCGGCCATGTACAGCGGCCTCACGTCCAACGGCATGCCGTCCGACGCTGCCAACGGGATCGCACACCTACCGACCGTCGGCATTCTGTTCGCGGCATTCCTCGGCTACAACCCGATCAAGGAGGTGGGCGGACAGGCACTGCAGGGATTGCCGCAGGCCAGCGTCGACCACCTCACCGGGCTCGACTTCTTCCCGCACCTGATCAGCGATCCGTTCTCCGACGGCCTCACCGCGGCGTTCACGTTCGCCATGATCTGCTGCGTGATCGGCGCGATCGCGTCGCTGTTCACCGGCAGCAAGAAGATGAAGGTCGAGTCGGTCGACGGCACTGCCGCGGAGTCGCGTAAGCCTGCCGAATCACTTGGCGAGGAGCTCGCCGCGGTCGCGGCCGACGCGAGCGAGATGCCCGGCGAGCTGGTGACTCCCGACTCGTCGCGTCGTTCCTGACGGCGCGCCCCGCCCGCGGGTCGAGCCCGATCCGCTGGTCGAGTTTGCCCCGCTGGTCGAGCTTGTCGAGACCCCCCGGGGCGCCTGGCTCGGTAGATGTGTGTCGTTTGTGAAGATGTGGGTGCTGCAGCACCCACATCTTTACGTTCGACACATATTTGGGCCGGAGCGGCCCCACTCCGCTGGTCGAGCTTGCCCCGCCGGTCGAGCTTCCCCCGCTGGTCGAGCTTGTCGAGACCACCCACCCGCCGGTCGAGCCACACCCGCCGGGTCGAGCCTGTCGAGACCACCCGCCCGCCGGCCGAGCTCACGCCCGCTGGTCGAGCTTGCCCCGCCGGCCGAGTTTGCCCCGCTGGTCGAGCTTGTCGAGACCACCCGCCCGCCGGTCGAGCTTCCCCGCTGGTCGAGCTTGTCGAGACCACCCGCCCGCCGGTCGAGCCACACCCGCCGGGTCGAGCCCGATCCGCTGGTCGAGCTCACACCCGCTGGTCGAGCTTGTCGAGACCACCCTCAGTCGTGGAACTCGTTCCTCGGGAGGCGTGCACGGGCGTCGGCCGACCAACGTGCCGCGCGGACCCGCAGGTTCCAGCGAGCAGGGGGCACGGTGAACTCCATCCACCGACCGTCGCCGAGCCAGAGCGCCCAGAGGTCCTCGTCGGGAAAGTCGCCCATCCGCACGTAGATCCGTTCACCCGCTGCGGTCGCGGTCAGCCAGCCCTGGTCGGTCGGGTCGTCGATGAAGTCTGCCTCTGCGGCGAGTACCGATTCCAAGTCGACGACGCGGTCGGCGCGACTCACCATTGCTCTCCCCCTTTGTTGATTCACGCTCGGTTGATCCGCTCGGCGCCCCCGCGCCGTCTCGATTTCCGACTATCAGATCGTCAGTCGTCGAGCCCCACGCTGCTCACCGCGGCCACGACCTCACGGCAGAACTCACGGCCCTCGCGCAACGGGACGATGCCGGTCGTGTGGACCAGGTAGGCAACGTTCCCGCGGGCAAAGACCTCGTACCTCAGCGCGCAGAACCTACGCTCCCCGAGATCGAGGTACGTCCCGGTCTGCAGCGATGCCCCCTCCGTCCGAAAGCCTCGAGGAGTGGTGACGACGTCGTCTTCGTCCCAATCAGGCAGGGCGCGGGCTTCGACGGGCGCGTGGTCGAGCAACGCACCGAGGTCGGTGTGATGGTCGACGATGAACCGGGTGAGCACGATCGCGATGGTGCCTTCGCAGCCGTTCCCCGCGACGAAGAGCCGCAGACATCCCGGCGACTGAGCGGCTTCCCAGGCGTCGTCGAGGTCGATGGTGATCTCGCCGGGCACCGACATCGGATCGGTGACCCGCCGCGCGGAGACCGCCATGCGGGTGAGTCGATCGAGGATCGGGACCGGCGCATCAGCTGCCGACCGTGCGGACTCCGCTGACCGACGCCGCCGTGTCGCAGCAGTGCTGCGCGGCGCGTTCGCGGCGTGCCCACCCAGTCGAGTCGACGTCGCGCCGGGCCGATCGCGGCGAGTCATCCGGGTGAAGAACTCGCCCGTTCGCGTGTCGAATTCACCCGTGCAGGCGCCGAAGTCGACCGGGTCGGCAACCCCCGTCGAGTCGTCTGCGCGCTCGGCAGGGGCCCCAACCTCATACGGATCCGCGGCCTGCACGGCCTCCGGTGTGTGGATCGGTTCGGTGAGCGCGGCCTGCTCGCTCGACCCGGCGGGGTCGGGCGTATCCGGGTCGGTCTGCACGAGGAGCCGGGTCACCGGTACGGCATCGCTGTCAACGGACACCGGACAATGGTACGCACGTAACAATCCCGGTGACCATCTCACGCGAGAGTTGGACGCCCCACACTGGTATTGAATCCGCTGAAATGAATCCTACTGTCGCGCTGGCGAATTCACGGGTGGGTCGTTTGCCGTACTCAGAAGCCCGATGAGCCGCCATCCGACTTCGACGATCGCGATGCCCGGAAGAGCATGTAGCCGCCGTAGATGGCCAGCGCGAAGAGTCCGATCCAGAAGAGTCCCTTGAGTACCGGGCCGATGATCGCGAGCGCAATCAGCGCCACGACGACGATCCCGAGAATCTTCCAGAAGCCCATTCCCGAGCCGTTGTTGTTAGTGCCGTTCGACGATGTGCTGGTGCTGTCATATGAAGTGGTCATGACTCCACGATGCGTGAGATCTGCGGGGAAATCACCTGTTCGGAGCCGATCTGGGGGAAAGATCAGGGGCATCCCCGAGCCGGCTGCGGTGCGGTGTAACTCCACCCCAACGACCCCGGATGCCGCCACGCGCACCGGTCTCGGAACCAGCCGATACAGATGTCGGCGATCAATTCTGCAGAGGCGCTGACGAGATAGCCGTGGGTGCAGTCGTCGAAGCGGTCATCGAGGCGCCACCGGTTTCGCAACGACCGCGGCACCGAGTAGCCGGCAAGTCGTGGATGCTCCATCAGGTCCGTCGAGAGTCTCACCAGGTAGACGCCGCCATGTAAGACGTGCACTTGAGCGCATTCCACGTCGGATTCAGGCGTGAGGGTGGTGTCGAGACCCGCGGGTCCGAGATCGAGTACGGCCGCGTTCGGCATCGCGCGCAGCTCTTCGATCAGCCACGTTCTCGCCTCGGCCCAGGCATGCTCAGCGGACGGCCCGCGCGACACATTGTGCGAAGTAGGGGTGTTCATGCTGCCATGCCTCGTTTCGGCGATCGGATGCGTTCTTACACGCGCACATGACAGTGAAGCACCCACCACTGACAGATTCGCCGAACACGCGTTCGGCAGCGTCGTGTCGCGGCTACTTCTTCTCCGGCTCGTCGCGACCGAGGGCCGCGTCGGTCTGCGCGTCCGCATAGCCGGGCTTCACGACCCAGTTGGCCTCCACGCCGTCGGCGCGCTTCTGCGCCTCGTACTCCTCGGCGATGTTCTCGTTGTCGACGGTGACCAGCGGCGACCCGCCGAATTCCCGATACAACGCGAACACGACCAGCACCAACCCGAGCGCGGCGCACACCCAGGTGCTACCCGGGCCGCTCGACCAGCCACGATCGACGACGTCGACGATCGCCCACACAACGCCGACCAGTCCGATGCCCACCAGCACCGCGAAGACACCCTTACCACGCATCGATCGCACCTTTCGCCTGCATGTTTCTGCCTGCACACTCGACCCCGATCGGTCATAGCCGATCCTGCCACGGCACCACGAGACCGGATGTGCGACGGCACGACTCGGCCGGCCACGGCAAAATGGCCTCATGCCGATTCCCGGATTCATCACCGAACTGCGCTCCCACGTCGGGCATATGCCGCTGTGGCTCTCCGGTGTGAGTGGAGTGGTCCGTGACGATCACGGGCGGATTCTGCTCACTCAGCGCGCCGATACCGGCGAATGGGCGGTCGTGTCCGGCGTGCTCGAACCGGGAGAAGAGCCCGCGCGCGCGATCATCCGGGAGATCGCCGAGGAAACCGCCGTCGACGCGGAGGTAGTTCGATTGACCAGTATCGACGTCACTCCGATGGTCACCTACCCCAATGGCGATCAGACGCAATACCTCGACGTGTGTTTCCTGGTCCGCCACCTCGCAGGCACGCCACGCGCAGCCGACGACGAGAACACCGACGTCGCGTGGTTCGCGCCAGATTCGTTGCCCGCGAACCTGTCCGAGACATCGAAGCTGCGCATCGAGAAGGCGCTAGCAGACACCGCGGAGACGTGGTTTCGGCGCTGAGTCAACTCCGCCGACATCGCGAGATCGCCGAGTCGGCCGCCGACTCACGCGTGAGGTCGATCACGCGCATCGGCCCCGACGCGATGCGTTTGTGATGCGGCGTTGTCCGACTGCTCGTGATCGACACCGGACGGTGACCTTCGGATCGGAATAGCGCCACGGTTGCTGCGCCTTGAAGCAGTTATGGCCGATTCAACGAACTCAGACTCATCGACTACTGACTCAGCGAAGACACCGACCAACGAGAACACCCTCGACATCGAGTCGGCCGCCGTCACCGCGCGGCAGGCCGTGGCCAACGAGTACGGCGAACCGTCGACGGTCGTCGAGATCGTGAAGGCCGAATTGCCACTCCCCGACCCGGGACAAGTCGTCATCGATGTCACGGCGATCGGCGTCAATCCCGCCGACGCCAAGACGGTGCGCGGAGTGATGGGCACCGACGAATCGAAACTTCCCATCCCCATCGGCAACGAACTCGCAGGTGTCGTCCGTGCGGTCGGCGATCCACTCGACGGTCAGACACCCAGCTTCGCGGTCGGCGACGAGGTCGTCGCGTACCCGATCTCCGGCGCCTACGCCGACCACGTCGTCGTCAACGAGAAGTCGGTCCACATCAAACCGGCAGGACTCGACGACGAACATGCGGCAAGTCTCCTGCTGGCAGGTGTCACCGCAGCCGACGCGATTGCCACCGCAGGCGTGCAGGCCGACGACACCGTGCTCATCCACGGCGGCGCCGGAGCCGTCGGCGTGATCGCGGTGCAGTTGGCAGGCAAGATCGGGGCAACCGTCATCGCCACCGCCGCGCCCGCCAATCACGACCATCTGCGCGAACTCGGGGCCATCCCTGTCGCGTACGGCGACGGCCTTCTCGAGCGTGTGCAAGCGGCTGCAGAAAATCCGGTCACCGTGGCCATCGACACGGTCGGCACCGACGAGGCTGTCGACGTGTCGCTCGCTCTGGTCGACGACCGCGACCGCATCGTCAGCATCGCGGCGTTCGGGCGCGGCGACGACGGCATCGTGCTGATCGACGGTTCCACGCCGCAGAGCAAAGAGAACCGCAGTAACGCAATCGACGGCCTGATCGCCGACGCGGCATCGGGCGCTCTGGTGACAGATGTCGCCGGGACGTATCCGTTGGACCAAGCCGCCAAGGCGCTCGACGACATCTTGTCGTCGCATCCGCGCGGCAAGTTCGTGTTGCTGCCCTGACCCCTTCAGATCCATCTATCTCGCCAGGGGTAGGCCTCGGCCACGACGCCGCGCATGCAGACCGAGCGTGCGCGGAATCCCCCGGCGATCGTGTTTCCCATTAGTTCCGTAGACGCGAAAGGTGTTCCATGACAGTCCCACTCATCACTCTCAACAACGGCGTCGAGATCCCGCAGCTCGGTTTCGGCGTGTTCCAGATCGAGCCGGAGAAGACGGTCGACGCAGTGCGCACTGCCCTGGACGTCGGATACCGCCACATCGACACGGCCGAGATGTACGGCAACGAGAAGGAGGTCGGTGAGGGCGTCAACGGGTCCGACGTCCCACGCGACCAGGTGTTCATCACCAGCAAGCTCAACAACGGATTCCACGCGTACGACGACGCGCTCAAGGCCACCGACCAGACGCTCGCCGACCTCGGCGTCGACGCCGTCGACCTGTTTCTGATCCACTGGCCGCTGCCGGAGGTCGGAGATTTCGTCGAAACGTGGAAGGCGCTCGAGAAGATCTACGCCGACGGCAAGGCGCGGGCTATCGGAGTGTCGAATTTTCAGAAGCACCACCTCGAGCGGCTGTTCGCCGAGACCGAGATCGTCCCCGCGGTCAATCAGATCGAGGTGCACCCCTATCTGACGCAGGACGATCTGCGTGCGTTCAACGCCGACCACGGCATCGCGACCGAGGCATGGTCGCCGATCGCACAGGGCGACGTCCTCGACGATCCGGTCCTGAAGAAGATCGCCGAGGAGAAGGGCAAGTCGACCGCCCAGGTCACCCTGCGGTGGCACATCCAGCGCGGCGACATCATCTTCCCCAAGTCGGTCACCCGCTCGCGCGTCGAGGAGAACTTCGACCTCTTCGATTTCGAGCTGTCCGGCGACGACGTCGCAGCCATCGACGGCCTCAACAAGAACAAGCGCCGCGGCCCCGATCCGGACACCTTCAACTACGTGCCCTGACCTGCGGCGCACGCCGGTTTCGCTCCCCCTCGGCCGACCAGCCGAGCGGGAGCGGCGCCCACCGCTGATCGAGCCCGTACTCGCTGATCGAGCCGCTACCCGCTGATCGAGCTTGTCGAGATCACCCACCCGCCAACCGAGCCCCCTTCCGCTGATCGAGCGGGCGCGAGCGCAGCGAGCACCCGAGTCGAGATCACTCCCCCACCCCGAAACATCCCGCGCGCGCCGTCGCGCACAATGAGACGAATGAAGATCTCGCAGCGCGCCCAAGAGGTCGCACCGTTCTACGCGATGGACTTCGCGGGCAGAGCGGCCGCCGTCGAGGCGCAGGGCAGCCCGGTGATCCGGTTGAATATCGGCGAACCCGATTTCGGCGCTCCGCCAGCATTTCTCGCCGCGGCTCGCGAGGTCTCCGACGGCCGTCCGCTGACGTACACGGGAGCACTAGGCCTCCCCGAACTACGCGAGGCGATCGCCGACTTCTATCGCCACCACTTCCGCGCCGACGGCGTGACAGCGGAGCAGGTCGCGGTCACCTCGGGTGCGTCGGCTGCGTTGCTTCTCGCATGCGCGGCGCTGATCGATCCCGGCGACGGTGTGTTGATCGGCGATCCGTCGTATCCGTGTAACCGACAGTTCGCGCAGGCATTCGGTGCGCAGGTCAGCCTGGTGCCGACCGGCATCTCCGATCGATTCCAGCTCACTCCCGACCTCGTCGACGCCGCCTGGTCGGAGAGCACGCGCGGGGTGATCGTGGCGTCGCCGTCGAACCCGACCGGCACGTCGCTCCCCTACGACGACCTCGTCGAACTGTGCCATCGCGTCGCCGAGCGCGGCGGGTGGAGCATCGTCGACGAGATCTACCTCGGACTCTCCGATCCCGGCCCCGACGGCCGGCCGCCCCGCAGCGTCCTCGCCGACCCATCCGTCGGCCCCGATGTTGTTGTGGTGAACAGCTTTTCGAAGTACTTCGGCATGACGGGGTGGCGGCTCGGCTGGTGCATCCTGCCACCCGACATGGTCGACGTCGTCGAGCGCCTCGCGCAGAACTTCTACGTGTGTCCACCCACTCCCGCCCAACTCGCGGCGCTGAGCTGCTTCACTCCGGAATCCCTTGCGGTATGCGAAGATCGACGCCGCGAATTCGTCGCTCGACGACAACTCGTGCTTGACGCACTCACTGCGATGGGCTTGCGCGTGCCGGTCTTCCCCGACGGCGCGTTCTACGTGTACATCGACGTCTCCGACACCGGGCTTGGCTCGTGGGAGTTCTGCGAGCGCGCGCTCACCGAAGCACACGTAGCACTCACTCCCGGAAAGGATTTCGGCGTCGAAACGGCCGATGATCACGTCCGACTGTCGTACGCGGCGTCGACAGCCGATCTCACAGAAGGTCTCCGACGCCTCGCCTCATTCGTCGAAAGTCTGGCGCGATGAAGGTCGACGCCGCAGACCTCGACACCGCCGCACTCGACCACATCATCGACGCCGCGCCCGCGGACGGCGCGCTACCCGGCATCGTCTCAGGTGTCACCACCGCCGAAGACACGATCTACCTCAAAGCAGCAGGTCCACGGGCCGCGGGCCGCGACGAGGCACTGGCCACGGACGCCGTTCTCGCCCTGTTCTCCATGACCAAACCACTGACCGCAACGCTGGCACTGCAACTCGTCGACGACGCCCTCCTCGACCTCGACGCCCCCGCGTCGGAGTACGCACCCGACCTCTCCGAAATCGGCGCCCTCACCGGGTTCGACGGAGACACACCGGTGGTGCGCGCGCCACGTACTCCTGTGACCACCCGCCAATTGCTCACTCACACAGCGGGATTCGCCTACGACTTCTTCGACGCCGACTGCGCGCGGGCAGTCGCGGGCCTCGGCCTGCCCGACGTCGCGACGGCGACGCAGGCATCGCTGCAGGCACCGCTGATGTTCGATCCCGGAACCCGGTGGGAATACGGGACGAACCTCGATTGGGTGGGCAGGGTCATCGAAGGCGCCACCGGACGCCGACTCGGCGACGTCATGACCGAACGCCTACTCACACCATTAGGCATGCGCGACACCACTTTTCGTCGCGGACCGCAGATGCTCGAGCGAAGCGCGAACCTGCACGTGCGCACCGCGGACGGCCACCTCAAGGCCTTGCGCTCGCCGACCTCGCCCGACGAACCCGAACTCGACATGGGCGGCCAGGGCCTGTACTCCACCGCCGGAGACTTCCTCAAATTCATCCGATTCTGGTTGCGCGGCGGCCGATCCGACTCAGGGCAACAACTACTGCGCCCGGAGACCGTCGGCGACGCAATGCGCAACCAGCTCGGAGCACTCGAGATCACACCACTCCCGGGCGTCAACCCTCGCAAAACCAACGATGTCGACTTCTTTCCCGGCGTCGGCAAAGGGTGGAATCTCGTCGCGATGACGAACAATTCGCAGGCCCCGACCGGACGCAGCGCGGGCTCGATGGGCTGGGCCGGGCGGGCCAACCTCTACTTCTGGGTCGATGCCCGAAGGGGCATCGGCGGACTCTGGGCCACCCAGCTCCTACCGTTCTTCGACCCTGCCGCCGTCGCCGCGTCGCAGCAGTTCGAGCAGGCGGTGTACGACTCCCTGCCCTGATCGCGCCTGGGGCATCGAACCGCTGCGGGGCGTCGTAAATGTGTGTCGTATCGAAGGATGCGGGTGCTGCAGCGCCCACATCCTTCGATAAGACACACATTCATGCGCTGGCAGGTTCGACGATCAGCGCCAACTTC
Organism: Gordonia sp. 852002-50816_SCH5313054-c; assembly: GCF_001665925.1. Taxonomy (NCBI): domain Bacteria; kingdom Bacillati; phylum Actinomycetota; class Actinomycetes; order Mycobacteriales; family Gordoniaceae; genus Gordonia; species Gordonia sp. 852002-50816_SCH5313054-c. The sequence goes on from NZ_LZTE01000064.1 coordinate 56,704, forward strand.
ACGAGCCAGCGTCGGATCAGTGCCGCGACCCTCCCACCCCGGAGATCGTCCCAGGTCCAGCGCACGACCATGACGCCCATCGCGCGCAGCTCGTCTTCCCGACGCTTCTCGCGCAGCACAACCTCGGTCGCGTCCTCTCCCGGTTTGGGCAGCTTCCCGTACTTCACCTTGCCGTCGAACTCTCCGACGAGGCGCCCGCCCCAGTCGAAATCAGTACGCGCCACGTGCTCGCCGTCGACGTCGCGGAACGTGTGCTGCAGCCGCGCGGCGGGCAAACCCGCCTCGATCATCTGCGCCCTACTCCACGACTCGCCCGGATTCTCCGACCGCCCATCAGCGTGGTGCAACGCTCGGCGCGCAAGGCCCACTCCGCGACGCTTGCCGGTGAGCATCTTCGTCATGAGCTCCCGATCGGCACCGAGCCGCAGAGCCGAATCAACAACCGCGAGCGCTTGAGCGAACGTCGCTGCCCCGCAGGCGATGTCGACAGCCGTTCGTTCGATCGAAGTGACCAGCACGCCGTCAACCTCGACGAGCTCGTCGTCAGACAGCGTCGCGACATGGCGGTGATGGGTCGCGGTTCGAAATCCCGCACCACCCACCGTCGTCGAATGGACGCGCGTCAGCGTCGGCGAGAGCATCTCGAGACCATGCACCGCCGCGGCACTCTGGTGACTCAGCGCTGCGCGAGGTTCAGCTGCCTCTTCCACCCCCGCTTCCGATTCCGATGCGCCCGACTCGGCGGCCTCCGACTCACCCGAGCCGCGATCCCCCGCGCCCTCACCCTTCGCGGCTTGCACGGACGCGAGCGCGACGAGACGGTGGTGTTCGAGCCGCGTCCGATCGCCGCAGACGACGAACACCCCGCGGTGGACACGCTCGATCTCCCGTCGACGCAGCGACGCCCGCAGGTCGTTGTCGGTGTACCCGGCGGCCAGCACCGCGTTCCGATGAATGAGCCCGAACCGGTCCGCTGGATAACAAGCAGCCGGATGACGGGCAGTGGAGTTGCGCGCGGCGGAGGGTGAGTGCATGACATATCCGACGCACCCCGAGCCCGCCCGGTTCCAATTCCGCCCACATCCACCCCGCGCCGCGCTAGATGTGTGTCGAACATAAAGATGTGGGCGCTGCAGCACCCACATCCTTCGATACGACACACATCCTCAACCCGGCTCGACGACGCACCGCCCGCACCCGGGCCGCGCACCCGCCGCCCGCGCCCCGAGCGCCCGCCCCGCTGCCCGCAGCGGCCCACGCCCCGCGACCTGCCGAGACCGCCCGGTTCCAATTCCGCCCACATCCACCCCGCGCCGCGCTAGATGTGTGTCGAACGTAAAGATGTGGGCGCTGCAGCACCCACATCCTTCGACACGACACACATTTACAACCCGGCTCGACGACGACGCGCCGCCCACACCCGAGCCACGCCCCACGCCCGCCAGCAGCCACCCCACCCCCATCGCATGCCCGCTGCGCGATCGTGAATATGTGCCGCGTCTCACAGTGAGACGGCTGTGATGCACCTCACGCGGTTGTATCGAAAGCGCTCCAGTCCAGCCAGGTCGGCACAGCGCCGGCCCATACGAGGAGGCGCACATTGAGCAGGCAGAGCTTGACCAAAGCCCATGCGAAGATCACCGAGTTGTCGTGGGAGCCCACCTTCGCCACCCCCGCCACTCGGTTCGGTACCGATTACACGTTCGAGAAGGCCCCCAAAAAGGATCCGCTCAAGCAGATCATGCGGTCGTACTTCCCGATGGAGGAGGAGAAGGACAACCGCGTCTACGGTGCCATGGACGGCGCCATCCGCGGCAACATGTTCCGGCAGGTCCAGGAACGTTGGCTCGAATGGCAGAAGCTGTTCTTGTCGATCATCCCCTTCCCTGAGATCTCTGCCGCACGCGCGATGCCGATGGCAATCGACGCCGTCCCGAACCCGGAGATCCACAACGGGCTCGCGGTGCAGATGATCGACGAGGTTCGTCATTCGACGATCCAGATGAACCTCAAGAAGCTGTACATGAACAACTACATCGATCCGGCCGGCTTCGACATCACCGAGAAGGCATTCGCGAACAACTACGCGGGCACCATCGGCAGGCAGTTCGGCGAGGGCTTCATCACCGGTGACGCGATCACCGCGGCAAACATCTATCTGACGGTCGTCGCCGAGACCGCGTTCACCAACACCCTGTTCGTGGCCATGCCCGACGAGGCGGCCGCCAACGGCGACTATCTGTTGCCGACGGTGTTCCACTCGGTGCAGTCCGACGAGTCGCGCCACATCTCCAACGGTTACTCGATTCTGTTGATGGCCCTGGCCGACGAACGCAATCGTCCACTGCTGGAACGGGATCTGCGCTACGCGTGGTGGAACAACCACTGCGTCGTCGACGCCGCGATCGGCACCTTCATCGAGTACGGGACCAAGGACCGCCGCAAGGACCGCGAGTCCTACGCCGAGATGTGGCGCCGCTGGATCTACGACGACTACTACCGCAGTTACCTTCTGCCACTGGAGAAGTACGGTCTGACGATTCCGCACGACCTGGTCGAGGAGGCGTGGAACCGCATCGTCGACAAGCACTACGTGCACGAGGTCGCCCGCTTCTTCGCCACCGGCTGGCCGGTCAACTACTGGCGCATCGACGCCATGACCGACACCGACTTCGAATGGTTCGAGGAGAAGTATCCCGGTTGGTACAACAAGTTCGGCAAGTGGTGGGAGAACTACAACCGCCTCGCCTACCCCGGCAAGAACAAGCCGATCGCCTTCGAGGACGTCGACTACGAGTACCCACACCGGTGCTGGACGTGCATGGTGCCGTGCCTGATTCGCGAGGACATGGTGACCGACAAGGTCGACGGCCAGTGGCGCACCTACTGCTCGGAGACCTGTGCATGGACCGACAAGGTGGCATTCCGTCCCGAGTACGAAGGTCGCCCGACCCCGAACATGGGGCGCCTCACCGGTTTCCGTGAATGGGAGACGCTGCACCACGGCAAGGATCTCGCCGACATCATCAAGGATCTCGGCTACGTCCGCGACGACGGCAAGACGCTCATCCCGCAACCGCATCTCGATCTCGATCCCAAGAAGATGTGGACGCTCGACGATGTGCGCGGCATTCCGTTCGGCAGCCCGAATGTTGCGCTGAACGAAATGAGCGACGAGGAACGCGAAGCTCATATCGCCGCCTACATGGCCAACAAGAACGGGGCCGTCACGGTCTGATCCGCGACGGACGCACTCGCCGCGCCGGTCGAGCAAGCCCGAGCTTCGCCCGGCTCGGCGAGTGACCCCGAGCCCCGGGGTAAGGGCGTATCGAGACCACCTCCGCAAGCGTGGTCTCGATACGCCCCCGGCTTCGCTCGCGGCCCCGACCAGCGCGGACATCCCCATAAAGCCCAGGAGACTTCATGGCCGACACGCATCACATCAGCTTCGAACCCGTCGATATCGAGATGGAGGTCGCCGAGGACGAGACCATCCTCGACGCCGCATTCCGGCAGGGAATCCACCTCATGCACGGCTGCCGAGAAGGCCGTTGTTCGGCCTGCAAGTCGTACATGCTCGACGGCGACGTCCAAATGGACGACTACTCCACCTTCGCCTGCAACGACGCGGAAGAAGCCGAAGGGTACGTACTTCTCTGTCGCACATACGCATACAGCGACTGCGAGATCGAGCTCCTCAACTTCGACGAGGACGAACTCCTCGGCGGTGCGCCCATCCAGGACGTCACCACGAAGGTCGCCGCCATCGAGCCGATGACCCGCGACATCGTGTCGCTGAAACTCGACGTCGTCGAGCCGGAAACCGTCGAATTCAAGTCGGGTCAGTATTTCGACCTGTTCATCCCGGGCACCGATGAGAAGCGGTCGTTCTCCATCGCCACCACCCCGGCGACTCCGGATCGGCTCGAGTTCTTGATCAAGAAGTATCCCGGTGGTCTGTTCGCCGGCATGCTCACCGATGGCCTGTCGGAGGGGCAAGAGATCAAGGTGAACGGCCCGTACGGGTCGTGCACGCTGCGCAACGGGCACGTCCTCCCGATCGTCGCGATCGGCGGGGGCGCCGGGATGGCGCCGCTGCTCTCACTGCTGCGACACATCAGTGAGACAGGGCTGCACCGGCCGGTCCGGTTCTACTACGGCGCACGCACCGCGTCGGATCTCTTCCTTCTCGACGAAATCGCCACTCTCGGTGAGAAAATCGAGGATTTCTCGTTCACCGCGTGCCTGTCGGAGAGCACCGACGACGCACCTGACGGCGTCACCGTCATCGGCGGGAACGTCACCGACATCGTCAACGACAACGAAGCGGACCTCGCACGAACGGAGGTGTATTTCTGCGGTCCCCCACCCATGGTCGATGCAGCTCTCGCGCTGGCCGAGCAGCATTCGGTTCCGCGCGACCAGATCTTCTACGACAAGTTCACCAGCCCGGCATTCGACTCCTGATCACGACCATCGCGGTCGAATCAGCCTGAACGACAGGAACGAAAGGTATGTCCGCACCAGCTCAATCGAGGGAACGCAGTTTCCCCTCCATCGAATTCACCGACGCCGAGGCCGGCGCAAGGGAATTCCCGAGCAGCCGCAGCCGAAAGTACAACTACTATCAGCCCTCCAAGAAGCGGGCCACGATCTATGAGGACGTCACCGTCGACGTCCAGCCCGACCCCGAGCGTCACCTCACCCAGGGATGGATCTACGGCTTCGGCGACGGCCCGGGCGGGTATCCGAAGGAGTGGACCGCCGCGCAATCGGACAACTGGCATCAGTTCCTCGATCCCAACGAGGAATGGGAACAGTCGATCTACCGCAACAACTCCGCGGTCGTCCACCAGGTTGATCTGTGCCTGCAGAACGCCAAGCGGGCACGGGCGTACGACGGATGGAATTCGGCGTGGCTCAAGTTCATCGAGCGCAACCTCGGTGCCTGGATGCACGCCGAAAGCGGCATGGGTCTGCATGTGTTCACCTCGATTCAGCGGTCGGCGCCGACGAACATGATCAACAACGCGGTCTGTGTCAACGCCGCGCACAAGCTGCGGTTCGCGCAGGACCTTGCCCTGTTCAACCTCGACCTTTCCGAAGCCGAGGAAGCGTTCGACGGCTCGGCGCACAAGGAGGTCTGGCAATCGGCCCCCGAGTGGCAGCCCACCCGCGAGGCGGTAGAGCGACTGACGGCGATCGGCGATTGGGCCGAACTGCTGTTCTGCTCCAATATCGTCTTCGAGCAGCTGGTGGGCTCGCTGTTCCGGTCGGAACTCGTCATGCAGGTCGCCGCCCGCAACGGCGACTACATCACCCCCACGATCGTCGGCACCGGAGAGTACGACTACGACCGCGACCTGAACTACTCACGCGCACTGTTCCAGATGCTCTCGCGCGACGAGAAGTACGGCATCGACAATCGAAAGCTCTTCTCGCGGTGGATGTCCGAATGGGTACCGCGAAGCCTCGACGCCGCGCGCGCCCTGCAGCCGATCTGGTCGCAGCCCGCCGACAAGTCGGTCACCTTCTCATCCAGTCTCGAACACGCGAAGACCAAGTTCGCCGACGTTCTGACCGCCATGGACGTCGATATCCCAGAGGAGCTGAACAAGTGAGCACCATGCAATTCGGGGCCGATACCGAGTTCTCCAACATGTGCGGTGTCACGCTCATGAACACGCCGATCGGTCGCATCGTGGCCGACGTCATGGGAGCCAAGGACGGCGTCGAACTCACCGAGTATCCGTCGATGATCCGTGTCGACGGCGTCAACCGCCTCATCTTCGACTACGACGAACTGACCGATGCCCTCGGCCAGGACTTCGACGGGTCGATCTTCGAGGAGATCAGCTCCACGCACTACGGACGGATGGTCCACCTCGACGACAAGACCATCCTGTTCGCCAGCCCGGAGGACGCCGCCGAGTTCATCGGATTCGACCTCACCGCGTCGTCGTAACGCTTCGCCGCAGGCGCCGAGCCCGTCCATCCGGCGCCTGCGGCGAATCCATAGCGGCGACTCACGTTGCCGCGCCGTAGTTTTCCGCTACACCTGACAGCCCCAATCTTTACGACAGCCAGATCATCACGACAGCCCAGATCTCAGAGAGCGAGTGAGAAGATGTACGAGAAGAATGGCGAGAAGTACTTCATCGTCGACGCCCACGTCCACCTGTGGGACGGCCGCGAATCCAACCAGCGCAACATTCACGGCAAACAGTTCATCGACTGCTTCTACAACTATCACCGCAACCTGAGTCCCGAAGAGCAGGTGTGGGATTACGACACCTACTGCTACTACGGCCCCGACCGCCTGATGCAGGACCTCTTCGTCGACGGGCCCGCCGATCACGCGATCTTCCAGGCCACGATCCTCAAGGACTTCTACGTCAACGGCTTCGCTCAGGTCGACGATTCGCTCAAGCTTGCGCAGGACAACCCGGACAAACTCACCTACAACCACGCCTACGACCCGCGCGACGGCGAGGACGGTCTGGTCCAACTCCGACGCGACGCCGAGGCAATGGACCTCAAGGGTGTCAAGCTGTATACCGCTGAGTGGCATGGGGATTCACGCGGATACAAGCTCGACGACCCGTGGTCGCGGCGCTATCTGGAGGAGTGCCTGAAACTGGGCATCAAGAACGTCCACGTACACAAGGGGCCGACGATCCGCCCGCTCGACCGGGACGCCTTCGACGTCGCGGATGTCGACAAGGTTGCCACCGACTACCTCGATCTGAACTTCATCATCGAGCACGTCGGCCTTCCTCGCCTCGAGGACTTCTGCTGGATCGCCACGCAGGAATCCAACGTGTACGGCGGTCTCGCCGTTGCCATTCCGTTCATCCACACGCGGCCGAGGTACTTCGCGCAGATCATCGGCGAACTCCTCTACTGGATCGGTGAGGACAAGATCCTGTTCTCCAGCGACTACGCGCTCTGGACACCGCAGTGGCTCGTCGAGCGCTTCGTCGACTTCCAGATTCCCGAGGACATGACGGAGTACGCACCGATCACCGTCGAGCAGAAGAAGAAGATCCTCGGACTCAACGCGGCGGCACTGTATCCGCACATCTCGGTTCCCGAGGAACTGCGAATCCCCACCGATGCAGCCGATCCCGGCGTCGACGTCGCCGCTGGTGCCCAGGACACGCCGGCCGCGGAGGCGGTAACCGCATGACCGCGCTCGCACATCGCGGGCAGGCACAGGCATCGGGTATGCCGTTGTCGGACATCGTCATCGAAGCTCTCGACACGGTTGCCGATCCCGAGTTGGATCTGCCCATCACCGAACTGGGGTTCGTGCGCTCGATCAGCCTCGACGACGAGGGTGTCACCGTGCACCTGCGACTACCCACGTCGTTCTGTTCGCCGAACTTCGCCTACCTCATGGCATCTGACGCACTCGATGCCCTGGAAGCGATCGACGACATCGGACGGGTCCGCGTGATGCTCGACGATCACCACGACTCGGACAAGATCAACGCGGGCCTGGCCGCTCACGCGGGCTACAAGGGCACCTTCGGTGTCGAGGCGGAGCAGGATCTCGAGGAACTCCGACTCACCTTCTTCCGCAAGGCGCACACCGCCGCAATGGAACGTGCCGTGACACCGCTGATCTCGTCGGGCGTCGTCGACGTCGAGGGCTGCACGCACCTGCTGCTGCGCGACATCCCCGACGGACCGGAGAAGTACGCACTCTTGCGCAGACGAGTACAGATCGGACTCGGTGTCTGCCCCAACTGTCGGGTCGTCGTCGACGAGGAGGGGCGAACCCTGAGCGCCGACGAGGTTCCGATGCGTATGCGATTCGCACGATCGGTGCGAATTTCCATGGAGGGCAACGCACATTTCTGCCGCGGACTGCTCGCAACCCGCTACGCCGACGACGACGAGTGCGACGGAACCAGCGGGCCGGTCATCACCGACCTGCGCCACCACATGTTCGACGCATCACCAACAGCAACCATCACCGGGAGGTCATCATGAGAGCCGTACAGGTTGTCGGCTACCACGACAAGCTGCAACTCACCGAGGTGCCCGATCCAGTGGTGACCGGTCCACTCGACGTGATCGTCCGGATCGGTGGCGCAGGAGTATGCCGCACCGATCTGCACATTCTCGAAGGGCAGTGGGCCGAGAAGAGCGGCGTCGACCTGCCGTACACGATCGGGCACGAGAATGCCGGATGGGTCGAGGCGATCGGCGATGCCGTCACCAATGTGTCGGTGGGCGACAAGGTGATCCTGCACCCGCTGATCACCTGCGGCCTGTGTCGCGCCTGCCGTGCAGGCGACGACGTGCACTGCGAGAACAACAAATTCCCCGGCATCGACACCGATGGCGGGTACGCCGACTACCTGAAGACAACTGCGCGCAGCGTCGTGAAGATCGACGATTCGCTCGAGCCCGCCGATATCGCGGCTCTCGCGGATGCCGGTTTGACGGCCTATCACGCTGCCGCCAAGGTCGCACGGATGACGCGGCCGGGTGACACCTGCGTCGTGATCGGCGCGGGCGGGTTGGGACACATAGGGATTCAGGTTCTTGCCGCTATCTCCGGGGTCCGCATCGTGGTGGTCGACCGCAATCCCGATGCGGTGGCGCTGGCCGTCGAGGTCGGCGCGCACGAGGGCATTGTCGCCGACGGCACGCAGGTCGAGAAGGTGCTCGCGCTGACCGACGGCAAGGGCGCCGAAGCCGTGCTCGACTTCGTCGGTGAGGGCGGTGCGACGTCGGAGGGCATCGCGATGCTGCGCCAGGCGGGCAACTATTTCGTCGTCGGCTACGGGGAGAACATCAACATCCCGACCATCGACGTGATCTCGACCGAGATCAACTTCATCGGAAACCTCGTCGGCTCGTACAACGATCTGACCGAGCTCATGACCCTGGCGGCGGCGGGAAAGGTGAAGCTACACACCGTCACTTACCCACTGACCGAATACCAGCAGGCGCTCGACGACCTCGACGCCGGCCGGGTGCGCGGCCGCGCGATCCTCGTCCCCTGAGGTTTCGACAAGCTCAACCAGCGGGGACAGCTCAACCAGCGGGAACGCCCCACTCGCTGATCGAGCCTGTCGAGATCACACAGCCCAACCAGGAAACCCCAACCCCCACAACCCAATCGAAAGAGGTGCCAACATGGCCAAGGAGTTGCGCTACAACGCCGAAGCGCGACTGCGGCTGGAGCGGGGCGTCAACGCCCTCGCCGACGCGGTCAAGGTGACATTGGGTCCGAAAGGACGCAATGCGGTGCTGGAGAAATTGACCGGACCGCCGACGATCACCAATGACGGAGTCACGATCGCACGCGAGATCCAGCTGCGAGATCCGTTCGCCAACATGGGTGCTCAGTTGGTCAAGGAAGTCGCAATGAAGACCAACGGCGTCGTGGGTGATGGCACCACGACGGCCACCGTGCTGGCGCAGGCCATGGTTCGTGAGGGACTGCGCGCCGTCGAGCAGGGCGCCAATCCGATGCGGGTGCGCCGCGGTATCGAGCGCGCGGTGACCGCGGTAGTCGGGTCGTTGAACGACCAGGCCGTCCAGATCGGCGGCCGCAGCGACCTGGAACGGATCGCATCTCTGGCCGCAAGCGACGACGAGGTGATCGGCGACGTGATCGCATCTGCTGTCGAGCACGTCGGCAAGACCGGAGTGATCACGACCGAGGAGAGCGACACTCTCGGTCTCGCGGTCGACATCGTCGACGGCATCGAATTCGACCACGGCTACATCTCCGGCTACATGGTCACCAATCCCGAACGCATGGAAGCCGTCCTCGACAATCCCGTTGTCTTGTTGACCAACAAGAAGATCACGTCGGTGCAGGAGATCATGCCCGCGATCGAGGTGGCCAAGCGAGCCGATCGGCCGCTGCTCGTCCTCGCCGAGGATGTCGACGGCCCGGCGTTGCAACTTCTTGTCGGCGGCAACATGCACAAGACGATGCAATCGGTCGTTGTACGCGCTCCCGGTTTCGGGCATCGACGGATCGCCGAGCTCGAAGATCTCGCGGTCGCGCTCGGCGGCCACGTCATCGCCAAGGACACCGGCATCGAGTTGTCCGAGGTGTCGATCGAGCACCTCGGGACCTGCGATCGGGTGACGGTCACCGAGAACGAGACGACGATCGTCGGTGCGCACGGCGACCAGGCGTCCGTCGACGCTCGCGTGTCGCATCTGGAAGCGCAACTGCAGCGAGCTCGAATCGATGCAGATCGCGACGGTCTCGAACTCCGTATCGCGCGTTTGACCGGACGCGTGGCCGTGATCAGGGTCGGCGGCGTGACGAGCGTCGAACTCAAGGAACGCATGCTTCGCGTCGAAGACGCGTTGGCGGCGACACGCGCGGCGGTCGAGGCGGGCATCGTCTCCGGCGGCGGTACAGCGTTGGCACAGGCGCATCGCGCGCTCGAACCGCTCGAGGCGACCGGCGACGACGCCGTCGGCATCGACGTCGTTCGACGGTCACTCGCCGAACCGGTGCGCTGGATCGCCACCAACGCGGGCTACGACGGCGACGAAGTGGTGACCGTCGTGACGGGTCTGCCCCTCGGGCACGGCTTCAACGCGCTCACCGGCGAGTACGCGGACATGTTCGACGAGGGCGTCATCGATCCGTGCAAGGTGACCCGCGCCGCGCTGGAGAGCGCGGCTTCCATCGCCGCACTGTTGATCACCACCGAGACCGCGGTGGTCGAGGAGGTCATGGGCAATCCGGGCGCGATCCCCGCACCCGGATTCGGCGACCTCGCCGAAGGAATGGTGCGCCCGTCCAACATCTACTGACCGGTTGGTAGTCCCCCGAACTGGGCCGGTCGCGATCTGAACTAACCGTTCACGGCGTTGATCGCGGCCGGCCCTTCCCAACGCCGAACACACGCGCACACGACCGGCCGTCAACACATGTCCGTCAGACCATGTGTCGGCTACACTCGGAAGTGAGATATAGATCACAGAGGGGTTACCTACCACGTGATATCCCAGCCACCAGCCCAGGCTCCGACATCACGACACGTCGCCCGCGCCCGCGAGCGATTTCTGAGCGACGACGATGTCGATGTCGACGTCCGCGACGCGATCTTCACGTCGTGGCGACGTTCGCGCGCGCTCAATGTCGATGCCGACCGACTCGAACTCCCCTTCGTTCGTGAACCCAATCCCGAGACACCCCTGATCGCCGCGGCTCGGCCGGTTCTCGATCAACTCGCCAACGACCTCGTCTCCGAACCGATCAGCATCATCCTCACCTCGCCCGACGGCGTCGTACTCTCACGTGCCACCGCCAATCGGGGCCTGCAGCAGATGCTCGACGACGTCAGTCTCGCTCCCGGATACAGCTACAGCGAAGAGCACGCCGGCACCAACGGAATCGGCACAGCCCTCGAGACCCGGCAACCGACGCTGGTGAGCGGCTCGGAACACTACGCGGGCTGTCTCGGCCGACTCTCCTGCGCGGGAGTTCCCATCCTCAATCCCATCTCCGGAGCCATCGTCGGCGCGCTCGACCTCACGTGCCTGACCGAGCAGGAGCACCCGTCGAGTCTGTTGCTCTCGCTGGCGAAGTCGGCGACGTCGCAGATCGTGCAGCGCATGGTCTCGCAGGCCAGTGAGCGTGAATCCCGACTCCTCAATGCCTATCTCGCGACGTGTCGAAGGGCTCCGCAGGCGATGGTGATCGGGCTGTCCGGCGACGTCGTGTTGATGAATCGCAGGCTGCGCCACAGCATGAATCCGTCCGACCAAACCGCTCTCCTCGAGCTGGCCGTCGACCATTCCGTCGACGCCCATTCCCTCGACGCAGCGATCCCGCGGGTCAGTGCATTGCCCAGCGGGAGGGTGGCACGGCTGTCACCTGTCGACGAGCACTGCGACTCCGATATCGCGGTCTTCCGAGTTCACCTCGTCGACGGCAGCCCGACCCGACACGCACGCGTCACTCGAACCTCCGCCACCGCCCTTCCCGGCCTCGTCGGCCGAAGCTCATCGTGGCGTCAGTGCTGCGACAACGTCGCCGGGCACGTGCGCGCCGGACGCTGGATCGCGGTCTCGGGGGAATCGGGCTCGGGCCGCACAGCCGTACTCCGGGCCGCGGCCGAGCGCTTTCTGCCCGGCACGACGAGGGTGTTCAACGCCGACGACTTCGAGTCGCCGGAGACGTTCGACGCCCTCGAAGCCGAACTCGACACCGACGGCTTCGGGGTCATCATCCGTGGCCTCGACCAACTCGACGACGACACCGTGAACGCGATCTCCGATCTGCTTCCGGGTCGCGAGCACGCAGGCTGGCTCGCGGTGACGACGCTGCCAGACGCCGGGAACGCGGCGTCGGTGCTGCTGCCCTTCTTCGGGCACACCGTCGAACTCCCTCCGCTGCGGCATCGCATCGAAGACCTCCACGATCTGGTGCCGACGCTGCTCAAGCAACTGACCCGCGGACGTGAGTTGGCAGTCGCACCGAACGCGATGAACCAGCTCAGCAAGTACTCGTGGCCCGGGAATGTCACCGAGCTACGACAGATCCTGCGCGAGGTGGTCACCCATCAGCGCACCGGCACCATCGAGGCGGCTCAACTACCTCCGCGCTGTCGCTCGACGAGCAGGCACACCCTGACCAGGATCGAATCGCTCGAGCGCGACGCGATCGTACGCAGCCTCGAGGAGAACAACCACAGCAAGGCAGCGGCGGCCGCGGCCCTCGGCATCTCGCGGGCGACCATCTATCGCAAGATCAGGGAGTTCGGGATCAACACCTGACCGTGGGCGCACTCAGTGCCAGTCGCTGACCGCGACGTCGCGCGGTGCGGGTGTGCCCTTGCCCGACTCGATCAGCGCCTTGAGACTCATCAGGAACACCGCCCACTTGGTGCTGCAGTGGTTCATGAACGGCACTTGCTCGCGCCAGCCGTCGTGACTGAACATCACGATGGCGTAGTCGCCCTCTTGGCTCAGCGACCACGTGATGGTCGTGCCAACCCATTCGTCGGGGCCTTCGATCACGCGCCATCGCACCGACTCCGCCGGGACGGTCTCGAGTACCTCCATGTCGAATCCGCCGACCGGTGGAAAGCGGAATTCGAGCCGTCCACCGGCCGCACCGTCACCGCTTACGTCTTCTGTCCACCAGCCCGCCAAGCCGTCGATGGTGGTCAACGCGTCGTAGACGTCTGTGGTGGTGGCGCCCTCGACGCCGATTCTGTGCAGGATGCTGCTCATCAGTTACTCCCTTGATCGTTATGTTCTGGACGGTTCTCTTGTGGACCGTTCTGTTTTGGAGGTTGGTGTTCTGGTTTGCCCTGGTTGCGGGCCTGCTGCAGCGCCTCCGCGATGCCCTTGATGCGGTGGAGCCGGGCATCCCACGCGGCCCCGACGGATTCGAGCTGTGCGGCTGCCTTGGCAAGCTGAGCCCTGTCGACGTCGTAGCGTCGCTCACGTCCCGTCGACGTCGCTTGCACGAGTCCTACTCGGTCGAGCACTCCGAGGTGCTTGGCAACTCCCTGACGGCTGACCGGAAGCTGCTCACTCAACGACGTCGCCGTACCCCCGTCGTCAGCAAGAAGAAGGTCGACGATGCGGCGGCGCGTCGGATCTCCGATGGCCGACCACAGTGCGTCGTCGACGTCGCCTACTGATCCGCGACGACGCGTCACGATGCGGCCTCCATTCCGTCAACGTAGGTCACCAGTCGAGGCAGGAAAAAGCTCCAGCCGTCGATGTGTTCACGGAACTGCCGTTCGAGTTCTGCTTCCTCCCAACCTCTTTCACGGAATCCCGTCTCGGTCATCGTCAGCGTCGTACCACTGCCCGACGCGGTGAGGGCGAAGGTGACAAGTAACGAGTTGCCCGCGACCGGGTCGTCGCCGGGCCGGTGAGTCCACCGGAACGAGAACGTGCGTGGCGGATTCGACTCGACGACGGTGAACTGCTGCACGATCTCGCCACCATCGCCGGTACGGAACACCAACTCGCCGGGCGACCCCGGTTCGAGTCGGTATCGAGCCTCATCGGGCCACCACTGTGCGACATGCTCGGGCGAACTCACGACGTCGAACACGATGTCGGGCTCGGCGTCGATGTAGAGCTCTCGCACGAGGGTCCCCACCTCTGGGTCGGTCAGCTTGTCCATAGCTCCTCCTGCAACCTTTGGTTGCGTACGAATCTACGACCCGTTGACTCAACACGCAACCATTAGTTGCATTCAATGAGCTGCAATGAATCAGACCGCGACCATCCGGGGACCCCCGGAATCAGATCGAGATGAGGAGCCACAGGCGTCTCACTGCGGCGAGGCCATTCGACCGACTACCGTCAAAGAGGTGGACATCGTCGATCAGCGCGTACCCCTGTGCGTCGCTGCGCATCAACTCGCGGCCGCGGGCACGTCGCTGAGCACCGGCGGCAACCTCTCCGTCCGCGTCGGCGATCGCGTGCTCGTCACACCGCAGGGTGCACGCCTCGGCTCCGTCCAACCGGATCAACTGGTAGTCGTCAACATGGATGGCTCGGTGATCGAAGAAACCCGCTACCGCCCGACGGCAGAACTCGGATTCCACCTCGACCTCTACCGGTCGACCTCCGCCTCGGCGATCGCCCACGCCCACCCGATCGCGTCGGTCGCGGTGTCGACGATCACCGAGCTCCTCCCACCGATCCACTACGACGCCGCCATGGTCGGCGGCTCGGTACGAGTTGCTCCCTACGCGGTCTTCGGAAGCCCGGAGCTGAGCGAGGGCGTGGTGGCTGCATTGTTCGAGCGCACCGCGGCATTGATGCGCAACCACGGGTCGGTCGCGATCGGCGGCAACATCGAGACCGCGTGTGAGCACCTCGGCGTCGTCGAATGGCTCAGCGAGGTGTATCTGAAGGCGGTCAGCGCCGGGGCGCCCGCGATACTCAGCGACGACCAGCTCACCGAGGTCGTGGCCACCGCGGCCCGCCGGGCCTACCAGCCCTATCCCGGTCGCGACCGTTGAAACCCTGCATCGACTGAACCGATGTAATACCCAGGATATCTCTGCTGTACAGATGCAGGTGGTCCGATGATCATTGAGTCAACGACAACGCATGCAACAGCGGAGGTACGAGATGGTGGAGTTGGCTACGCCGGGGACCCAGACACCCGCGGGTACCGCGGCCACACAGGTCGAGGTGCTCGTCGTGGGCGCGGGCCAGGCAGGTATCGCGATGAGCGAGCACCTCACGGCTCAGGGAATCAACCACCTCGTACTCGAGCGCGATCGCGTCGCCGAACGCTGGCGAACGTGGCGGTGGGATTCGTTGGTCGCCAACGGTCCCGCGTGGCACGACCGCTTCCCCGGACTGGAGTTCGACGTCGACGCCGACGCGTTCGCGACGAAGGACCAGGTAGCTGACTACCTCGGCTCCTACGCCCAGCGCATCAACGCACCCATCCGCACCGGCGTGGAAGTGACATCGGTCCGTAAGAAGCAGGGCGAGAACGGCTTTCGCGTCGAGACTTCGGACGGACCGATCGAGGCGGACTTCGTGGTCGCTGCGACCGGCGCCTTCCAGACCCCGGTCATCCCCGCCGTCGTGCCCCACGATGCACCGTTCCATCAGATCCACTCCAGTGACTATCACAACCCGCAGCAGCTCCCCGAGGGCGGCGTTCTCGTCGTCGGCGCGGGGTCGTCGGGCGTGCAGATCGCTGCGGAACTGCGCGCGTCAGGCCGCGAGACGTACCTCGCCGTCGGACCGCATGATCGCCCGCCACGTAGTTACCGTGGTCGCGACTTCTGTTGGTGGCTGGGCGTTCTCGGCAAATGGGATGCCGCGGCACCTCCGGCGGGTGCAGAGCACGTGACCATCGCCGTCAGCGGCGCGGGCGGAGGGCACACCGTCGACTTCCGGCAGCTCGCCGCCGACGGGACCACCCTTCTCGGGCGCGCGCAGGCATTCGACGCAGGCACCATGACGTTTGCCGCGGATCTGCGCACCAATATCGAGAACGGCGACGCAACGTACCTCGCGATGCTCCGAGAGGCCGACGATTTCATCGAGCGCAATGGCCTCGACCTCCCCGCAGAACCACAGGCCCACGTCCTGGGACCACTCCCCGACTGCGTGACCGATCCGATCGCGCAACTCGACCTCGCCGCCGCCGGGATCACGTCCATCGTGTGGGCGACAGGCTTCGCCTATGACTACGGCTGGCTGAAGGTCGACGCCTTCGACGAGAAGGGCCGCCCGGCGCACCAGCGGGGCGTGTCAGGCGAACCGGGAATCTACTTCCTCGGACTGCCATGGCTCTCACGTCGCGGATCGAGTTTCATCTGGGGCGTATGGCACGACGCGAAGTATCTGGCCGACCAGATCGCCATCCAGCGGGGCTATCGGGATTACCGACCGGAGCAGGTCGACGCCGCCGCACCGTCGGACTCCGATGCGCTTGCCGCTCAGGCGGTTTCCTGAACTCCCCGTAATCCGCCAACACGCTATCCAGCCACTCCACACACTCAAGCACGGGAGCAACCCATGAGCGCAGCCGTCAGCCCTGACGTCACCCACACCCGCATCCGTCCCTTCAACACCCGCGAGACCTACCCGGAGCAGAACCTCGACAACGACCTGTGCCAGGCCGTCGTCGCAGGCGGCGTCGTCTATCTGCGCGGACAGATCGGCCAGGATCTCGACACCCGCGAATCGGTGGGCATCGGCGACGTCGAGGTACAGGCAGAGAAGGCCATGAGCAACATCGCGATGCTGCTCGACGAGGCGGGCAGTTCGCTGCGCGACATCGTCAAGGTGACCGTGTATCTCACCGACATCCGTTACCGCGAGACGGTTTACCGGGTGATGGGCCGCTGGCTCAAGGGTGTGTATCCGGTGTCGACCGGACTGGTGGTCGACGCACTCGCGCGGCCGGAATGGCTCGTCGAGATCGACGCGACCGCAGTGCTCAGCGAGCCGAGCGGAGCGGCACGATGACGATGTCGCTCGTCGCGCGTGACCCCGCGAGTGGCGCATTCGGCATCATCGTCTGTTCGTCGAGTCCCGCGGTAGCAGCGCGCTGCGCCCACCCGCGGGCAGGTGTCGGCGTGGTCGCGTCGCAGAACGTCACCAATCCCGCACTCGGCCCCGCGGTGCTCGACCGGCTTTCCGACGGCCTCGACGCCGAGAAAGCGCTCACCGCAGCACTTTCCACGGAGCAACACCCCGAGTACCGCCAGGTGAGCGTCGTCGACGCGCACGGGCACACCGCGCTGCATTCCGGCGCGCGCAGCCTGGGAACCTACGGTGGCGTCGAGGGCGACCAGTCCGTGGCCGCCGGCAATATGCTTGCCGACCTGTCGGTGCTCGAGTCGCTGCTGAACGGTTACGCCGACAGTCCAGCCGACGCATTCGAACAACGACTGCTCGACGGCCTCCGCGCAGCGCTCGACGCCGGAGGCGAAGAAGGACCGGTGCACTCTGCCGGCCTCCTGGTCGTCGAGGACGTGCCGTGGCCCGTCACCGATCTGCGCGTGGATTTCGCCGACGATCCGCTCGACGACCTCGCTTCGCTCTGGCAGATCTGGCAGCCACAAAAGAACGACTACCGTGTCCGCGGCGTCGACCCGACGCGTGCGCCCTCCTACGGAGTTCCGGGAGACCTGTGACCACCATCGACACCACCCCCGATCGATTCGACGCCGAACTCGGCAACCGCATCGCGTCGGCGCACCCGGGTCTGATCGCGCTCTCGCACGACCTGTACGACAATCCCGAGACCGCTTGGGAGGAAACCTATTCGGCAGCTCGGGTGGCCGGCTCACTCGCCGACGGCGGCTTCACCATCGTCGAACAGTTCTGCGACCTCCCAACCGCCTTCACCGCAACGCTCGGAAGTGGCAACCTCCACGTCGCACTCTGCGCCGAATACGACGCACTGCCGGGACTCGGCCATGCCTGCGGGCACAACCTCATCTCCGCGATCACCGTCGGAGCGGCACTTGCGCTGGCACCGATCGTCGACGACCTCGGTCTGACACTGACGGTCATCGGTACTCCCGCGGAAGAAGGCGGCGGCGGCAAGATCGAACTGCTCGAGCGCGGCGGATTCGACGCTCAGCACGCCGCCGCGATGGTTCACCCCGGACCGGCAGATGTTGCACGCGCGCGGCCATTCGCCGTCTCGCACAGTCACATCGACTACCACGGCAAGTCGGCGCACGCTGCCGCCTACCCCGAACGTGGCGTCAACGCCGCAGATGCGTTCACCATCGCCCAGGTGGCCATCGGCCTTCTGCGCCAACAGCTTCCCGCGTCGGTGCGCGTACACGGCATGATGACACGCGGCGGCGAGGCACCCAACTCCATCGCCGAGCACACCGAGGGACGCTGGTATGTCCGCGCCGAAACGCTCGCCGAACTCGCCGAGGTCGAACCGCGTGTCATGCGATGCTTCGAGGCGGGTGCACTCGCCAGCGGCGCGTCGCTCACGGTGACCCCGGAGTCCAAGCCGTACGCCGAGTTCCGCACGGATGAAGAACTTCTCGGCCGTTACGAGCAGCGCGCCCTCGCGGCTGGACGCCGTTTCGGCTCTGGACCAGACGCGACCATGGCGCGTGCGTCGACCGATATGGGCAACGTCTCGCAGGTGCTCCCGGCGATTCACCCCTACATCGGCATCGATTCGCTACCCACGGTCAACCATCAACCCGAATTCGCCGCTGCCACACTCACCTCGGCAGCGGAGACTGCAATCTCTCAGGGCGCCCTAGCCCTGGCGGGGACCGTTGTCGACGCAGCCGTGCTCGACGGCATCCGCGGCAGGCTTCTGTCCAACGGCGCTCGCACGACACATACTGGGGCAACAGGTGACCTCTGACGCCGCGGGTGCGGTTCGCATCGAACACGATCTCCTCGGCGATCACGAGGTACCCGCCGACGCCTACTACGGGGTGCACACGGCACGGGCGATGGAGAACTTCCCGATCTCCGGCGTCCCCATCTCCACTCACCCCGACCTCATCGTCGCCCTGGCCGCAGTGAAACAGGCTGCTGCAGCGTCCAATCGCGAGCTCGGACTGCTCGATCCACCGATCGCCGAGGCGATCATCACGGCGTGCACCGAGATCCGGGGCGGAGCGCTTCACGAGCAGTTCGTCGTCGACCAGATCCAGGGCGGCGCGGGAACGTCGACCAACATGAACGCCAACGAGGTGATCGCGAACAGGGCACTCGAACTGCTCGGGCATCGGCGCGGCGACTATCACGTGCTTCACCCACTCGAACACGTCAACCTCGGACAGAGCACCAACGACGTCTACCCCACGGCCGTGAAGGTGGCACTGGGAATCGCCGCCCGTGGACTCTCGGATGCCCTGCGCGTACTGGCGGCCGAATGTGCCGACAAGGCAGTCGAATTCGGTGACATGCTCAAACTCGGCCGTACCCAACTGCAAGACGCTGTACCGATGACTCTCGGGCAGGAGTTCGGCGCGTTCGCGGTCACCATCGGCGAGGACGCCGACAGGATGGACGAGGCGATCTCGCTCATCGCCGAAATCAATCTCGGCGGCACCGCGATCGGCACCGGACTCAACGCCCACCCGTCCTACGCCACGCAGGCATGCGAACGTCTGCGACAGCTCACCGGCCTGCCGCTGACCACCGCGGGAGATCTGGTCGAGGCGACGTCGGACGTCGGCTCCTTTGTACAACTCTCCGGCGTCACCAAACGTGCCGCGGTGAAGCTGTCGAAGATCTGTAATGATCTGCGACTCTTGTCGTCCGGTCCGCGCGCGGGCTTCGGCGAGATCGTGCTTCCCGCCGTTCAGGCCGGATCGAGCATCATGCCGGGCAAGGTCAACCCGGTCATCCCCGAGGTCGTGAACCAGGTGGCCTTCGAGGTGATCGGCAACGACCTCACGGTGACCCTCGCCGCAGAAGCAGGTCAGTTGCAGCTCAACGCTTTCGAGCCGATCATGGCGCGGGCACTCCTGTCGTCACTGACTCATCTGCGCGCCGCGGTGCTTGTTCTCGGCGAACGCTGTATCCGAGGCATCACTGCTCAAGAAGAACGAATGCGCGCTGCGGTCTATGGCTCCGCCAGTATCGCCACTGCGCTCAATCCGGTCCTCGGCTACGAGGCGACCACCGCGTTGGTCGCGGAGGCGGTGGCAACCGGAGCGTCGATTCCCGATCTCGTTCGACGTTCCGCACTGCTCGACGACACCGCTCTCGACACCGCGCTACACCCCGACAACCTCTGCCGGCCACACGATTCGGCGCGTCGAGACGTCAGCGGGAATGCTCGTCGACGACGAGATCAGGACACCGCAGCGCTGCCTGCAGATACTGCGTAACGGCGCTGCGGGCACTCGCGGCATCCAGCGCCCTGGTGCGCCCGACGAGATGGATGCCGCATCCGTCTTCGAGCGCCACCGCGCCCCTGGCGACCAGTTCGCTGTCGACGTCGGCGAAGACACCCGCCGCGATGCCACCGTCGATTGCCTCGCGGTACAGCGAGGTCTCGAGGTCGAAGAGCGTCGACATCAGTTCGGCATGTGCGGGTGAGCGCGCACTGTAAAGATGCAACTCGTACAGCGCAGGTGACATCGGATCGTCGGGGTCGCAGATTCCGAGCTCGACGAGCCTTGTCAGCGCAGTCACCGGATCGTCGACGTCGGTGGCGGCGGTACGTCGACCCTCGTAGAACCGCGTGACCGCGGCCTCGTGCACCGCGAGCAACAACTCGTCGATCCCGGGAAAGTAGTAGGTGATCGACCCTGGCGACAGACCCGCCGCGTCGGCGACGTCTTTGATACGCAATCCCATGAGTCCGCGCGCGGCGATCGCACTCGTCGCGGCGTCGACGATCTCTGCGCGACGTGCGTGCTGATTGCGTGGACGTGCCATACGTCCCGATACTGCCGCCATGCACCGCGTCGGGGCAACTCCGCTGATTACATCGGTTCTCCCGATGAACCAATTCGGAAGTTCACACCGTGAGATGTCCGCAACAGGGCTGCCCGACGGGACAAACCGCGATACCGTCATTTCATTCTTTGCGATTGACCTCAAAGAATGACACGAGTCGCCGCCACTGCCCGACGCCGACTCCACAGCCAACAACTGACTCACTGCGCCAGGCGTTTTCACGCCGCAGCACCTCTCGACGGAGATCCACATGCGCGACCATCGCTACGACATCCTCTTCGAACCGGTCCGGATCGGACCGGTCACCGCCCGCAACCGGTTCTTCCAGGTGCCGCACTGCAACGGCATGGGATACCGCGATCCATCGGGCGAGGCGGCGATGCGGCGGACGAAAGCAGAGGGCGGGTGGGCCGTGGTCTGCACAGAGCAGGTCGAGATCCATCCCACCTCGGATATCGGACCGTTCATCGAGCTCCGCCTCTGGGACGACCAGGACATGCCCGCGATCGCGCGCATCGCCGAGCAGATTCACGAAGGTGGTGCGCTCGCCGGAATCGAGCTGGCACACAACGGGCTCAACAGCCCCAATCTCATCAGCCGCGAAACTCCGCTGGCACCACAGCATCTCCCCGTCGTCTCGTGGAATCTCGATCCGGTGCAGGCCCGTGCGATGACAAAGGCCGACATCGTCGATCTGCGGAAGTGGCATGCGGATTCGGTGCATCGGTCACTGAAAGCCGGCTACGACATCGTCTATGTCTACGCGGGACATGCAATCGGCGGTCTGCACCACTTCTTGTCGCGCCGGTACAACAATCGCACCGACGAGTACGGCGGCAGCCTCGAGAACCGTGTACGCCTCATCCGCGAGATCCTCGAGAGATCCTCGAGGACACCCGCGAGATCGCCGACGGCAAAGCTGCTGTCGCATGCCGCATCTCGGTCGACGAACTGCTCGGCGACGACGGCATCACCCGCAGCGAGATGGAAGACGTCTTCGGCCTGATCGGCGAGCATCCCGACCTCTGGGACCTCGTGCTCGGAAGCTGGGAAGACGACTCGGTCACCTCGCGCTTCGGCCCCGAGGCCGAGCAGGAACCGTACGTCACCGGACTCAAGCAACTCACCACCAAGCCGGTTGTCGGCGTGGGCCGCTTCACTTCTCCCGACACCATGGTCCGGCACGTGAAGTCAGGCATTCTCGACCTCATCGGCGCCGCACGGCCGTCTATCGCGGATCCCTTCATGCCCAACAAGATCGAACGCGGCGACCTCGCAGATATCCGCGAGTGCATCGGCTGCAACATCTGCGTGTCCGGCGACTTCACCATGTCGCCGATCCGGTGCACGCAAAACCCCACAATGGGAGAGGAATTCCGACGCGGCTGGCATCCGGAGCGCATCTCGGTGAAGGGCTCCGACTCCTCGGTGCTCGTCGTCGGTGGGGGGCCTGCGGGCCTCGAAGCCGCACGCGCACTGGGTAATCGCGGGTATCCCGTGACTCTCACCGAGGCGAGCCGCGTACTCGGTGGCCGTGTCGCCCGCGAGTCGAAGCTTCCCGGACTGTCCGCATGGATTCGCGTCATCGACTATCGGCTGCAGCAACTCGACCGTCTCGACAACGTCGAGGTCTATCGCGAATCGCCGATGAGCACCGACGACATCCTCGAGTTCGGCTTCGACCACGTCGTGATCGCGACCGGGGCATCGTGGCGAGGCGACGGCGTCGGTCGCTGGCACACACATCCCATCGAGATCGATTCCAGCACAGCGGTCTTCACTCCGGACGACATCATGGCCGGAGTACGGCCCGCCGGCAAGCGCGTCGTACTGTTCGACGACGACCACTACTACCTCGGTGCCGTCGTCGCGGAGATGCTCGCCAAGGAGGGCTTCGCGGTCACGCTCGTCACCCCGGTCCCGCAGGTGTCGCAGTGGACCACCAACACCATGGAGGCTCACCGCATTCGCGCGCGGATCATGGAGGCGGGCGTCGACGTGCGCACCGACACCGCGGTGACCGCCGTCGACGCCACCGGCGTACAGACCGCATGCCGATTCACCGGGCGGACAGGACATCTCGACGCCGACGCCGTCGTCATGGTGACCGCGCGCCTCCCCCACGACGAGCTCTACACCCAACTGCACGACCGCAGCGACGACTGGGCCGAGGCCGGAGTCCGCAGCGTCACCGGTGTCGGCGACGCCTGGGCACCGTCGACCATCGCCGCAGCAGTCTGGTCGGGACACCGGTTCGCCGAGGAACTCGACGTGCCACGCAACGACGACCCGGTGCCGTTCCGCCGGGAGGTCACCCAGTTGTCGATCGAGCCGGTGTTCAGTACGCCGGTCTCGGTGTCCTGACGGACCCACGGATCACAGGAGTGGTGATGTACGCAGATCACATATTCACCAACGCAGCGGTGTGGCAACCACTCGGTATGCCACCGGCGACCAGTGTCGCCGTGTCCGACGGCACCATCGTCGCGATCGGGTCCGACGTCGATCGTGACCTGGTCTCGGCGTCGACTGTCATCCACGACCTCGCGGGAGCAAGCCTGCTGCCGGGGTTCATCGACGCGCACGTCCATCCGGTGGCCGGCGGACTCGCAGCGCTGCGCTGTGATCTGTCCGAGCTCGCACACGATCGCCGAGGCTACCTCGACGCGATCGCGGCGTACGTGGATTCACACCCCGACGCTCCGGTCATCACCGGAAGTGGTTGGTACGGCGATGCGTTTCCCGGCGGTCTACCCACGCGTGCCGACCTCGACGAGGTCGTCGCCGACCGGCCCGCTGTGCTCTCCAGCCACGACGGACACGGCGTGTGGGTCAACAGTGCAGCACTGGCGAACGCCGGAATTGACCGGCACACGCCCGATCCGACGGGTGGGCGCATCGAGCGTGACGCCGCAGGCGAACCCACCGGCGTCCTCTTCGAGCGTGCCGCCGACAGTGTGCAGGCGCTCGCACCCGAGATCGACGACGCCGTACTGCGCGAGGCATTGTTGACGGCTCAGCGTCGGCTGCACTCCGTCGGCGTCACCGGCTGGCAGGACGCGGGCGTTGACATCCCGGCATTCGGACTCTCCGACACACTCGCGACGTACCTTGCCGCCGACGAGGCGGGAGAGTTGACCGCACGGGTCTGCGGTGCGCTGTGGTGGGCGGCCGAACAGGGACTCTCGCAGATCGACGTACTCCGCGAACGCCGGGCGGTCTCCCGACACGGCCGCCGGTTTCACGTCGACACCGTCAAGGTGATGCAGGACGGGATTTGCGAGAACTGCACTGCCGCAATGCTCGCGCCCTACTCCGACCTACCGACGGGCGCCGATCCCACCGGACTCTCCTTCATCGACCCGGCAGAACTGAACGAGGTGTGTGCACTCCTGGCACGCGACGAGTTCCACATTCACATGCACGCCGTCGGCGACCGCGCGGTCCGCGAATGCCTCGACGCGCTCGGTGCCGCACGCGCGGCAAATCCGCGTTTCGATGCGGCACACCAGATCGCACATCTGGATGTGGTTGACCCGCAGGATATTCCACGGTTCGCAGCGCTCGGCGTGATGGCGAACATCCAGGCCCTGTGGGCTCGCCGCGACATCGAGATCGTCGAGCGCAAGCTCCCGCTACTGGGCACCGGCCGCGAGCGATGGCACTTCCCCTTCGGTTCGATCAGCACGGCCGGTGGGACGCTGGCGATGGGCAGCGACTGGCCCGTCACCGACCCCAATCCGTTGTGGGCCATACACACCGCAGCGAATCGGACCGGTTCTGAGGCAGATCCGCACGCCATCGGCACCGACGCTCGCACCGTGCCCCTCATCGCCGAGGAGGCACTCAGTCTGCGGACCGCCGTCGACGCCTACACGATCGGCGCGGCGCGCGCCGCACACTGCGCACAACACGCCGGTTCGATCGAGATCGGAAAGGACGCCGACCTCGTCGCACTCTCGGGTGACATCTCAACGGCCCGGGACATCGGTTGCCTCACAGCACAACTGACGATGGTCGGTGGCGATCTCGTTGGCGGTAGCGCACTCGGCGAGGTCGTCGGCGGCAAGGCGTCAACTCAATGAACAGTGTTGTCGCCGAACAGATCTCGGCACAGTTCAGCGACGACCGCGGCGCGCCGGGTCGGTCGCGCGGCAATCGCGTTGAGCAGGACCATCGTGAGCGCGGGCGTCTCGTCGGCGATGGGTATCGCCGCAACCTGGTGTCCGTCGAGCGCCATCGGTACGGCGGCCTGCAGGTTGAGCACCGTGTACGCCAACCCGCGTCCCACGAGTGCGCGGCACGTCTCGACGGTCGTCGAGCGGTAGCGCACAACGGGTTCGACGCCTGCATCAGCGAATACCTGCCGAAAATAGTCGCGGCTATGCGGCAGGTCGAGTAACGCCATGGGTTCGTCGGCCAGGTCGGCGAGCCTGACCTTCCGCCGTTTGGCGAGTCGGTGCGAGCCCTCGACCAGCACGTAGGGCGGCACGCGGCGTAGTGGCCATCGCTTGAGTCGCGGGTCGTCGACAAGGTCGTATCCGATGCCCATCTCGAATGTTCCGTCTGCGACGCCCTCGGCGAGGTCGGCCATATCGACCTCGGTGGTCAGCAACTCCAGATTCGGCAGCTTCTGGGCTGCCACGGACAACAACTCAGGAAGCAGGTACGGCGCCATGACCTCGAAGCAACCGATCGTGAGGGTTCCGGTCAACGATCCGCCCAATCCGTGTGCGACAGAACGAAGATCGGCCGCCGATGCCAACAACTGGCGACTGGCGACGAGCAGTTGTCGACCCGCGGGAGTCAGCGTGATGCCCTTGGCGTGATGACGGACAAGAAGCTGAATCCCCAGTGCCCCTTCGAGATCGGTCAGCGCAGTCGACATCGCTGACTGAGACAGATGCACGGCAGACGCCGCGCGGGTGATACTCCCCGCCTCGGCCACGGCGACGAAATACTCCAACTGACGCAACGTGTAATCAGCCACCACGACCTCACAGACGATCCGGACACCGCATCGGCTCCATCAATGCCGATGCGTAAGAACCCCGACTCTACAGAACCTCGCTTCATCTCGACGGCCATCTGACGCCACGCGATATCCACCTCTCCGAGGAGTACCTCCATGACGCTCTCGCATTCCGACCCGGGACGGACACATTCCGGACAAGTAGGCCCCGGTCCCGCTCACCCCGACATCGAACCAGCAGGCCCGCACCTCCGACATTCGTTGCGCCGCTTCGACGTTCCGATCATGATCCTGTCGGCGCTGATCAGCCTCGACATGGTCGGCGAGATCTCGTCGTTCGGCGGGGAGACCTTCACGTGGCTCGTCGTGTTGGCGCTGCTGTGGATGGTCCCCTACGGCCTCGTCACCGCAGAGCTCGGTAGCGCATTTCCCGACGAGGGCGGATTGTTCGAGTGGGTCAAGCGCGCCTTCGGACGTCTACCCGCATCGATCGCCACGGTCATGTACTGGTCGATCAACCCGTTGTGGATCGGCGGGTCCCTCGCCTTCATCAGCACCGAAGCATGGAGCACGTTCATCCATCCGATCGGTTCGGGGACCGCAGGCGACTTCGTCTTCAAAACGCTCTTCGTCGTGGCAGCTGTCGCAGTCACCCTGCTGTCGATGCGGCGGGCACGTGCCGTGCTGCAACTGGGTACCTACCTCAAGCTGATCCTGGCCGCCGTGTTCCTCGTGACCACGGTTGTCTATGGAATTCAGCACGGATTCAACGGAATCGGCTCGGTCACCTGGTCGCCGACGCTCGGCGGCTTCCTCGGACTCGTCCCACTTCTCCTGTTCTCTCTGGTCGGCTTCGAGGTTCCCAGCCAGGCTGGCGGCGAGATGCAGAATCCGCAGCGCGACGTTCCGCGCGGTATCGCGATGAGTGGGTGCATCGGTCTGTTGGTCTACGCGCTCCCGGTGTTGGCTCTCCTGCTGGTGTTGCCGACTGACAAGATCACCGGCATCGGCGGTTTCATGGCAGCCCTCGACACCGTCTTCGGTGTCTACGGCTCGGCAGCGTCGATCCTCGTGAAGGTTGCGGTGATCGCGTTCATCATCGCGCTCGCGATCACGGGCGCCACCTGGGCGATGGCCGCGAACCGCGCGTTGGCTGTCGCGGCAGGCGACGGTGGCTTCTTCCCCTACTTCGCCAAGTTCGACGCGAAGACGGGGTCGCCGCTTCGGGTCGGCATCTTCACCGGAGTCATCGCCCTGGCGTTCATGATCGTCGGCGTCATCTTCTCCGGCGGCGACAGCGCAGCAACGTTCACGGTGGTACTCACCATCACCATCTCGACATCACTGATCGCCTACCTCTTCGTCTTTCCCGCCGCATTCCGCCTGCGCATCAACCATTCCGAGACGCCGCGGCCCTACGCCGTGCCCGGCGGCACGATCGGCATGGGCATCGCGTCGGGACTCGCGACGTTCTGGGCAGCGCTCGGAGTCTGGGTAGCCGTGTTCCCCGGCACGCTGGAGAAGCTGTTCGGCCTCGACTACGACTTCCTCGACACCTGGAATGTGTCCCGCGTCCGCTTCGAGGCGTTCACACTCGGAACGCTGGCGGTGCTCACCGTCATCGCCGTCGCCGGCTACCTCGCCGCGCGAAGGTCGCGCCGGAGCACGTCACTCACTGTCGAGCAGCGATGATCTCCGCGGCGCGTTCGGCAACACTCATGATGGTGCCGACAGGATTGACCGACGTGAGCGTGGGGAAGACAGAGGCATCGACGACGCGCAGACCGCTGACACCACGAACTCGCAGCGAGGGGTCCAGCACGGCCATCGGGTCGTCGTCCGATCCCATCCTGCAGGTTCCGGATACGTGATAGACCGTCTGATGTGTGGCCCGCAGTGCCGACGACAGTTCGTCGTCGGACTGCAGGGCCTCGCCCGGGAACACCTCGCGCACAACCCACTTCGACATCGGCGCGGTCGCGGCGATGCGTCGTGCGGCACGAATACCCGCCACGAGCATCGCCTCGTCCACGCCGTCGGGGTCGGTGAAGTACCGGTAGTCGATCGACGGCGGAGTCGACGGATCGTCGTCGACGATCTGGACTCGGCCACGGCTGCGCGGTTTGGCGACGTTCGGCGCGATCGAGATGATCCGTTCAGGCATGTCGACGCCGTAGCTGACGGCATGGTCGGCGACGGCCTCGACCGGGAAGTGCATGAGCACGTCCGGACGTGCGGGACTCGATTCGTCGACACGCAGCGCAGCGCCCGCATCCCACCCGGTGGCACACGTCGACGGCACGTCGCGATCGGTTTCCCACACGATGAGACCCTCGGCATGATCCATGAGGTTCTCGCCGACGCCGGGTGCGACGACGCGCACCGGCACTCCCGCCCGGGTGAGCACGTCACTCGGGCCGATCCCCGAGCGCTGCAGCAGGGCGGGTGAAGCGATCGCACCCGCGCACACGATCACTTCGCGCGTCGCGAAGTGATCGCTCTCGCTACCGTCGCGCGCGATGGTCCGCACTCCGACGGCGCGGTCTCCGTCGAAGAGGATCGAACTGGCCAGTTCATGGTGCAGCACACTCAGATTGGCACGCTCGGCAAGTGCCGGGTGTAGATAGTGCACCGACGTCGACGATCGCAGGTTGGATTCGGGGGTGTACCCGATGTCGAAGAAACCGGACCCCTCACCCGTCTCGGCGAAGTCGGCGTCGTGGTTCCAGCCTGCTCGCGCCGGCAGATCTAGCGCCGAGCGAGCAGCGTCGACGACGTCGGCGACGTACGGATTGCGGTCGGCTTCTGCGACGGGCGCAATGGGCGTGACGAGCTTGTCGAAGCAACGGCCGAGCGTGTCGGCGTCCCAGCCGAAGGCCCCCAGCGCGACCCACTCGTCCATGTCCGCGCGCAGCGGTCGCCACGTGATCATCGTGTTGGCCGTCGCGCAACCTCCGAGGATGTGCATGCGCGCCTGACGGATTCCGGAGTTGCCGCGCTCCTGCGGCACGCTCCGGTAATCCTGGTCGTACTCGCTCTCGAGCATCTCCGCCCAGCGTCGAATCGACCGGGCGCGGGGTTCGTGCTCGTCACTCGGACCGGCCTCGAGGACCGTGACCGTCACGGCGGGATCCTCACTGAGGCGGGCCGCCACGATGCAGCCTGCGGTGCCGCCTCCCACGACGAGATAGTCAGGGGCACTAGGGTTGTCAGGCTGGCTCATGCCGCCGGCTCTGACGCCAGGTTCGCGCTCGCCAACGCCTCGCTCTTACGGGTGGTCATCAGGACGTAGTAGAGGGGGCAGATGACCGCGAGTCCGACAATCCACGAGATGTCGACGCCGCCAATCTCTTTCGCCAGCGGTCCGGTCCACAGTGTTGTCGACAGGAACGGAATCTGCACTCCGATACCGATTGCGTAGCACGCGATGGCGATCCAGTTGAATCGGCCGTACACGCCGCCGTCGCGACGGAAGAGTGACTCGATGTCGTACTCGCCGTGGCGCAGGAGGTAGTAGTCGACGAGATTGACCGCGGTCCAGGGAATCAGGACGCACAGCAGCAGAGCCAAGAAGTTGGCGTAGTTGGCCAGGAAGTCGTCTGCACTGAGCAGTGCGGGCAACATCGCGAGGGCGAACAGCACGAGCGCGATGACTGCACGACTCTTCGCCTCAGCTCGCCATCGAGGAAAGATGTTCTGTCCCACGGTGATCGTCGAGAGCGCACCACAGTAGAGGTTCATGCCGTTGGTGACGCTGATACCGACGGCGAAGACGAGGAACAGCCCCGTCGAGATCCCATGGGTCAACGTGCCCATGCCTGTGAGGGTGTCGGAGTCGGGCAGTGCGGCGCCGATCAGCACACCGAGCAGCATCGGAAGTACCGACCCGAGAACGCATCCCGCATACGTCGCCCAGAAGGCGGTCTTCACACCGGTGTCGCGCGGCAGATAGCGCGTGTAGTCCGAGACGTAGGGCGCATAGGCGATCTGCCACAGGGCCGCCGCGGAGAACGTCGCCATGAAGCCCGCCCAGGTGAATCCGTCGCTATGCCAGGTATCAGTCGGCAACCCGTTGACGCCGATCATCCAGATGAATGCGAGAAGAAGGGCCACACCTGCGACAACCGACAGCACCGCCGCCATCGAATGAATCAGCTTGTAGCCGATCATGGTCACGACGACGCTGATGGCACCGATGATGAAGATCGCCCAGTTGTCCGGCAGCCCGGTCACTTCGGCAAAGGCCTTGCCGCCGAGCACCGCGTTCGACGCGAAGAAACCCAGGTACATGAAGACGACGAGGACCACGACGAGCAGGCTGCCGAGCGAGCCGAATTGCGCTCGGGTCTGGAGCATCTGGGGCACACCCATCTGCGGGCCCTGCGCCGCGTGCAGTGCCATGACCACACCGCCGACGAGGTTGCCCGCGACCACCGCGATCGCACCCGCCCAGAATGGCAGCCCGAACACGGTGGTCGCCAGAGCGCCGGTGATGATCGTCAGCAACATGATGTTGGAGCCGAACCACACGGTGAAGATGTCGCGCGCCCTGCCGTGGCGCTCGTCGTGCGGAATGTGGTCGATGGTGCGGCGCTCCACCGACGGAGCTGAGCCCGTCGACGGCTGGGTTGACGTGTTCATCGGGAGATACCTCTGCTCTGTTGCTGTGTTGCCCAATGCGGGTGTCTGTGCGGGAGTCACGGGTGAGTGACTCGGATGGAATCGCGGCCACGGCGTCGGGGCTGTTCAGCAAGTATCGGGGTGACCGCTATCACCGGGAAAACAGAAACTTCCGGTCTTTTACATCTGGAGAACAGATGACCTTCGACGCCCCACCACTTCTCGGCGCGGACGGAGAGCGCAACCACCCCAGCACACCTTGCATCGACCAGGCCGATGTAGAAAGTCAGATAAATCGGCGCCGCCTGATCTATCGCACACCCGGAAACCCGGTCACGATGGAGTCATGACCGATCTACCCGACCTCACCTCCATCGACTGGTCCGCACGCGCCGGAGAGATCACCTTCTGCTCGGAGGCGTTCATCGACGGCCAGTGGGTTGCCGCGCAGTCGGGCGCGACCTTCGACGTGGTGAATCCGGCGACGGACACCGTGCTCGCCTCCGTCGCCGCCTGCAACACCGAAGACGTCGACGCCGCTGTTGCTGCTGCGCGTCGCGCCTTCGACGACGGGCGCTGGTCGAAGCTGTCCGCCGGCGAGCGCGGGGCGATACTCATCCGCTTCGCCACCCTGATCGAACAGCATGCCGAGGAGCTCGCGACGCTCGTGACGCTGGAGATGGGCAAGGCGATCCGCGATTCCTACGAGGTCGAAGTTCCCGGCGCCGCAGCAGTTTTCCGCTTCTACGGCGAGGTGGCCGACAAGATCCCGGGCGAGTTGCCACCGACCGCCGACGGCAGCGTGGCCATGGTTCGCCGAGTGCCGCTCGGCGTCGTCGGCGCTGTTGTTCCCTGGAACTTCCCGCTCGACATCGCGGCGTGGAAGGTTGCCCCCGCCCTGGCCGCGGGCAACACCGTCGTTCTCAAACCCGCTGAGGAGAGCCCACTTTCAGCTCTCCGCATGGCCGAGATCGCCCTCGAAGCCGGCATCCCACCCGGCGTCTTCAACGTCGTACCGGGCCTGGGCGCCGACGCCGGTCGCGCGCTCGGGCTCCATCCCGACGTGCAGTGCCTGACATTCACCGGCTCCACGGAGGTCGGAAAGAAGTTCTTGGCGTACAGCGCGGAATCGAACATGAAGCAGGTCTGGCTCGAGTGCGGTGGCAAGAGCCCCAACCTGGTGTTCGCCGACTGCGCCGACCTCGACGCCGCCGCAGAGATGGCCTGTTTCGGCATCTTCGGCAATCAGGGCGAGGTCTGTTCCGCCAACAGCCGACTGTTGGTGCAGCGCGAGATACTCGACGAATTCGTCGACAAGGTCGTCGAGAAAGCCGCGGCGTATCGGCCGGGCGACCCGCTCGACCCGGCGTCGACGACGGGCGCCATGGTGACGCGCAAGCAACTCGACCTCGTCCTCGGCTTCGTCGCTCAGGCACGCGTGGACGGACGAATAGCACTCGGCGGCAACCGAATCGGCGACGTCGGATGCTTCATGGAACCCACCGTCGTCGTCGACCTTCCCGCCGATTCGACCGTGATGACCGACGAGATCTTCGGCCCGGTGCTGTCGGTGATCGCGTTCGATTCCGAGGAGGAGGCCGTCGCCCTGGCCAATGACACTCCGTACGGGCTCGCGGCATCGGCATGGACGTCGAATCTCGACCGCGCACTACGGATGTCGGACACTCTGCACGCCGGAACCGTCTCGATCAACACCGTCGACGCCCTCTCTCCGGGAACGCCTTTCGGCGGCTTCGGCGCGTCGGGGTTCGGTTCGGACCTGTCGGTCCACGCGATCGAGAAGTTCACCGGACTCAAGACGACGTGGATCGCGCGCGGCTGAGGATCATGTCCGCGAGGTAACCGACACGGCTGATTCAACAGTGGTGCAGTCCCGCTCACCCGTTTCCTTCCGGCTTATTGAATTCAATAAGCCGGAAGGAAACGGGTGAGCGTGCGGTTGGGCGTCGAATCAGCTCTGGCGCGCCAGCACCATGCGCAGGGCCATACGCGCGTACGCCGTGCCCAAAGTGCCGGGATCGCGGCGATCACGGCTGGGGAACCAGCGGCACACGTCGACGCACAGCGACGAGATGGCGAGCACGACATCGTCGGGGTCGTCGGCAGCGAACTCGCCGGCCGCGACCCCTCCGGCGACGATGGTCGCGAGAATCGCTGTCGTCTTACGTCGAACCGCGCTGATCGAGCGGTAGTGATCGGCGGTGAGCGCACCCAGCTCGTACTGGACCACCTTGGCCAGCTCGTGATGTTCGGCCTGCCACCGCGCGAAGGCGCTCACGACGTTCTCCAGACGAACGGCGTAGGGGTCCGTCGGGTCGTCGACTTCGCGGAGCGCCTCGTAGACGCTGCGGTGTCCGTCGAGGGCAATCGAGTACAGCAGGTCCTCTTTCGAGCGGAAGTGCGGGTACATCGCCGCGGCGCTCATCTTCAACGACGCCGCGATCTGACGGGTCGACGTGCCGGCATAGCCGAGTTGAGCGAACGACACGATCGCCGCATCGCGGATGCGCTGCGCTGCAGCAGACTCCCTCGTCGTCACGTCGCCGTCACCCCATTTCGCTCGTCGAATTCCCGGCCGATGGTTGACCCCAACCGGCACACCAGGCAGTATAAGCGAGTGCTCATAAAATGAGCGACTGCTTAGGACGACGATTCCGTCACGTCTGATCGGATCGTCGTGTCGAGCAGTCAGCAATCCGCTGCCCCAAGGAAAGTGTCATGGCCGAACCGATCTCCAAGCGCGACCTCGAATTCATGCTCTACGAGTGGCTCGACGTCGAGTCACTGACCGAGCGCGAACGCTTCGCCGAACACTCACGCGACACGTTCGACGCCGTACTCGAACTCGCCGCCGACCTCGCGACCAAACGCTTCGCGCCGGTCAATCGCCTCGGCGACACCAAGGAGCCCTACGTCGGCGACGACGGCGCCGTCGTCTTGCCCGAGGAAATCCAGTCGGGCATCGCCGAGTTCATCAAGGCCGGCCTGGGTGCGGGCTCGTTCGACGAGTCGCTCGGCGGGATGCAATTGCCCACCGTCGTCAGCCTCGCTGCGCAGTCATGGTTCCAGGCAGCCAACGCAGGCATGTCGTCGTACTCGTTCCTCACGATCGGCAACGCCAACCTGATCGCCGAGTACGGCACACCAGAGCAGATCGACACCTGGGTGCGCCCAATGGTCGAGGGGCGCTACTTCGGCACGATGTGCCTGTCCGAGCCGCAGGCCGGATCCTCCCTCGCCGACATCACGACCAAGGCGACACCGACCGACGACGGAACCTACCGCATCACCGGGACCAAGATGTGGATCTCGGGAGGCGACCACGAACTCGGCGAGAACATCGTGCATCTCGTGCTCGCCAAGGCCCCGGGCGGCAAGCCCGGAGTCAAGGGGATCTCGCTGTTCATCGTCCCCAAGTACCTGCCGGACGGCACCCGCAACGACGTCGCACTCGTCGGCCTCAACCACAAGATGGGCCAGCGCGCGACCACCAACTGCCTCCTCAACTTCGGCGACGGCACCTACGGCACAGCAGACTCACCCGTTCCCGGCGCTGAATCAACTCCGCCCGCTCACTCCGTTCCCGGCGCGGTCGGCTACCTGGTCGGCGAGGAGCACAAGGGCCTCCAGTACATGTTCCACATGATGAACGAGGCGCGCATCGGCGTCGGATTCCTCGCAACATCACTGGGTTACGCGGGCTACCTCGCCTCCCTCGAGTACGCCAAGGTCCGCACGCAGGGGCGTCCTGTCGACCAGAAGGACCCGACCTCCAAGCCCGTACCGATCATCGAGCACGCTGACGTCAAACGAATGTTGTTGGCGCAGAAGGCCTATGTCGAAGGAGCACTCGCGCTCGGCCTGTACTCCGGCAAGCTCGTCGATCTGCAGCAGACCGGAGACGCAAACGAGGCAGCCCGAGCGGGCCTGCTGCTCGATGTACTCACGCCGATCTCCAAGTCGTGGCCATCCCAATGGTGTTTGACCGCAAACGATCTCGCCATCCAGATTCACGGCGGCTACGGTTACACCCGCGAGTTCCCCGTCGAGCAGTTCTACCGCGACAACCGTCTCAATCCCATCCACGAGGGCGCGCACGGCATCCACGGACTCGATCTACTCGGCCGCAAGGTCGTCATGAACGGCGGCGCGGGCCTGGAACTGCTCGCGAACACGATCACCCAGACCATCGACCGCGCGGCCTCGAACCCCACCGCAGCGCTGGCCGACGAATTGCGCAGGCGCGTCGAACGACTCGTCACCGTGACCATGCAGGTGTGGTCCGCAGGCGATGTAGCGGTCTCGCTGGCCAATGCCACCGCGTACCTCGAAGCAACCGGACACATCGTCATCGCCTGGATGTGGCTCGAGCAACTGCTCGCCGTCGCAGACAAGGCCGGAGATTTCTACGACGGCAAACGCGTCGCAGCGCAGTACTTCTTCACCTACGAACTACCGAAGGTCGACGCACAGTTCGACCTCCTCGCGGCGCTCGACCGCACGACGCTCGACGCGCGTCCCGAGATTTTCTGACCCACAACACATCCCCGCACGATCGACCCAGGAGAGACTTCATGTCAGTACTCGATCTGTTCAACGTCACCGACAAGGTCGTCGTCGTCACCGGCGCGTCGTCGGGACTCGGTGTCCGCTTCGCCACGGCTTTCGCGGAGGCCGGTGCCGACGTCGTACTCGCCGCCCGACGCGCCGACCGCCTGACCGAGACCGCTGCGCAAGTAGAGGCGCTCGGACGCAAAGCCCTCACTGTGGCCGCAGACGTCTCCGACCCCGCGGACTGCCAGCGCGTGATCGACAGCGCCGTCGAAACATTCGGCCGCGTCGACATCCTCATCAACAACGCGGGCATCGGCACCGCGGTACCAGCTACGCGTGAGACGCCGGAGCAGTTCCGTTCGGTCATCGACGTCAACCTCAACGGCTCCTACTGGATGGCTCAGGCCGCGGGCCGTGTCATGCAGCCGGGCAGCGCAATCGTCAACATCTCCAGCATCCTGGGCCTGACCACCGCAGGACTCCCCCAGGCCGCCTACGCGGCGAGCAAGGCCGCCATCGTCGGTCTCACCCGCGATCTTGCCCAACAGTGGGGAACCCGAAAAGGTATCCGCGTCAACGCGATTGCACCCGGGTTCTTCGAGAGCGAGATGACCGACACCTACGCACCCGGTTACATCGAGTCGCAGATGCCGCGAGTCCTGTTGGGACGCATGGGAGATCCCTCGGAACTCGCAGCCACCGCGATCTGGCTGAGCTCGGCAGCAGGCGGCTACGTCACCGGCCAGACGATCGCCGTCGACGGCGGGATCACCGTCACCTAGATCAGGTACCGCCTGGAACACCACTCATCGCGGTGGCGACCTCAGACCGTCGCCACCGCGATGAGTGTGTCGCAGTTGATCTCAGCGGGCCCCTCGAGTGCCAGCCGTTCGAGGAACACCTGCCGCACCCGTGCGATCTGCTCGTCGTCGAGCGGCGTGAGTGCACCACGCATCCCCGTGCCCACGACCATCTTCCAGGCGAAGTCCGGCGTGCACTCGATGCGCAATCTATACACCGACGTGTCGACCTTCTGTGCGCCCAACGTCGTGAACCATTGCGAGACAGACTCTTCGGTGTCGATGTGACTGATCGGCATCCGACTTCCGCTGCGCGGCCCTTGATGTGAGGTTTCGCCTGCCACCTCCGCGACCGATGCGCGGTAGATCTCGCTGAACTCGCGAAGACTGTCGGCGTGCCAGATCGATGCCCCCATGCGTCCTCCCGGACGCAGCAGACTCAACACGTTGCGCACGGCGTCGTCCATGTTCGGAAGGAAGAAGACTCCGAACGAGCACGCCACCACGTCGAAAGGTGTTGCGCAGGGCGGTGTTCCGGCCTTCAATCCCGTGACGTCGGCGACGACGCAGTCGATTTCCAGACCTTCGTCGGCGGCATTGGTACTCGCGATGTCGAGGAGCTCGGCCGCGAAGTCGACTGCGACGACGGTTCCCGCCGGTCCGGTAGCTCGAGCAGCGGGCAATGCACTCGCACCGGTACCCGAACAGATGTCGAGAATCCGCTCCCCCGGCCGGATGTCGAGTTCATCGACCAGAGCCTGACCGGCAGGCCCCCACAGACTCGGGCGCAAGGCGTCGAAATCGGTGCCGATCGAATTGAACAAGCCGACCAACCTGGTTTCCGCAGCATGATCTGTCATGCATCCCACCGTAGTGACACCACACCCTTATCGACAATGGTTGTCAGCGAACGGCGAGGCTCGCTGATTGGCGAGCACGACATTCACCGGTCGCCGAGCGCCGACTCGAGTCGACTGACGAACTCCGCCTGCGCTGAGTTCAGTTTCACGCGCGCCTCGTCGAGGCCACACCACTGCGCCCGATCGACTTCCGGGAAGGTCTGCAGCTGCCCCGACCGCGGCGGCCACACCATCTCGAAGGTGTTGCTGACGATTGTCGACACGTCGAGGTCTCCCTCGACGGCGAAGCCGGTGACGACCTTGCCGCTCTTCTGGCGCACGTCGCCGAGCTCGATGACCTCGCCTGCAGGCGCAGCGTGCCCGGTTTCCTCCTCGAACTCGCGCCGCGCCGTGTCGAGCGGCGACTCGTCGGGCTCCGGCAGCCCCTTGGGCACCGACCACGCGCCCTCGTCCTTACGCGCCCACAGCGGACCACCCGGGTGCGCGATGAGTACCTCGACTCCCTCGAAAGAGCCGGCTTCACCGGCTTCGATTGACGCGGCAACGTCGGTGCGTCGAAACACCAGGAGCCCGAAACTGTGTCGGTGAGTGCGCTTGTCCACGCAATATATTCTGGCGGAAACAAGGACGTCACACGATCGCGTCGTGTCCGAAACGCCCGAAAAGTAGAACAATGATCCGTGACCGTTCTAGACACCATCAAACATGGCAAGAAGGCCGACCGCGCGGTCGATGACATCCCACCGCTGGCGCGGCTGTTCCCATTGGGGCTTCAGCATGTGATGGCGATGTACGCGGGCGCGGTGGCCGTTCCGCTGATCGTCGGCGGCGCGATGGTCGGCGCAGGGCAGATGCGCTCGGACGAGATCGTGCACCTGATCACCGCCGACCTCTTCGTCGCAGGTATCGCCACGATCGTGCAGGCGGTGGGATTCTGGCGCTTCGGTGTGCGACTCCCATTGATGCAGGGCGTGACGTTCGCCGCTGTCGGCCCGATGATCACCATCGGCCTCAACCACGGCATCACCGCGATCTACGGCTCGGTCATCGCGTGCGGCCTGTTCATGATGCTCGTGGCACCCATAGTCGGAAGGCTCATCAGATTCTTCCCACCACTGGTGACCGGCACGATCATTCTGATCATCGGCATCTCGCTGATGAGCGTCGCCGCGGGTTGGTTCGGCGGCGGCACGGCGAAAGGTGAGGACTTCGGTGCTCCCAAGTCCATCGCGTTCGGCTTCCTGACGCTGCTGATCATCATCCTGCTCGAGCGATTCGGGCCACCCGCCGTCAAACGCGTCTCGATCCTCCTGGGCCTCGTCGCGGGAACACTCATCTCGATTCCGTTCGGGATGACCGACTGGAGCCACGTCGGCTCGAGTTCGTGGTTCGCAGTGCCCGAGCCGTTCTACTTCGGCTTCCCCAGCTTCGACGTCAGCTCGATCATCGCGATGATCATCGTCGCGTTGGTCATCATGACCGAGACGACCGGCGACATCGTGGCCGTCGGAGAGATCGTCGACGAGAAGATCACCCCGCAGCGTCTGGCCGACGGCATGCGCGCCGACGGTGCGGGCACCGTGCTCGGCGGCATCTTCAACACGTTCCCGTACACGGCGTTCGCGCAGAACGTCGGTCTGGTGGCGATCACCAACGTCAAGTCGCGCCACGTTGCCACGTGCGCGGGCGTCATCCTGGTGATCCTGGGTCTGGTTCCCAAGATGGCCGCGATCATCGAGGGCATTCCCCAACCCGTGCTCGGCGGTGCGGGTGTGGCGCTGTTCGGCATGGTCGCCGCCAGTGGCGTGCGAACCTTGACCAAGGTCAAGTTCAACAACTCCAACATCCTGGTGGTCGCGATCTCCATCGGCGTCGCAATGCTCACCGAGGCGAGCCTGTCGTACACCAACGACGACAAGGTCCCCGTTGCGCTCGACCTCTACGCCAAGTTCCCCGACTGGTTCCAAACCATCTTCCACTCGGGAATCTCGGCCGGAGCCATCTGCGCCATCGTGCTGAACCTGGTCTTCAACTGGCGCAGCACATCTCCCGATCCCGTCGACTACCACAACACCGGTGAAATAGACGTCGCGGGCGACAACGTCGGGATATCGGGGTCCGACGCACCGCGCGGGGCGGCATTCGACCCACGCGACGCGCTCGCCGCCGCGGACCCGAACACGAGTCCGCAGACGCTACGCATCCTGGCCGAGCACGACCCCGGGCTGCACCCGTTCATCGTCACCAACCCGTCGGCGCCGAAAGATCTGTGCGACGAGATCAAGGCTCTCGGCGACCCGAAGGTGACGAGCTTGTTCGACAAGTGGGACGACGTCACCGATGGCAAGTTCTCCAGCCGCGGACAGGACGCACCGGCCTGAGCTGCGGTAGGTCCAGGGTCGGGGACGACGCTGGACCTACCGCAGTACTTTCTCGATGGCCTTGCCCCTGGCGAGTTCGTCGACCAGCTTGTCGAGGTAGCGGATCTTGCGCATGAGCGGGTCGTCGATCTCCTCGACGCGCTTACCGCAGACGACGCCTGTGATGAGTTCTGCCCGCGGGTTGAGCTGCGCGTCGTCGAAGAATTCCTCGAAGGTGGTGCCGTCCTCGATGTGACGGGTGAGCGCGGCGTCGTCGAATCCGGTGAGCCAGGTGATGACCTGATCCAGTTCGGCTTTGGTGCGGCCCTTGCGCTCCACCTTGGCGACGTAGAGCGGGTAGACGTCGGCGAAGCTCGTCGTGAAGATGCGATGCATTCCTAGACGGTAACGGGTCGCTGTGCCGTCTCCCCGCGCCACGAGCGGATCAGTCCTATCGTTGGTGCATGTCAGACAGCCCCGATCCCGACAGCCCCGAAGTCGACAGCACCGATCCCGACGTCCCCGACATCCCCCACGAGCAGCCTCACGAGTCGGCGTTCGCTTTCGGCGACGCCACACCGATCGGCGAGACCGATCGCATCGCCCGCGAGAAGGCGATCTACGAAGCAGGCCGCCACGGCAACGACCTCAATCGTGGCCACGCGCTCGGTGGCAGCAACGGGACAACCGAGGGGCAGTGACGCCGTCGGCCTGTCAGCGCAGGTGCACCGGTACCGTCGGCAAGTCCTGACGCGCCGCGATGGCTGGTGTCCGACTCGTCGGTAACCGTGTAGACACTGAAGACATGGAGATCCTGAGTAGTCGCATCCTGTTGCGGTCCCGCGATCCCGAAGCGCTGCAGCACTTCTACCGCCACAAGCTCCATCTCGCGATCGCGCGTGAGTACCCGGGCGGCCTGGTCTTCTACGCGGGCAATGGCCTGATCGAAGTACCCGGCCACATGAGCACCGACCTGCCCGACGGCCACGCGAACGGGGCCGCGCTGTGGATTCAGGTGCGCGACGTCGCCGCGACCCAGCGCGAACTGAGCGCAATGGGAGTCGACATCCGCAGGGAAGCACTGACCGAACCGTGGGGCCTCATCGAAATGCACATCGTCGACCCCGACGGTCGCACCCTCATCCTCGTCGAAGTACCTGCCGACCATCCGCTGCGATTGGACAACCGCTGAGTTGGGCATCCGACGGTGCAACCACGACATGCGAGACTGAACGCATGAGCATCTGGACTGCGCCCCTCGCCGACGGCCGAATTCAGGCCACCGTCGACCTGCCAGGCTCGAAGTCCGTCACCAATCGCGCCCTGGTGCTCGCCGCGCTGGCCGACGGACCGTCGACAATCACCGGAACCCTGCGCAGTCGCGACACCAACCTCATGCTGTCGGCGCTCACCGAACTCGGGATCGGGGTGCGCGTCGATCCCGCCGATCCGACGACCGTCTCCATCGAACCGCTGCCGATGCATGCGGGCGAGGTGTTCTGCGGCCTGGCCGGAACAGTCATGCGCTTCCTGCCGCCGGTGGCCGCGCTCGCCTCCGGCGACGTCGCATTCGACGGCGACCCACAGGCCCGACAGCGTCCACTCACCACCATCCTCGACGCTCTGCGTGACCTCGGGGTGGGCGTCGACGGCGACAGCCTGCCGTTCGTGGTCCACGGCACGGGATCGGCCGCCGGCGGCACGGTCACGATCGATGCGTCCGGGTCGTCG
Source organism: Gordonia sp. 852002-50816_SCH5313054-c (assembly GCF_001665925.1). Lineage (NCBI taxonomy): Bacteria > Bacillati > Actinomycetota > Actinomycetes > Mycobacteriales > Gordoniaceae > Gordonia > Gordonia sp. 852002-50816_SCH5313054-c. Next base: position 97,520 of record NZ_LZTE01000064.1, read on the forward strand.
CAGTTCGTGTCGGGACTCCTGCTTGCCGCAGCACGATTCGACAACGGGATCACGGTGCGACACGTCGGCGCGCCGGTACCGTCGACGCCGCACATCGACATGACCGTCGAGATGCTCGCCACCGCGGGGGTCGTCGTCGACACGTCACAACCCGATACCTGGCGCGTACCCCCGAGTGTGATCAAAGCGGTCGACGTCGCCGTCGAACCCGACTTGTCCAATGCCGCAGCGTTTCTCGCGGCAGCCGCGGTCACCGGAGGTGAGGTCGGCATCCCGCGTTGGCCCGCGACAACAACGCAGCCGGGCGCACAGATCGCCGACATTCTCGCCGAGATGGGTTGCACCGTAGAGCTTTTCGACGGCGTGCTGACGGTGCGCGGGCCAGAAAGACTCACGGGGATCAGCCGCAATCTCCGCGACATCGGCGAGTTGACACCGACGATCGCCGCGGTGTGCGCGCTCGCCGATGGGGAATCCGTGCTGAGTGGCATCGCCCACCTTCGCGGCCACGAGACCGATAGGCTTGCCGCGCTCGCCACCGAGATCAACAAACTCGGCGGCGATGTGTCCGAGACCGACGACGGACTCATCATCCGACCAGCGCCACTACATGGCGGACAATGGGATTCGTACGCCGATCACCGCATGGCAACCGCGGGCGCGATCATCGGCCTGGTGGTCCCCGGCGTCACCGTCGACGACATCGAGACCACGTCGAAGACGTTGCCCGACTTCCCCGGGATGTGGCAGCAGATGGTCGGACATCCGTGATCTACCGCGCGGCAAAGGTTTTCACAGTGTGTCCTGACGGAGGATGCCGGTGAGCCGCCGCGCGAGCAGCTACGACGAATCCGATGTGCGGATTCGTCCCGGCAAGGGCAGCCGACCACGCACCAAGACCAGACCGACACACGACGACGCGCAACATGCGATGGTCGTCTCGGTCGACCGGGGCCGCTGGGGCTGCGTGATCGACGGAGACCCCGACCGACGTGTGGTCGCGATGCGCGCCCGCGAACTCGGCCGCACGCCTGTGGTGGTCGGCGACGACGTGTCTCTCGTCGGCGATCTCTCCGGGGATTCCGGGAGCCTCGCACGCATCGTGAAGGTGGCGGAGCGTCGAACTGTGTTGCGCCGCACCGCCGATGACACCGATCCGTACGAGCGCATCGTCGTCGCGAACGCCGATCAACTCCTCATCGTCACGGCGATGGCCGACCCTCCCCCACGCACCGGATTCGTCGAAAGAGCGCTCGCGGCAGCGTATGTCGGCGGACTGTCGCCGATCCTGTGTCTGACCAAGACCGACCTCGCCTCCTCGGACGAGTTCGCTGCCGCATTCGCGGATCTCGACCTACCCGTTGTGCGTGCGGGCCGCGACGATCCGCTCGACGACGTGCTGGCCTTGCTCACCGATCACCGCACGGCACTCATCGGACACTCGGGTGTCGGAAAGTCGACGTTGGTGAATCGCCTTGTCCCCGAAGCGGAACGGGCCACCGGGGTCGTCAGCGGCGTGGGCAAGGGGCGCCACACGTCGACGCAGTCGGTTGCCCTGCCACTACCGGGCGACGACGACAAGCCACGCGGCTGGGTGATCGACACACCGGGCATCCGCTCGTTCGGCCTGGCGCACGTCAGCGCCGACGACATCGTGAACGCCTTCGACGACCTCCACGAAGCGATCGAGAACTGCCCGCGCGGCTGCACCCACCTCGGACCGCCCGCCGACCCCGAGTGCGCACTGGACTCACTGACCGGGCACTCGTACCGGCGCGCCATGGCCGTGCGGCACCTGCTGCGCGCGGTGTCGGGGGGCGATGCGGGCGACGCGGAGGCCCAGGGCGACCCCCGGGGCGAGGCGGGCTGAGCCGGCGCGGGGTGGTCTCGACAAGCTCGACCAGCGGGCGGGCGGTGGTCTCGACAAGCTCGACCAGCGGTTTAAGGAGTTCGACCGGCGGCGTGCGGCGGGTGGCTAGTCGGGGACGCCGATGCTGACCTCGGAGGCCTTGACGAGCGCGAACACGCGCGATCCCTCGGCGAGACCCAGTTCCTCTGCCGCCTCTTTGGTGATCGACGACGTGACGATCTGGTCGCCTCCGTCGAGGCGAACCTTGATCGTGGCGTTGACGGCGCCGAGCGTCACCGACACCACCTCGCCTGCGAGCTGATTGCGGATCGAGAGTTTCATCGCGCACCTTCCCTGTCCTCGTACTGCCGTGTCGTCGTGCTGCTGCTGCCACTCACGCTGTCACATCGCCGGGCGGCCCGCACACCTCTCGGATGATGTCGAGGACCGCGCTCGCTGCGGTAGTGAGGCTCCTCGACGCCGAGTGCGCGACGTGTATCCCCCACGTCAGATCACGGTCGACGCAGCGGGCGAGTCCCGCACCGGACTCGGCGGCCGCAACGCTGGCGGGCACGGCGGTCACGCCGAAACCGCTGCGCGCCAACTGAATACCGAACACCTGGTCGGCAACCTCGATGACGGAGTGCCGATTCGGGATCTCGCGGTCGATGATGGATCGCGTACCCCAGCCGGGCGGGTAGTCGATGACGCGCTCGTCGGCGAGATCGGCCGCGACGAATCGACCAGCCAACGCGAGCGGGTGGTCGGGATGGGTGACGAGCACCAGCGGTTCCGCAGCCAAAGAATGGACAGTGATGCCCGAGAGGTCGTCGACGAGTCCGCCGATCAGTGTCAGATCGAGACTTCCGTCGCGCAACAGCCGGACATTGCCCGCACTGCCCTGCGGGCTCTGGCGCATCGCGATCGAGATTCCCGGGTGACGCCGATGCACAACTTCGAATGCCCCCGCGAGGTCGATCGTCGCGACGTTGACGAGCGCACCGAGCACCACCTCGCCCCGGATCTCGCCGCGCAGCCCTGCGAGCGCGTCGTGCACCTCGTCTCGCGCGCGTAGCGCCTCTCGGGCCGGAGCGATCGCCGCCCGACCGGCGTCGGTGAGCACGAGCACGGTGCGTGTGCGGTCGAAGAGTTTCACTCCCAATTCGCGCTCCAGCTTGGCCACGCCCGTCGACACCGCCGACTGCACCACATGCAACGATCGCGCAGCCGCGGTGAAAGTTCCCTGGTCACAACACGCGAGGAAGTACTCGAGCTGTCGCAGTTCCATAGCCGGCCTCCTACGCACCTCAGCGATTCAACGAGAACAGGTATCAACAAACGTGATGTCCGTATCGAAATCCATCGCTTTCCATCATGCCGGAGACAGCTCACCATTGACGTATGTCCTCTTCAGAGTGCGCGTCCTCCACCTCGGCCGGAACGTCCGCAGACGGCGATCGAGCGGCTGTGCCCACCACGCAATCGGGGCCCACCTCGCGATCCGGTGAAACCAAGCGCCTGAGCCGCCTCGTCGTATTGCTCTTCGCGATCACTGCCGGGTCGTCGGCAGGTTGCCTCTACTACCTGCAGCCGCTGCTGCACGAGGTCGGTAACGACTTCCACATCTCGACCGCCGCGGCGGGTCTCGTCGTGTCGATCACGCAGGTGGGATACCTCATCGGCCTGGCTCTCGTGGTTCCGCTCGGCGACTTCGTCAATCGACGACTCCTCGTCGGCGGACTTCTCGTGGTCTCATGCGCAGCGTTGGTGATTGCCGCGTTCTCACCGTCGTATGCGGTCCTGATGATCATGGTGTTCGCGGTCGGTATCTCGGCGTCGGCCGCACAGGTGGTGGTGCCGTGGGCCGCTGCGGTGGCCGCACCCGGCCAGCGCGGCGCCATCGTCGGCACGGTGATGAGCGGTCTGCTCGTCGGCATCCTCTTCTCGCGCGTGTTCAGTGGCCTGGTTGCGCAGCTCGGCGGCTGGCGCACGGTGCTGGCAGTCGCCGCGGTCGTGCAGATCGCGATGGCGGCAGCGGTCTGGTGGTTCGCACCGCGCACCCCGGTCAACGCGTCGTCGACCAGCTATCCCCGTGTGCTGTGGTCGATCGTCACCCTGATCCGCAGCGAGAACGTGCTGCGCCACCGCATGCTTCTCGGCGGTCTGAACATGGCCGCGTTCAGCGGAATGTGGACGGCCATCGCGTTTCTGCTCGCCGGCGCGCACGGCTCGGAGTATCACTTCTCCGACGCCGCGATCGGCCTCTTCGGTCTCGCGGGCGTGGCAGGTGCCCTGGCCGCGCCACGTGTCGGCAAGCTCGCCGACCGCGGGTACCTACGCCACACCCAGTACGGCGTCTGGGCCGTCGAACTCGTCGGTTGGGCGTTGCTCTACTGGGGAGCGCATCAGGTGATCGTGCTGATCATCGCGCTGCTGGTGTTCGATTTCGGTGTCCAGGGAGTGCAGATCGCCAACCAGGCCGCCGTCTACTCGCTCGACGACGAAGCACGATCACGCCTGACGACCGCGTACATGGTCGCCTACTTCGCAGGCGGAGTCCTCGGTTCGGCGTTCGGCGGCTGGGCGTACCAGACCGGCGGATGGGCACTGGTGTGCGCGGCGGGCGCTGGAACGGCAATAGCGGGGATGATCCTGTGGGCCGTCTTCGCCCGCGTCGAACGCGACCACCCGGTGCAGGGCGTCGCGGCACACAGCCGCCTGCGCGTGAAGGCTGCGACCAGCTAGGCCCGACCAGCCCGACGACGCAGCCGACGTCGTCGACGCACCTCGCCGATGGCGGTCTTGAGACCCATCGCCTTGTCGAGACCTGCGAAGCGTCGCTCCGACGCGGTCTCGGGTGCGTCGTCGGCCGTATCACGCAGGAAGCGGTCGGGCAGTGCGAGCTTGTTGATGGTCCGCAGCGTCTTGAGGTACTGGACCCACAACGATCCCGTCGTATAGGGCAGGTCGTATTTGTCGCAGAGTTCGCGGACGCGGACCGAGATGTCGGCGAGGCGGTTGCTCGGCAGATCCGGGTAGAGGTGATGCTCGATCTGGTAGCAGAGATTGCCCGACATGAATGCCATCGCCGGGCCGGCGTTGAAGTTCGCGGAGCCGAGCATCTGTCGCAGATACCACTGGCCGGGCGTCTCGTCGTCGAGGGTGTCGGCCGTGAATTTCTCTGCGCCGTCGGGGAAGTGCCCGCAGAAGATCACAACATACGCCCACACATTGCGGATCACGTTCGCGGTCACATTGGCGGTGAGCGTGTGCACGAAGTTCGGACCGGTCAACGCGGGGAAGAGCACGTAATCTTTCCCGACCTGCTTGCCGATCTTTCGCAGGAATTCCTTGATCTGCGGTATCGCAACCTCTTTGGACTTCTTGCCCGCGATGACGTCCGCAATCTCGAGATCGTGTAGTCCGATTCCCCACTCGAACCCGGCAGCCAATAGGAGGTTGGTGACCGGCTGGATCGCACGTTTGGCCTGCCACGGTTCGTCGCGCGTGACGCGCAGCGTCTTGTAGCCGACGTCGTGATCCATCCCGATGACGTTGGTGTACTTGTGATGGATGTAGTTGTGCGAGTGCTTCCAGTGCGGCGACGCGCACACCATGTCCCACTCCCACGTCGTGGAATGCACCTCGGGATCGTTCATCCAATCCCACTGGCCATGCATCACGTTGTGGCCGAGTTCCATGTTCTCGATGATCTTGGCCAGCGCCAGCGAACCGGTGCCGAGCAGCCACAGTGAACGACGGTGCGAACCGAACAACGCAAGCCGACCCGCGACCTCGAGGGCACGCTGAGCGAGAATCGTCCTGCGCAGATAACGCACATCGCGCTCGCCGCGATCGGCTTCGATCTCGCGCCGCAACGCATCGAGTTCGGCGCCCAAGGCCTCGACATCCGCGTCAGTCAGATGTGCGTATTCATTGATGTCGGTGATAGCCATTGCACTCCATTATGTCGCACGCCGCGTGTGTGCGACACCCATGCTACCCGCGAGTAACCACAGGTAGCGTGGGGTCGCCCGGATTCACGATCAGGCAGCGCGCGTTGAACGTTCCGTAATGAGCCTCGGCGCTGCCGGACGTCCTCGGCGCCGATCACGCAGCGACCGGATAGCGCTGCGCAAGCCGCGTCGACGTCCACTCACCGGGTCGACGACCGACTCGAGGCGAACTCCCTCGTCGAGCTCGGTCTTGAAACGACGCTCCGACGCCGTCTCGGGAGCGTCGTCGGCGGTCGCCTTGAGGTACTTGTCGGGCAACGACAGCTTGGCGATCGTCCGCCACGACTTCGCGTACTGCAGCGGGAACGACCCCGTCGTGTAGGGCAGGTCGTACTTGTCGCACAGAGCCTGGACGCGGACGGCAATCTCGGCGAGCCGGTTGCTTGGGAGGTCGGGGTAGATGTGGTGCTCGATCTGATACGAGAGATTTCCACTCATGAAAGCGAGCAGGAATCCGCAGCGAAAGTTGGCCGATCCCAACATCTGTCGCAGATACCACTCGGCTTGGGTCTCGCTGTCGATGTCCTGTTTGGTGAATTTCTCCGCACCGTCGGGGAAATGCCCACAGAAGATGACCGCATTACTCCACACGTTGCGGATGACATTGCCCAGCGCGTTGGCGGTGGCGGCCTTGCCGTAGGCGCGGGCCGACGCCCGGACGTCGCCCTTGGTCACCGCGGCGGTTGCCGCAGCCGCAAGACCCGGATAGATCACGTAATCCTTGCCGACCTGGCGACCGATCTTGTTGCCGACGTCGGCGAGGTCGCGGCGGAACTCCGCTTTGGCCTCCGGCGTACGACGCTTCTTGCCGATCTCGAGATGCTGCGCGGCAACACCCCACTGGAAGAAGAGCGCGAGCAGCGTGTTGTAGACGAGGTTGCCGTAGTTGAACGGACGCCACCGCTGGTCGCGCGTCACACGGAGCAAGCCGTAGCCCACGTCGTCATCCATGCCGAGCACGTTGGTGTACTTGTGATGGATGTAGTTGTGGGTGTGCTTCCAGTGAGCCGAGGGGCCGGTGTTGTCCCACTCCCACGTGGTCGAATGCACCTCGGGATCATTCATCCAATCCCACTGCCCGTGCATCACGTTGTGGCCGAGTTCCATGTTCTCGACGATCTTCGCGACGCCGAGCGCCGTCGCGCCCGCCCACCAGCACGAGCGACGCGTCGAACCGAAGATCAGTCCGCGGCCGACCAACTCGAGACCGCGCTGGAAGCGGATGGTGTTGCGCAGATACCGCGCGTCGCGCTCCCCTCGGTCGGCCTCGATGTCGGCGCGGATCTTGTCGAGCTCACGACCGAGCTCTTCGATGTCGGCCTTGCTCAGATGTGCGTACTCCGGGATGTCGGTGATCGCCACGGGCGTCCTCACTGGTCGCGGATGGTCAGGGTCGAACGTGCCGTTGCTGTGGCTACGTTCGCGTAACTTACGCAATCGTAGGTTACGGACGCCAGACTGTCCAGACGTGTTCAGTGTACGAGCGCAGTGACCTTGATCGCTGTGGTCACGCGGTGGTCACTACGCTGGGGCGCCGACGAGCGGCCCGCAATTGAACCCCAACCGCTGAGAGGCGATGTCCAGCGCGCGGCGATAGTTCTCGCGCTTGCGCCGATGGGTCAGCATGAATTGAGCCGACGACGCGAGCCGCAGCGGCATCCGAGCCCACCTGTCGAAGTCGACACCACAGTTGGTGAAGACCTTCAGCGGCACCTCGTCGGCAATCAGCCCGATGTTGTACATCGCAAGACAGCAACTGATCCCGATAGCCGCCTGCGGATGTCGGCGTAACACCGCACCGATGTCGATTTGGTACAGCGGCACCGAATCGAGCTTGCCAAGGAAGGCGAGGTGGGTGAGGAAATACGCGGCATACGTGGAGAACTGGACGATGGCCGATCCGGTGTTGATGGTGAGTACGCGACCACCCTTCGAGACGTACGGATCGTCGTCGGCCGATTTCTCACGAATGAGGTAGCCGGTGCAGTTGACCACCCAACTCCCCGGAACGACGGGAATCTCGTCACCACTACGGAACACCAACTGCGGCATGCCATCTCGGTCCACGACATCGGCTAGGTAGTCGGCGACAACACTCCTCAGCGCAGCTGAGATCGCGTCACATTCAGATCGTGAGAGGTTGCCGTTCAGGAACCGCTGCGACTCGGGCATCGGACTGATCACATACCTCGCGCGGTAGGCAGCGGTCACCTGCTCATCGTTTGTCCCGTCGTACATGTCGGCGACTGAGCCGAATATCTGGCTGACAGGTTTGGCCGCCCACCATCTCCGCATTCCCGCGGGGAAAGTCGCGTCGCGGTTGTTGAAGTACGTCCCGACACCAGCCACCAGATGTAATTCACGACCGGGATCTCTGGTCGTGATCAGGTAGGCGGTGTCCATGGCGGTCTTGCCGCTGCCAATGATCCAGACCGGGGTATCGGTGTCGGTGAAGTCAGCCTGGGAGAAGTCGAAGGAGTCGGGCGAGACCGACTTCACCTGCGCGCTACTCAGCGCGAGAGGTTGATTCGGAGTCACATTGAATCCGTAGGCATTGATCAGAATCGGTGTATCGACGACCAGCTCCCCACCGTCGGGGCCGCTGAGATGAACGCTCACCCCGTCGGCGCGTTCGTCGAATCGATCCATCGTCCATCCGTAGTACTCGTCGAGCGCGATACGTTCGGCGAGTACGTCGCGGCAGTACCGCAGATGGTCGAGGACCTCCGGCTTCGTCGCAAGGTAGTCGGGCGGGCGACGCAACCTCCAGGCGATATCGCCGGCGGTGAAGAACTCATACGGCTGATGAAGTCGGACATAGGAATACGTGTCGTTCCACATTCCACCCGCGTCCGGACGGCGGTCGACGAGGGCCACCCGAGCGCCTGCGTCGAGGTATTCGGTGGCCACGGCGAGCGCATTCAAGCCCGCTACTCCCGCGCCGACGATGCAGAGGTCGACGTTCACTACCGCTCCGGCACTGTTCTGTGAAGGCATGATTCACCTGAATTTCGGAGTGCGGCGGTGAATCCGTCGCGTTCATCCGATTTTCCCAGTGTTGCCACTCCACGGAAAGCCCCAGCTTGTGGGGACAGTGACGCTACTGATCGCCTGCTTCTGCGAGCAGTTCATACCCGAGCAGATCCTCGATCTTGCCGGCCGAGCTCGCGGCAAGCGGCTGGGTGCCGAACTCGTTGAAGCCCGCTCGCAGCGCAAGGCGTTTGCTGCCCTCGTTGGAGTCGGCCGCGAACATCGTCAGCCTGCGTAGACCGAGAACGTCGAAGCTGTGCCGCACCGACGCGGGGAACGCCTCGCCGAGCACTCCGGCACCACGCGCCTCGGGATGTGTGTAGAAGCCGATCTCGGCGCCGACCACCGGATCGATCTTGAACAGCGAGATATCGGCGAGGTAGTGGTCCGTCTCCTTGTCGGCGACGGCCCACGTGCAGGTCTCGCCGCGCGCGGCCGTCCACCATTTCCTGGTGCGCTCTGCCGCGGCATGTTCGACGGTCAGCGGGTCGGGCCGGCCGAACAGGTACTTGCGCGAGATCGGGTCGTCGAGCGTCTCTCGAATGCGCTCGTCGTCCTTGGCCTCCAAAGGCCGCAGCCGGAACCGCTCGGTTTCAAAAGTCGTTGCGTGCCAGACGGTCTTGGGTTCGAAACTCTCGCCGGCGTGCCACTTGCCGCACCAGGCGTCGACGACGCCGCTGTTCATCTCGAGCCAATCGGGCAGCCGACCGACCAGTGTGAATCCTGCGGCGTGTGCGGCCCGCAGACTGGTGAGGTTGCCCTCGGCGGCCTCCCAGCGCACGACCTCGACGTCGCGGTTGTCGACGGCGTACTGCATCGCCAACACCATCGCGCGCCGCGCGAGCCCCTCACCGCGCGCATCGGGATGCAACCCGAAACCGATGTCGACAATTCGGCCGGGCCCGCGGAGATCGATGCTGCCTGCAAACTGGCCGTGGTGCTCGATGGCCCAGATCATCGACGTCCCGTTGCGCCATCCCTGCAGTGCATTGATGATGAACCGCTCGGCGTCGGACCGACCATAGGGCGATGGCATCTTGGCCCATCGCATCGTCAACGAATCGGTGGCATACCCGACGATCCGATCGACGTCGTCGGTCTGATGTGCCCGCAGCGTGATGGTGCCATCGGTCAGCACCGGAACATCACTTGTCGCGGTCAGTTCAATCAGTTCAGCTCGCACGCGGATCCCCTCCGTGGTCGACAGCCTCGCCCACAGAGCCTAACGTGTCGGCTCCCCCTGCGGCGGGGAACACCGTCACCGGGCTTCCCGCAGCCCTTCTGACCTGCGCATTCGCCGAGAGTCCCGGCGGTTTGTCACACATCGAGTGTGCAGTCGCCCGCAGCAGCGCTCACACACGTCTGGATTCGTTCGCCCGCGACATGCTCGTCGCCGGACCGCAGATCGCGCACGCAACCCTTGTCGAGCATGACCACGCAGCTCTGACAGATGCCCATGCGGCATCCGAACGGCATCAACACACCTGCCTGCTCACCCGCTTCGAGCAGGGTCGTCGCGCCGTCTACCTCCGCGGTCTGCCCGGTTCGCCCAAAGGTCACCGTTCCGCCCTGCGCGCCGACCGCGCCACGCTCGAGTGCGAATCGCTCGATGTGCAGGCGCTCGGAGGCATCTGCGTCGACGAACGCGGCCTCGACCATTTCCAAGAAGCCGCCAGGACCACACGCCCACGTTTCGCGCGTCCGCCAGTCGGGGCTGAGCTCGTCGAGCGATTGTGCGCTGACCTTGCCGTCTGCCCTCGTGTACTGCACGTGCAGGTCGATGAGTCCGCTCTCGTCCATCTCGACGAGTTCGTCGGCGAACAGCAGATCGTCGGGCGTCGGCGCCGAATGCACCACGCGCACGTCTGTCGACTGGCCGCGATGCCGCATCATGCGCAGCATCGAGATGATCGGGGTCAGGCCACTGCCGGCGGTCAGGAAGAGCACTTTGTCCGGCAGTGGCTCGGGCAGGACGAACTCGCCCTTGGGTGCGGCCAATCGCACGACGGTTCCCGGCTCGAGCCCCTTGACCAGGTGCGTCGACAGGAAGCCCTCGGGCATTGCCTTGACCGTGATCGCGATGGTGCCCTCTGTGCGCGTCAGATCGGGTACCGACGTCAGCGAATACGAGCGCCACGTCCAACGTCCCTCGACGAGGACTCCGATCCCGATGTACTGCCCGGGTGCGTAGTCGAGCGTGAATCCCCATCCGGGCTTGATGCGAATGGTGGCGGAGTCGTCGGTTTCCGGAGTCACCGAGACCACCTGGCCGCGCAGTTCGCGCGCCGACCAGAGCGGATTGGCCAAATGGAGATAGTCGTCGGGCAACAGCGGCGTGGTGATCCGCGCGACCGCAGCACGCGCCCACCGTGCTCCGCGACTACGCGCGGCCACTCCAGACACCGGCTCTTCAAACCGCTCCCGCAGCTCCCGCAGATTCACCGTTCCCACTCCCTCGTCGTGCGACCGCGCGTTGGACGGGGAACCCGCTGTCGGGACCCCGTAAACCTCACGCCAACACTCTAACCTACGCAACCGTAGGTTACGGGGTGAGCGGACTCCGGGGACTACCGCGTCAGAGCAGTTCGAGGAGGAACGGCAGCTCCTGGGTCGCGTACCAACCCAGGTCGTGGTCTTCCACATCACCGACGGCGAGCTCGGCGTCCTGGTCGCCCAAGTCCGCGGCGTCGATGACCACGACCGCGGTACGGACAGCACTCTCGGCGTCGGCGCCGTCGACCAACACAGATGCGATCGCCGACTTCGCGATCGGACCGGCGACCTTCACGACGGCGTCGTCGAGATCGGGACGCAATGTGGCGTCATCGACGTCGGCGGCAACGACGGCCCGACGAGGCGGTAGGCGGGGTGTGTCGCCGGGCTTGGCGCTCGCCTCGTCGGCTTCGAGGTCGGCCTCGGCGTCGGGGTCGCCGGGCTCGGGGGCTTCTCCTGCCAACAGGCGCAGCGACGCACGCGCGGCCTCGCGGATGGCTGCCTCCGCCAACTCCTCGTCGTCACCGGCAACATACGACTCGCGCAACGCCGGGGTGAGTGCGAAGCCCGTTCCGCCGACGGGCCGGAACTCTCCGGTCTCGTCGAGTTCGAGCAGCATGGTCAACGTCGCCGGAAAGTAGACCCTCACCGCGTGTTTCCTCCTACGACATCCTCAGTGCACTACCTGGATTCCGCTGCCAACACTAATGGGCGTCGGCGAGTTCCTCGAACGACTCGCGGACGTAATCACCGATGAGCGCGGGGTCGTCGATCACACCACGATCGGCGGTGAACCCGAACTCGATCGACCCCGCGTACTCGCACACGCCGACCGACAACGCGCGCCCTGCGACGAGGCCGGGCACGACGAACAGGTCGGATACCTTGTGCCCCAAGACATATTGCGGGGGAATCGGCACCGTGTTCATCGCGACGGGCACGTTGTACCCGCGGCGGTCGAGTGACCGGAACGCGCGCGAACTGAGCTCCGCGAATGGCACGACGCCCAGTTCACTCAGCAACGGCTGCGTCGACGGTGAGACCCGTCGTGACGATTGCGCGTAGCGATTGGCCAGTCCCGCGACCTGCGCGAGTCGGACCAGCGGATTGGACTCGCCCACGGGGAGGTCGGTGACGAACCGGGGCTCGTCGGTGACGATCCACGTCTCGGGTGACTCCTCCTGCGCAAGGACCCCGGACTGTCGGGCGCCGAGCGGAAGCACCGCGCGCACGGTGTCGCCGAACTGTCCCTCCGCGTCGATGGACAGCAGCCAATGGCGCATTGCGCCCGTGATGATCGCCAGTTCGACGTCGTTGACGGTGCATTCGTTGCGCTCGGCGATCTTTGCGACGTCGCGGCGCGGGACCGACGCCGAGACAAACGTGCGGGTCGACGACCCTGGCGCGTTCAGCAGACTCGACGGCGCAGAATCCGTGAGCTGCTGCACCAGGCGTCCTGCGCGGCGGACCGTTCCCACAACCACAGACCTCGCCTCGCCGAGCAGTCCGTTGCCGCCGATGACCGAGTCGATCAGCTCCCCCGGACGCGCCAACGCCTCGGCCAGCGCACTGACCGCCAACGAGGCGGTGCCGGGCGGCGGGCCGGGCATCCAGACATCCACGGGCAAGGGGGCGACGTCGGGCTCGTCGTCGCAGATGAGTTCGCTCATCTCGGCGCCACCGCCGTCGATCAGACACCGATGCGACTTGGTCAGGATCGCAAACCCGCCGTCCTCGAGCCCCTCGATCAGATACATCTCCCACAGCGGTCGGCTGCGGTCGAGGGGCCGCGACATTACACGGGATACGAGGTCTTCGAGATCGGCGATCGTTCCCGGCGACGGCAAGCCCGATCGGCGGATGTGGAAGTTGATGTCGAAATCGGGATCGTCAGCCCAGACCGGGCGGGCCAGACCGAGGGTGACCTCCAGGACCACCTTGCGGTACCGCGGCACGAGTTGCAGTCGGTTCTCGACGAGCCGCACGAGCGCCGGGTAGTCGAGTACAGGCGGTTCCGACTTCTTCCGTGCGCGGTTGGTCGCGAGATCCTTTGTCGCGGAACGCTTCTTGACGTTGGTTCCAGGAAAGATGATGACTGCACCGAGATGGTTGGTTGCACCCGCACCGTCGAGGAAATAGGAGATAGCCTCGCGCGGAGACAGCCGGTTCGCCACGCGATGATCCTAGCGCTGCGACCACCGTCGCCGACATCGTGATGGCGATACCCGACACGTCTGCCGGCTGCGGGCGGGAGGGTACTCATCCAAGTGTCAACACGACCAACTGCCAGCGGTACTCGACGCGGGTCGCCACCGGACTGTAGCGACCACGAGGCTGGCCCGCGACGCGAACGCGGCACGGTACGCGTTCGATACGCCCGGCGAACGCGCGCGACCTGCCCTGCCGCGAGTATGTCCCGAAGATCTCCGCGGTGCCCGCGTCGCACATCTGGACGTGGACGCGTCGAACCGTGGGTATGCACATGTCGTCACCCGCTGCTCTGGCCCGCGCGAGGGCGTCGATCTGGTCGTCGACCTGCATTCCGACCCGATGCTGCAGGTGAGACGCGGGTCGGCGACGTGAGATGACCTCGAAGATCATCGTGAGGGTGCCAACCGAGAACTCCCGTGCCGCGATGGCCGCCGCGCGGGTCGCTGTGCGGGGAGGCGACTCCTGGCGCTGCATGTCCGCGCCACTGCGAGCGGGAATCGCGGCGGGCGACTCGTCACGTGTTGCGCGGGTCATAGGCCCGCACATCTCGTAGTCGGGGGCGGCCATTATCCGGATACGACTCGGCGCCGGACTCGCTTCGAGCGACGGGTGATCAGTGCAGGTGTTGGTCATGGAAACTCGGACGCACGCGAGGTACGCCCGGTTCCATGAACTTCAGAGAATTTTCTAGCGTCGACGTCGCTTGGACTTCGGAGGCTTCGCGCCCTCACGCTTTCCGCTGGCACGCGCGGCGGCTCGACGCTCGCGACGCGACGCGGACACGAGTGCCGGGTCTTCGAGTTCCTCTTCCTCCGAGTGCACGGACGTGCCGCCGTCCTCGTCTGGACCCGAGTACGTCATCGGAACGTCGGCCTCGGTGCCGACACCGACGGCACGCAGTGCGGCCGGTGCCTCGCTGTTACCCGACGCACCGTTGCCCGACGCACCATTGCCCGATGCCGATGCGCCTGCCATCGCAGGCTGACGGGCAGCGGCCGCAGCGGCAGTTGCTGCAGCGGATGCGGGTGTGACGGTGGGAGCGGGCTCGGCTTGCACCTGCACGTTGTACAGGTACTGGAGGGTCTCCTCCTTGAGTCCTTCGAGCATGCCGGTGAACATGTCGTAGCCCTCGCGCTGGTACTCGACGACCGGGTCGCGCTGCGCCATGGAGCGCAGGTGGATGCCCTCGCGGAGGTAATCCATCTCGTAGAGGTGATCGCGCCACTTGCGGTCGAGAACGCTCAGCAGGATGGTGCGTTCGAGCTGTCGCATGGCGTCCTCGCCACCGATCGCTGTGATCTCCTCCTCGCGCTTCTCGTACGCCTTCTGAGCGTCGTCGACGAGGATCTCTTTGAGCTCATCGGCCGAGATGTCGTCGCGCTCACCGAATTCGTTCTCGCCCATAACTTCTCGCGGGTCGAGCTCGATGGGATAGAGCGCGCGCAGGGCGGTCCACAGCTCGTCGATGTCCCAGTCCTCGGCGTAACCCTCCTCGGTCGCGCCGTCGACATACGCTCCGATGACCTCGGCGATCATCTGCATGATCTGCTCGCGGTGCTCGGTGCCCTCGAGGATGACGCGACGCTCGGCGTAGATGACCTTGCGCTGCTCGTTCATCACTTCGTCGTACTTGAGGACGTTCTTGCGGACCTCGAAGTTCTGCTGCTCAACCTGGGTCTGTGCGCTGCGGATGGCCTTGGTGACCATCTTCGCCTCGATCGGGACGTCGTCTGGCAGGTTGACGCGGTTCATGATGGTCTCGAGCGCCGCGCCGTTGAAGCGTCGCATGAGCTCATCACCGAGCGAGAGGTAAAACCGCGACTCGCCCGGATCGCCCTGACGACCCGAACGTCCGCGCAACTGGTTGTCGATTCGACGGGATTCGTGGCGCTCGGTACCGAGCACGTACAGACCGCCCGCGTCACGCACCGCTTCGGCTTCCTCAGCGGCTTCCCGACGCGCGACGGTGATCGCCTCTTCCCACGCCGTCTCGTACTCGTCGGGGGTGTTGACCGGATCGAGTCCGGCTTTGCGCAGGCGGGTGTCGGCGATGATGTCGGGGTTGCCGCCGAGCACGACGTCGGTACCACGACCGGCCATGTTGGTGGCGACCGTGACCGCTGCGGGTCGACCGGCCTCGGCGACGATCTGTGCTTCCTGCTCGTGGAACTTGGCGTTGAGCACGGTGTGCGGAATGTCGCGCTTGGCGAGCTGGCGGGACAGGTACTCCGACCGTTCGACGCTGGTCGTACCGATCAGGACCGGCTGACCCGCCTGGTGGCGTTCGGTGATGTCGTCGACGACCGCGGCGAACTTCGCCTCTTCGGTCTTGTAGATCAGATCGCCCTGATCCTTGCGGATCATCGGCTTGTTGGTCGGGATCGGGAGTACGCCGAGCTTGTAGATCTGGTCGAACTCCGCGGCCTCGGTCTCCGCGGTACCGGTCATTCCCGAGAGCTTGTCGTACAGGCGGAAGTAGTTCTGGAGCGTGATCGTGGCGAGCGTCTGGTTCTCCGCCTTGATCTCGACGCCCTCTTTGGCCTCGATGGCCTGGTGCAGGCCCTCGTTGAAGCGACGGCCGTCGAGCACGCGACCGGTGAACTCGTCGACGATGAGCACCTCACCGTTGCGGACGATGTAGTCCTTGTCGCGATGGAAGAGCTCTTTGACCTTGATCGCGTTGTTCAGGTAGCTGACCAGGGGCGAGTTCGCGGCCTCGTACAGGTTGTCGATGCCGAGCTGATCCTCGACGAACTCGACGCCCGCCTCGTGCACGCCGATCGTCTTCTTCTTGATGTCGACTTCGTAGTGGACGTCACGCTCGAGTAGCGGCGCAATGCGCGCGAACTCGGTGTACCACTTGCTCGATCCCTCGGCGGGACCCGAGATGATCAGCGGGGTCCTGGCCTCGTCGACCAGGATCGAGTCGACCTCGTCGACGACGGCGAAGTTGTGGCCGCGCTGCACGAGATCCTCGAGTGCATGCGCCATGTTGTCGCGCAGGTAATCGAACCCGAACTCGTTGTTGGTGCCGTAGGTGATGTCGGCGGCGTAAGCGACCTTGCGCTGCTGCGGAGTCATCCCGGTGAGGATCACGGCGGTCTCGAGACCGAGGAAGCGGTGGACGCGTCCCATCCACTCCGAGTCGCGCTTTGCGAGGTAGTCGTTGACGGTGACGACATGCACGCCGTCGCCCGACAGCGCGTTGAGGTAGGCGGGCAACACACAGGTCAGGGTCTTGCCCTCACCGGTCTTCATCTCGGCGATGTTGCCGTAATGCAGCGCCGCACCACCCATGATCTGCACGTGGAAGTGCTTCTGGTCGAGAACGCGCCATGCGGCTTCGCGGGCGACCGCGAATGCTTCGGGCAGCACTTCGTCGAGTGTCTCGCCCTTGGCGATGCGATCCTTGAACTCGTCGGTCTTCGCCTGCAGGTCGTCGTCGGAGAGCGACGCGATCTCGTCTTCCAACGCCTCGACGTGCGATGCGATGGCATCGAGTCGCTTGACCATGCGGCCTTCGCCGACGCGCAGCAGCTTGTTCAGCACCGTGGATCGAGTCCCTTACTCATGTCGACTACTCACGAAATACGGCCTGTGCATGCGAGTGCATGAACGCAGGCCGTATTCCATGGTACCGACGTCGCCTGAAGGGAGCCTGATCGGTGCCCCGTGGCCACCGATCAGACGAGCCGGATCAGTCCGTAATCGAAGGCGTGGCGGCGATAGACCACCGAAGCCTGATCGGTTTCCTTGTCGTGGAACAGGAAGAAGTCGTGCCCGACGAGTTCCATTTCGTAGAGCGCGTCGTCGACGGTCATCGGGACGGCCGGGTGTTCCTTCACGCGGACGATCTGTCCTGGTGTGTGGTCATCGACGCCGTCGTCCCAGGTTTGCGTGCCGTCGACGGATCCGGGGTCACCGGAAAGCTCGTCGACTGTGAGTTGGTCGACTCGCAGCGGCGGTGCTCCCACCTCGGTTGCCTCGGCGACCGAGATCGGCCGACGGTTCCCGTAGTGCACACGTCTGCGGTCCTTCACCCGACGCAATCGGGACTCGACCTTGTCGAGACTGGCCTCGAGCGCGGCGTAGAAGTTCTCCGCGCACGCCTGCGCGCGCACGACAGGCCCCTTGCCGGTGGCCGTGATCTCCACCTGCTGGCACGCCTTGGACTGTCGCGGATTGCGTTCGTGATTGAGTTCGACGTCGAATCGGTAGACGTTGAGGTCGAACCTCTCGAGTCGCGCGAGCTTGTCGCGGACGTAGATCTGGTAGTGCTCGGGTATCTCGACATTCCGCCCGGCGAAGACGACCGTGGCGTTCGGCTCGGCCGGCTCGTCGGACTCGACTGTTCCGGGGGGCCGTACAAAAGCGAATTCTGCGTCGTACTCGTCGGTGGTGGCACCGACCTTTGATTCACGCCGACCTTTGCGATGGACGACTTGCGACATTCGACTACCTCCTGGGTGTGCTACCACAACCCGACCCCGTCTCGAGAACCTCGAGAGAGATCTGAGAGTTCGAAAGCCGTTGTGCGCAAGGAGATCCCGCTGTGACTCGCGTGAAGCACCAGACGATTCGCGGCTACTGAGGTCAGGAAATGGCTACTCATTCATGCCAACCGGCGGTTGACAACCACTGTCAGGGGCTTCACCTCCCGTATCGGGACTCGGCTACCTTCTGCACCCTTGACCGTAGTCGGAAGTTTGCCTGTTAGCCATCGTTACCTCGGCTCGTCACCACGTTGATTCGAATAAGGGACCAACGGCCCATCGGTGCCCGCGCGACATGTCCTCCACAGGCTCGAGTGAATCCACAGTTGTGCGTCGGATCGCAGTCGCGCCACGCTTTCGGTCGCACCGGGCGTGCATGCTCGACGCCATGTCAGGACTCGCCCGACGGCACGTCTACGCGATCGCACGCGCGGGCGTCGACCTCATGATCCCGGTGACCTGTGGCGGTTGCGATGTTCCCGGGCCGCGCTGGTGTGCGCGCTGCGCGGCGCTTCTCGCCGACGACCCGGTCATGCTCTCCCCGAGGGTCCCGGTCGGAGTCGGGGTGTGGGCACTCGGGCGCTATCGCGGCCCTCATCGCAAGGCGGTGATCGAGCTCAAAGAACACGGCCGACGCGATCTCGCCGCCCCACTGGGGCACGCAGTGAGCGAGGCGCTACGTACGCTCGGCCGCTGGGGTGAGATCCCGCCCGCGTCGCGGCTATCCCTTGTTCCCGCGCCGACCCGGCCGCTCGCGGCTCGACGCCGCGGCGGAGACACCGTCACAGCGATCGCCGCGTGTGCGGCCACCGAGCTCGGGCGATACGTCTCGGTGCGTCCGCTGCTGACCATTCGGCCGGGCGGGCGCGACTCCGCGGGACTCGACGCCAGGGCGCGACGTCGAAACCTCGCGCAGCGCGTCGGCATCCGGTCGCCGCCGACTCGTACCGACCGGTCGTCTCACACGGCGACAGTAGTGGTCGACGACGTGATGACCACCGGGGCAACGGCAGCTGAATCGGTCCGCGTACTCGCCGAGCACGGCGTGCGCGTCGACCTCGTCGTCGTCATCGCAGGCGCATGAGGGCGTCTGAGGCTCAGGGCAGCACGGGGATCGCGGTCGGCGACATGGCGGGCTCGACCTCTGTCCAATACTGATCGGGCTGTCCGTTGGTGCTGCCGAGACGCAATATCCCGCGTTGGTCACCGATGTACACGTTGCTGGCATCTGCGGTGACCGCCCGGACGGGCGGTGCCACGTTTCCGCTGATCAAGCCGGACGCGGGAGCACCGTTGATCGGCAACTGCACCACCGGGGAGTCTGAGGCATCGCGGGCGACCATGAGAGTCGACGACGTGGCCCACGACAGCGACACGGCCTGATTGCCGACGTTGTACGCGGCGATCCGCGGGTTGGCCAGAGTGACCTGGCCGTCCTCGTTGGTCGCGATGACCGCCAGCAGCACCTGTCCGCCGACGATGAGTGCGACACGGACACCGTCGGGCGACACCTGTAATTCGGTGATCGGGCCACGGGCAATCGTCGCGATCGACGCCTCGTCGACCGTCGACACCACCTGACCGGAGTTCTGGGAATCGCGCACAACGCGAACAGGTTTGCCGTCGACGACCGCCCACACGGCGTCGTTCCCCTGGTTTCCCCCGAACGATGGACGCGTGATCGACGTACCCGAGGTGAGCGGCGAGACTTCACCGCCATACGTCCCCAACACCAGTTGCAGGCCGGGTCCGCCGCGGGAGGCGACGACCGCCGTCACCGCCTTGCCGTCGGAGGAAATCGACGCCGACCGGACGTCGCGGCTGGTACCCAGCGATCCGCCCGACGGCGTGGTCCCGGTGTCGGTGACCTTGAGCAGCGCTCCGTCGCGCACGATGTTGAGCCCGACATCGGTGGTTGGCGTCGCGAGCGGGTCGAACGCTTTGACGTCGGCGGGCTGCCATCCGGCGCTGCGCTCCGGGACGAGCGGCGCTCCGTCCGCGTTGATCACATACGGTCCACCGATGTCCGCGGCGTTGAGGGTCCAGATGATCTGCGCGGCAAGCGATGTTCGGTCGCGAACTCCGAGGGTTCCGAGGCCGGTCAGTTCGACGCGAACACCGCCGCCGGAGATCTGCGCGGCCTGCCCGCGCAGCGCCGACCCCGACGGAAAGCCGTTGTCGACGCCGGATGCGAGGTCCTCTGCCGGGCCTTCGATCAACCTGTTGAGCAGAACCGTCGGGTCGGCGTCCTGGTTGCCGTACAACCACCGCGGGTCCGACACCAGGTGCTGATGGGTGCGATCGGTGAAGTACAGCGACACCGAACGGTAGGTCGCGACGAACCGGCTCCTGTCGATCATCGCGCCGTTGGGCAGCGGGCCGTCGATCAGCCACTGCTCCCCCACGCGAACAAGACTGATCGTGGTCTCGACCCGCCCGCTGGCAGGCAGTAGTTGCCCGTTGGACTTGAGCACTCCGACGTTGTCGCCGACCAGACGCATACGCACCGAGTTCTGGCTTCGCTGATCGACGAACGTGTTGATCTCGTCGAGGATGATGGCGTCGCCGCGCTCGTCCCACTGCTGCGCCGACGGTGCCGTCAGGAATCGGCGGGCGGCCGCATGCCCGTCCGTCGGCGACGCCGTGGCTTCCAAAAACGCACGTACCAGTGCCTCGGGATCCATATCCGACTGCGGAACCGGAACCGCGTTCGTCGGTCCCTCGCGCTTAAAGGATTCGATGGGCTGAGGCGACGAATTGTCGGGCACGCCGCCACAGGCCGCGAGCACAATCGCCATCACCAGCAGCCCGACCAGTGTGGCGAGTCGTCGTGACGTAGCGGCGTGGACGCGCGCGTTCACCGTTGCTCCCTGTCGCTCGCGTCGGACCTGTCGGCGGTATCCGGCCCGGCGTCGGCGTCATGACTGTCGTCGGCGTCAAATGTCCCGGCGTCAGACGTCCCGGCGTCGTCGAGTCGCGTGGCACTCGTCCTCGTCGACGACTTCGCGGGCAGACTGCGGACCGGCTGGCCGACCGGTTTGAGCGGCAGCGGGCTGCCGAGAACCTTGTGTCCACGGATCAACGGGATGGTCAGTCGGAAGCACGCACCCTTACCGGGCTCGCCCCACGCGTCGAGACGCCCCTGGTGCAGGCGGGCATCCTCGATGCTGATCGCGAGACCGAGCCCGGTGCCACCCGACCGACGGAACCTCGACGGGTCGGACCGCCAGAAGCGGTTGAACACGAGTTTCTCCTCGCCGGGGCGCAGCCCGATGCCCTGGTCACGCACCGTGATGGCAACGGCGTCGCCGTCGGATCGCATGGTGAGCGTGATGGGTTTGCGTTCGCCGTGGTCGATGGCGTTGGCGAGCAGGTTGCGCAGAATGCGTTCCACACGGCGTGGGTCGATCTCGGCGATGACCGGTTCGGCCGGAAGGTCGAGGATGATCTCGGTTCCCGTGTCGGAGGCGAGGTGCGAGACCGTCGCAAGCGCTCCGTCGATCGGGATGGCCATGTCCATCCGTTCAGCGGCGAGTTCGGCCATTCCGGCGTCGTGTCGGGAGATCTCGAGGAGTTCGTTGAGCAACGTCTCGAAGCGGTCGAGTTCTTTGTCGAGTAGTTCGACGGATCGTTTACGCACGGGGTCGAGGTCGTCGCGGCCCTCGTAGAGCACGTCGCTGGCCATACGAACGGTGGTCAGCGGTGTACGCAGTTCGTGGCTGACGTCCGAGGTGAACTGTCGCTGGAGGCCACCGAATTCCTCGAGGTGGGTGATCTGCTTGGACAAGCTCTCGGCCATGTCGTTGAACGACATGGCCAAGCGGGCCATGTCGTCCTCGCCGCGCACCGGCATTCGTTCCTTGAGGCGCCCATCGGCGAAGCGGACGGCAATCCTCGACGCCGACCGCACAGGCATCACGGCCTGCCGCGAGACCAACCACGCGATGGCCGCGAGCAGGCCGAGCAGCACAACGCCGCCGGTGAGCAGCGTGCCACGCACCAGATCGACCGTGTTCTGCTCGGTGGTCAGCGGAAACACCAGGTAGAGCTCGAGCCCGGGAACCGACGAGTTGGTCGGTGTGCCGATGACCAGCGCGGGGATCGATCCGCCGGTACCGTCGGCGACGCGCGTGTACTGATAGGCGACCTGTCCGCCCTGAACCATGTCGCGCAGGTTGCGCGGAATTTCCGAAATAGGGCCGACGCCGAACTGCGAACCATCGCTGCCCGAGCGAGGCACGATGAGCACACTGTCGAAGGTGCCGACAGTTCCCGACGTCTGGCTGGTGTCGACGTCGCGGTCGGTCAGCAACGACCTCGTCTGCCGGAGCCGGTTCTGCACGGAGGTATTGCCGTCGCCGCTCGCGAGATCGCGTTCGACGGCGACACGCGCACGCTCAACCTCTTCGGTCGCGGCACCCAACTTGACCTCGAGAAGCCGGTCGGTGATCTGACTCATCAGCACGAACCCGAGGATGAGGAGCACGACGAACGACAACGCAAGCGTCGATACGACGACGCGCAACTGGAGCGAACGCCGCCACATGCGGCCGAATGTCCGGCCTACGCCGCCTGCCGCGCGGGTGAACCGACCGAGAGTGCTGTTGACGCGACGCCGAGAACGACCGATCACGGCGGGCCGGCCTTGTAGCCGACCCCCCTCACCGTCAGGACGACCTCGGGATTCTCCGGGTCGGTCTCGACCTTGGCGCGTAGACGCTGGACATGCACGTTGACGAGTCTAGTGTCCGCCGGATGCCGGTATCCCCACACCTGCTCGAGCAGCACATCACGGGTGAACACCTGGCGTGGTTTGCGGGCGAGCGCCACCAGGAGATCGAACTCGAGTGGCGTCAGCGAAATGGGCACACCGTCACGAGTGACCTTGTGTGCGGGCACATCGATCTCCACCGGGCCGATCGAGAGCAATTCGGCCGGCTCCTCGTCGTTGCGACGCAGGCGCGCACGCACCCGCGCGACGAGTTCCTTGGGCTTGAACGGCTTGACCATGTAGTCGTCGGCACCCGACTCGAGCCCGAGCACGACGTCGACGGTGTCGGACTTCGCTGTCAGCATCACGATCGGCACACCCGAATCAGCCCGCAACACACGACACACGTCGATCCCGTTCATCCCGGGGAGCATGAGGTCGAGGAGGACGAGGTCGGGACGAACCTCTCGAACCGCGGTCAACGCCTGTGTTCCGTCGGAGACGACGAAGGGTTCGAAACCTTCGCCCCGCAACACAATCGTCAGCATTTCGGCGAGCGCGGCGTCGTCGTCGACCACGAGGATGCGAGGCTTCATGACTTCAATGGTGACACTTCCGTGATCGAACCGTCGTGATTGACGCGCCGACGCGCGCTCGCGCGTTCTCACCGCCTCCCCGCCTACCATGCGATCGTGGGAGTACTCATCGCGGTGGAAGGGCTGGACGGCGCAGGAAAGAACACGCTGGTCACCGGCGTGGTCAACGAGTTGACACGACGAGGCGCCGCGGTGTCGACCTTCACCTTCCCGCGATACGGCTCGTCGGTTTTCGCCGACGTCGCATCGGAAGCATTGCACGGCGAGCATGGCGATCTACGCCAGAGCGTCAACGCCATGGCGCTGCTCTTCGCACTCGACCGCGCCGACGCCGCCGCACAGATCCGCACGGCACTCACCGAATCCGACGTCGTGATCCTCGACAGATACGTCGCGTCGAATGCCGCCTACAGCGCGGGCCGACTGCGACAGGACGCATCCGGAGACGTCGTGCGCTGGGTCGCCGACCTCGAGTTCGGCAGATTCGACGTTCCCCTCCCCGACCAGCACCTGCTGCTCGGAGTGCCCGCGACCGTCGCGATGCAACGCGCACGCTCGCGTGCGGCACTCGACCCGTCGCGAGCACGTGACGCATACGAACGCGACGACGACCTGCAGATGCGCGTCGACTCCGTGTATCGACAACTCGCCGAGCAGAGCTGGGCGTCGCCGTGGATCGAGGTCGGCACAGATTCTGCAGATTCGGTGGAACCAGCAGGCCTCGTTGCGCGTCTGATGCTCGAATGACTGCACCAGTGAATGACGGTTCTGGGGCGGCCGCTCACCTCTTCGATAACGTCGAAGACGACACCATCGGCCAAGGAGCCAGATGACCTACCCGCCCGGACCGGGACGCGGCACACCGCCGCCCCAGGGGCAGTACCCGACCTCGCAGCAACATCCATCGGCGCCGCAACCGTACCCGGGCGCCCAGCCATACCCGGGTGCCCAGCCATATGCGGGAGGACCCGCGTACCCGGCGGGCCCCACCTATCAGGGGCCGCATCCAGGCGCACAGCATCCGGGACTGCAGCAGGCGGTGCCGCCCGGGTGGGATTCACCGTTCGCGCAGATGCAGACCACCAAGTCCACTCTGAATCGGGGCCTGATCGCGGGAATCGTGGCGGGTGTCGTGGCGATCCTGGCCCTCGGCGTGGTGCTCGTCGTCGCTCTCACGTCGATCAGCAGCGGTTCGACATCGACGGTTGCGACCGCGTCGCCCGGACAGACTGCACCCGGCGATTCTGATCAGGGCGGTGCGGGCACTCAGGGCGGCCCGAACGACGACTCTGCCGACGCGCCCGCAAATGACAAGCAAGCCGTGGCGGTCCGTGCGGCGATGCAGCGCTACCTCGACGCATACAACTCGGGCAACCTGGATCAGATCAAGGCCGCGACATGCGCCGGGCTGCGCGACCAGGTTCGGACACCTCAGGGCAGGGGCACCGTGGTGCTCGACGGCATGTCGGCCGTACTCGTCAGCGGCGACGTCGCGCGGTCGCTCGTCGACACCCACGTGACCGACGGCGTCCGAGCCACCCAGACCAAGACCGCCAAGGCGACGTTCAGCAACGAGAAGGGCACCTGGTACTTCTGCCCCAACGCCGAGCCCTCGTTCAGCACATAAGGCACGCGAGCGCACCGCTCCCACAACGAGCCGGGGGCGTCGACAACTGGTGTCGACGCCCCCGGCTCGTATCGGTCGGTTCCGGCTCGCGTCACCCCTGGTGGGTCGCGAGCGGACCGATCAGTAGCGGTAGTGCTCGGGCTTGTACGGACCCTCGACGTCGACGTTGATGTACTCCGCCTGCTCCTTGGTGAGCTTGGTCAGAGTGCCACCGAGCGCCTCGACGTGGATCTTCGCGACCTTCTCGTCGAGATGCTTGGGCAGCCGGTAGACCTCGTTGTCGTACTCGTTGTTCTTGGTCCACAGCTCGATCTGCGCGATCACCTGGTTGGAGAAGCTGTTGCTCATCACGAACGACGGGTGGCCCGTCGCGTTGCCGAGGTTGAGCAGTCGGCCCTCGCTGAGAACGAGGATGGACTTGCCGTCGCCGAAGATCCACTGGTCGACCTGCGGCTTGATGTTGATGCGGGTCGCGCCCGAGTTCTCCAGGCCTGCCATGTCGATCTCGTTGTCGAAGTGACCGATGTTGCCGAGGATGGCCTGGTTCTTCATCTTCTTCATGTGCTCGAGCAGGATGATGTCCTTGTTGCCCGTCGACGTGACGACGATGTCGGCGTCGCCGATCGCCTGCTCGACGGTGACGACGTCGAATCCGTCCATGAGCGCCTGCAGTGCGTTGATCGGATCGATCTCGGTGACCTGCACGCGAGCGCCCTGCCCTGCGAGCGACTCAGCGCAACCCTTGCCGACGTCTCCGTAGCCGCAGATCAGCACCTTCTTGCCGCCGATGAGGACGTCGGTGCCGCGGTTGATTCCGTCGATCAGCGAGTGGCGTGTGCCGTACTTGTTGTCGAACTTGCTCTTGGTGACCGAGTCGTTGACGTTGATCGCGGGGAACGACAGTTCACCGGCAGCAGCGAACTGGTAGAGCCGCAGGACACCCGTGGTTGTCTCCTCGGTAACGCCCTTGACCGACTCGGCAATCTTCGTCCACTTGGTCTTGTCCTCGGCGAAAGTGGCACGCAGCAGTTCGAGGAACACCTTGTACTCGGCGGGATCGTCGTCGTCTGCGGGCGGGACCACACCCGCCTGCTCGAACTGCGCACCGCGCAAGACGAGCATGGTGGCGTCGCCGCCGTCGTCGAGGATCATGTTGGCGGGCTCGTCGGGCCAGGTGAGCATCTGCTCCGCAGCCCACCAGTACTCCTCGAGCGTCTCGCCCTTCCAGGCGAAGACCGGAACGCCCTTCGGCTCGTCGACGGTGCCGTGCGGCCCGACGACGATCGCGGCTGCGGCATGGTCCTGGGTGGAGAAGATGTTGCACGACGCCCACCGAACCTGCGCGCCGAGCGCGACGAGGGTCTCGATCAGCACTGCGGTCTGCACGGTCATGTGCAGCGAACCGGAGATGCGCGCACCCTTCAGCGGCGCGACGTCAGCGTATTCGCGACGCAGCGACATCAGGCCCGGCATCTCGTGCTCGGCGAGCCCGATCTCCTTGCGGCCGAACTCGGCAAGCGACAGGTCGGCGACCTTGTAGTCGATGCCGTTCTTGGTGTCCACCTGAGGTGCCTCGTTCTGCACCATGGTCATGTCATCCCCTTGTCCGTGAAATCGCATGTCACCGATGTGTGCCGCTGGGCACGCGCCTGTGTGAGGTGTCGCGCCGACTGTTCGCCGACGACCGATTGAGCGGGTACGCGAGATGCGCAACCGGGAGTCACTCCCCTACGAGGCTATCTAACACTTCAGACACTGCTGAGGCTGGCCACACCTCGGGAGCGAGCAACGCGGTGCCTGTGGTCCCGCGACGGCGAGGCTCACGCCTGCTTGTGGACGGCAACTCCTTCGACCTCGCCGCGCTCCCGCTTGCCGACCATCGAATGCCGCATTCCGTAGAGCAGGTAGATCGCCACGCCGATGGCCATCCAGATCACGAAGCGAATCCATGTCAGCGCCGACAGGTTCAGCATCAACCAGAGGCACGCCAGGATCGCGAGCACCGGAATGATCGGCCCTCCCGGCACGTTGAACCCACGTTCGAGGTCAGGCCTGGTCCGACGCAACACCAAGACACCCGCGGCAACGACGATGAACGCGAAGAGCGTTCCGACGTTGACCATCTCTTCGAGCTTGTTGATCGGGAAGAAGCCCGCAACCACGGCGACCACGACGCCGATGAGAACGGTCAAACGCACGGGGGTTCCGAACCGCGGACTTGTCTTGGCCAGACCGCGCGGCAACAGACCGTCGCGGCACATCGCGAACGCGACTCGTGACTGGCCGAGCATCAGGACCATGACGACGGTCGTCAAGCCTGCCAGCGCGCCGATCGCGATCACCTTCTCTGCCCAGGTGACCCCGTTCAACGCGAAGACGTCAGCGAGGTTCTTCGAGTCACCACCGCTGCTTGCGAGCTGCTTGTAGCTCGCCATACCGGTGACGACGATCGTGACGAGCACGTAGAGCACGGTGACGATCAGCAACGACCCGAGAATGCCCCGCGGAACGTCCTTGCGCGGATTGCGGGTTTCCTCCGCGGTGGTGGCGACGACGTCGAATCCGATGAACGCGAAGAACACGATCGACGCCGCGGCGAGCACGCCGTACCACCCGTAGGACGAGTCGCCGCCTCCTGTCATCAGAGAGAAGAGCGTCGAATCGACAGAAGCCTTCTCACCTGCCGCGTGTTCGGCAGGCGGCACGAAGGGTTGGTAGTTGGCAGTCTTGATGTAGAAGAAGCCGACGACGATGACGAGCAGCACGACGCCGACCTTGATCGCGGTGATCACCGCGCTGACACGCGACGACAGCTTGGTGCCGATGGCGAGTAGCGTCGTCACGCCCGCGACGATGAGGATCGCGCCCCAGTCGATGGTGTGTGAGCCGACTTCAACGGTTCCGCCGGAGAAGCCGAACACGCTGCCGAGGTAGCTCGACCACCCCTTCGACACCACAGCCGCACCGACCGCGAACTCCAGGATCAGATCCCAGCCGAGAATCCAGGCAAGGAACTCACCGAATGTGGCGTAGCCGAACGTATATGCAGACCCCGCAACGGGAACGGTCGACGCGAACTCGGCATAACACAGCGCCGCCAGCGCGCAGGTGATCGCCGCCATGATGAACGACAGCGAGATCGCGGGTCCCGCTTTGTCTCCGGCAGTCGACACGGTGATCGTGAAGATGCCTGCACCGATCACCACCGAGACGCCGAAGACGAGCAGGTCCTTCCACGTCAGGTCCTTGCGGAGTTTGTGGTCTGGCTCGTCGGTGTCGGCCATCGACTGCTCGACAGACTTGGTGCGTGTGAACGCATTGGCCATCAGTGGTTCTCCCCTGCATATCTGGTCAGCACTGTCAGGTCAGCATCGTCGACGCATCGTCCGCTTCTCGAGCGACGCAGGATCGGAGTGGACTGTCATCCCCCGACTCGACGGTGTTCTCACGCAACCGGCATTTCGGTTATCGCGGATTCACACGCTACCGACAATGCCGGGAATGTGAGGGCTTAACGCGAAGACGTGTCTGCTCGATCAGCACCGGGTTGAGCCGACCCGCGATCGATGTCGGGCTCGAGGTAGATGATCCTCGCTTGTGGTACGGCAGTACGGATTCTTGCCTCGGCGTCGTCAATGGTGTGCGCGACCGCCACGACATCTGTGCCCGCCGGGATCGCGATCTTGGCGGCGACGAGGAGTTCGTCTGGCCCGAGGTACTGGGTCTTCATGTGGATCACGCGGTCGACCCCACCGGATTCAAGCGCTTCGCGTAGGGCAGCCTCCTCCTCCACCGTCGCGCCCTCTCCGATCAGAAGGCTCTTCATCTCGATGATCAGCACGATCGCGATGACGCCGAGCAAGACGCCGATCGCCAGCGTTCCGATGCCGTCCCACACCGCATTACCCGTGATCATGGTCAAACCGACGCCGAGCAACGCCAACACGAGACCGATCAGCGCACCGGTGTCTTCGAGCAGAACCACCGGGAGTTCCGGGTTCCTCGAGTTGCGGATGAAACGCCACCACGACGCGCGTCCTTTGAGAGGTCGCGACTCGCGCATCGCCGTCGTGAAGCTGTAGCCCTCGAGGCAGATGGCGACAAGCAAGATGACGATCGCGACGATCGGCGATTCGAGGCCGTGATCGTTTGCGTGCGTGATCTTCTCGATGCCCTCGTAGATCGCGAACATCGAACCGAGCGTGAAGATCACCAACGCCACGACGAACGAATAGAAGTATCGAGCGCGCCCGTAACCAAAGGGATGAAGCTGGTCGGCTTCCTGGCTCGCGCGCTTCTGCCCGAGCAATAACAGCCCCTGGTTGCTGGTGTCTGCGACCGAGTGCACACCCTCGGCGAGCATCGACGACGATCCCGTGATCGCGAATCCGACGAACTTGGCCACAGCGATACCGGCGTTTGCAGCGAGCGCTGCGAGAATTGCCTTCTTCGAACCTTCAGCCGACACCGTGTTGTCCTTCCATCGGCGCCTCCTGCCATCGACGCCACTGCCCGTCCGTCGAACAGGCGTCGCCGGAGCCTCTTGTCGCCTGAGACTCTAACCGACTACGCCGCACCGAACATGCCGGAGTTTCACGCGGGTGGGTGTGGGACCACGCAGGCCCCACACCGCCCCGCCTCCCCCAGTCAGGACGCCCCTTCCAGGACGGCCGCATTCAGATGGAGCCGAAACCGCGCCCGATCGCCCCGTCCAGCTCCGACATCGTGTTCGACGCGTTCTGCACGCCGCGGTGGAGGCCGAAC
Source organism: Gordonia sp. 852002-50816_SCH5313054-c (assembly GCF_001665925.1). NCBI lineage: Bacteria > Bacillati > Actinomycetota > Actinomycetes > Mycobacteriales > Gordoniaceae > Gordonia > Gordonia sp. 852002-50816_SCH5313054-c. Next base: position 127,310 of record NZ_LZTE01000064.1, read on the forward strand.
AGCTGATCGCGCGACTGGAGGAAGATGCGGTCCCAGTTCGCCTGCGCCTGTTCATACGACGCCTTGGCCGTGGTCGACGTCCAGCTCCCGTCGAGCGAGTGGACCTGCCGCTTGAGTTCGTCGGCGAGGTCGCTCAAGCGCGCGAACTCCGACTGGAGATTGCCGCTGAGGTCGCCGAGACCCGCGAAGTTGTATTCGATCTGTCCCATGTCTGGATTCCCTTCTTATCGCTCGAGGCCAGTGCTTTCGAGCATGGTTGTGTCGAACGTGAATATCGTTGTGTCCGAGATCGTTTGGTCGTGGCGGCTACGTCAGAGCCGCACACCTCCCGGCTGGAACCCACTCGCGACCTGAGCGTCGTTGTCCTCGTAGCCGGCGAAGCCGCTGCTGAGCTTGTTCCGGATGTCGTCGAGCGCGTTGTGCAACGCCAATGCCGACGAGTTCCAGTCGGCGTGGGTATCGGTGAAGGCCGCCGACGCCTTGCCCTGCCACGACGCCGCGCCGTTCGACGACGCCCGTGCGATGCGGCCGATGGTCTCCTGCATGTCCGCGACCACCCCCGCAACCGATTTCGTTGTGGCCATTGCCGATTCGACGTCGACCTTGACCGCCCCCCCGCTGTTGTCACCGAGATTGAGCATCCTGATCCTCCTGTGGTTGAGCACCGAATCACGGTGCCTCGCGGTATCCGCGACTCAGATACCGCTGGTGTGCACGACGATCGGAATCGGTTCCGATGTCGCTTCCCGCACGTATGGCCCGGAGTTCACCGGGACCACCAGCCGTCGGGAAGGGTCTCGATCAGCAGACCTACTGCCTGGCCGATGCGATGACCCGAACCCGGCGACAGCGTGGTCCACACCCTGCCGTCGGGAGATCTACTGGGACCGGCGATGATTCGACCGCGAGACGTGTCGATGACGCCGAGCGCTCCCGGGGACTGCGTGAGCAGGCCGTCGCGCCGGGAGACCGCGACGATCTCTGTACGACGCTCGATAGTCGCGAAAGCACGTGCCACAGTGCCGGAATCGCTCGGCGGCATACCCAATCGCGTCAGTGTTCGCGCAACCTCCCCGGTGGTCAGACAGCGCCCCAGGCGATCTGCGAGTTCGTCGCACGGACACGCGAGTGCACCGAATTCGAGCGGCTCCGCGGGCACTACGGACCGGTCAGCTCTTCCGTCGTCACCGCGATCCGTGCAATGCCGACGTACCAGCGCCGAGATTCCGGCACCGTCGTTGAGTTCCACGACCGTGATGTCGATGGTGTCGCCGCGCCTGACCGCAAAGACATGCTCGCCGTCGCGCCGCGCGAGACACCCACGGATGGTGTCGGATTCGGTGAATGTTCGTATCTCCAACTCTCGCTCAGGCCGGGCGAGTACTCGCAACGCCGCCACAAGCCACGGCGCTGGATCGCCGAGGTCGTCGATGAGTCGAAGCTCTGCGATACGGGAGTCGGCCACAATGTCCGCGGCGCGCGCACGCTCGGCGTCGTCGTCGATGGCGAACAGGTCGAGGACAACCGGCCAGGTGGTAACCCCGAGCCGCATACCGACTCTGCGCAGTGTCGCGACATCCACTCGTCCACCGCGAGTTGCTGTCCAGATCATCGCGTCGACACCTCCCCGAGGCGAAGAGTCTGCTCGAGATAGGCGGGATCTATTGTCGACGAGCCGGATTCGGCGTCGGAGTCGATCGTCACCTGCGAAGTGACCGCCACGCCCGCCTCAGCCCAGGTGGCCGGCGCCTCGTGGGCAATCCCGGCGCCGCCGATGGGCTCGCCGGAAACGGCGGCTACGGATACCGGGCGAGACACACGCTGCTCGTTCGTCGCGGCAACCGCGGGGGCGACGGGCGGTGGCATCGACTCTGGCGACACTGGCCGTTGCGTCGGTGTCGGCGCAGCGGCGGCCGCGGCCTGCGGAGCCGACGCGAGGGTCGTCGCCGCGTACCCGGTTGTGACCGGTGCTGGCGCCATGGTCGCGAACGGCATTCCGCCCCCGCCTACCTGCGTTGCCCCGGTCTGCGGTGTTCCTATCTGCGGCGTCCCCGTCTGGCGCTGCGCCTTTGCGGCGTCCGCTGCGCTGCGGGCCGCCGACTGCTCGGCAACCAGCGCAGCATCGGAGACCAGCAGCGGTGCGCGGCGATCGACATGCCACGGTTGCGCAGAGGGCATCGCAGCCTGCTCGTATGCCTCCATCACCCGAGCCGCGCGCATGCGCTGATCGTGTCGAGCACGCTCGGCATGGGCAGCAGCGCCCGTGATGACTGGCGCAACCGCACTCACCGACCTCGCAAGCTCGCTGAGTCCGTCGACCAGGTCGACCTCCCCCGCAGCGGGCATCGCCAGCCGGGCGACCGCTGCCGCCGCACCCTGCCCCTGCGCCAGAACAGCGTTCGACGCCGCAGTCGCAGCCGCATCGGCAAACCAGCCACCCAACGCGGCGAGCCGATCGAGCGCATCGCTCGCATGGGAGGATTGCCACGATCCGCCCAACCGCGCCAGGATGACGCTGTATTCGACTGCCGCGTCGCCCATCTCAGTCGCAACGACACCCCACGCGCACCCCGCCTCGATCAAGGGCGCAGGACCAACACCGGACGCGAGATCGGAGACGAGCCGATCAGTGGTACGTGCGTCCCAGACAACGCCGGTGAAACCGGTCACTGCACTTCTCCTTTCCCACCGAGAGGGTCACTGCTGCACCGTTGTTCGAGGGCAGCTCTGTCGTGCTGAATACTGTTGCGGGTGACGCGGTAGCGGCACTCAGATGCGCAGTCCTCGTGCGACTGCGTCGTCGGCGTCGACGACCCCCGTCGCCTGCGCTCGCAATGTGGCGGCGAGTTTGCGTAGTTCGAGGACTCCCGACGCGGCGTCGGCGTCGAATCCACCCGCGACGGCATCGAAGGAGTTCGCGACCGCGATCGACACCTCGTCGCGACCAGCCGGAGTAACCGTCCGCCGGTCGGTGGTACCGATCAACGACCGTTCGACTCGATCGGCCAGCAGGTCGAGGTCTTTTGCGGCAGTGATGAGTTCGTCAGGATCGACGCTCAGTTTCGGATCGGGCACGGCACACCTCCAGGTGTCTCGGACGTTGGTCGTGAATCATTGGTCGTTGGCGAGAAGGTTGATCAACTCCGTGGCTCGATCTCCAGGTCGGAGTCGTGCCACAGGAGGCGGAGTTCGATGTCAGGAGTCGGCGATGGCTCGGGTTGATCAGGTTGATCGCCGATCACCGAGGGGGCCACCTCGCGCGACTCGCCGACCACCTCTTGACCGTGCTCTTCGGTGACGAGGTAATCCGGAATCTCGTGGTGCTCAGCGGCATCCGCCGCCCCGCGCGCCGCGCCTGCAGCCATCATCGGGGCCATCGATGCAGGCAAAGGTGCGGCGGTCGTACCGGTCGCCCGTGTTGTCTGCGACGGAGTGAGCGATGCCGGCTCGGTGGTCCCGATCCCGGCTGACATTCCCGGCCGTGCTGCCCCGAGAGGAGCCGATCCCGCACCCATGCCCCCAACGCCCAGACCGATCACCGATCTCCTGGGCGGTTTCGGAACCGGCGACCTGTCCGGCGCGCCGCTCGATCCGTCGATGA
>NZ_LZTE01000065.1:0-19291 GCF_001665925.1 Gordonia sp. 852002-50816_SCH5313054-c
ATGCGATCGTCGGCAGCGTCAGATGTGTATAAGAGACAGCCCCCAACCCCCGCCGCGGCGTCGAAAACCACGCGGCGGGCGGTGGTCGGATAGAGTGGGATCTCACCCGGGAACACGCGTCCCCAACGGCGTCGTGTCCTGACTCCTGCTCCACGGGCCAGCGCTGTCCCTGAGGACTTCAGCATTTGATTCACGCGAATCGAGTGGAGGCTCGTGATGTTGTTTTCTGCGCTCCCGGCCAAACAGGGCCTGTACGACCCAGAGACAGAAGTGGATTCGTGCGGCGTCGCGATGGTTGCCGACATCCACGGTCGTCGGTCGCATTCGATTGTCGCCGACGGTCTGCTCGCACTCGAGAACCTCGAACACCGCGGTGCTGCAGGCGCCGAGCCGAACAGCGGCGACGGAGCGGGCATCCTGATCCAGCTGCCCGACGAATTGTTCCGTGGCACAGTCGATTTCGCACTTCCCGCGCCGTCGGAGAACGGTGCGAACACCTATGCTGCCGGCACCTGCTTCCTGCCGATGGACCAGGCGGCCCGCCGAGATGCGATGGACCGCGTCGGGTCGCTCGCCGAGGCAGAGGGCATCACGATCCTCGGGTGGCGTGACCTCCCCGTCGACGTCGACGGCGCCGACATCGGCGAGACCGCAGTCGGCTGCATGCCCTTCATGGCGCAGTTGTTCGTCACGGTCGAACCGGAACCGGGACAACCACGGCTCGGCGGCGTCGACCTCGACCGCTACATCTACCCGTTCCGCAAGCAGGCCGAGCGCATCACGCCCGAATTCGAGGCCGCGGGCACCGGGTTGTACGTCGCGTCGCTGTCGAGTCGCACCATGGTCTACAAGGGCATGCTCACGACGATGCAGTTGCCGCTCTACTACCCCGACCTGCGTGACGACCGTTGCCTGAGTGCCATCGCCATCGTCCACTCGCGCTTCTCTACCAACACTTTTCCATCGTGGCCGCTCGCGCACCCGTTCCGGTTCGTCGCGCACAACGGTGAGATCAACACCGTGCGCGGCAACCGCAACCGCATGCGGGCCCGCGAGGCTCTGCTCGAGACAGACCTCATTCCCGGCGACCTCAAGCGCGCGTTCCCGATCTGCACGCCCGAGGCTTCTGATTCGGCGTCGCTCGACGAGGTCCTCGAACTCCTTCACCTCGGTGGCCGCAGCGTGCCGCACGCGGTGATGCTGATGGTGCCGGAGGCGTGGGAGAACGTCCCGTCGATGGACCCCAAGCGCCGCGCGTTTCTGCAGTTCAACGCGTCGCTGATGGAGGCGTGGGACGGTCCGGCATGTGTGACGTTCACCGACGGAACCGTCGTCGGCGCCGTCCTAGACCGCAACGGACTGCGCCCGGGACGTTGGTGGCAGACGCGCGACGGACGGGTCATCCTCGCTTCGGAATCCGGCGTCCTCGACGTTCCGGTCGACGACGTGGTCTCCAAGGGGCGCCTCGAACCGGGTCGGATGTTCCTCGTCGACACCGCACAGGGACGGATCATCCCCGACGAGGAGATCAAGGGCGATCTCATGCGTTCGGAGCCTTACGACGAATGGCTGCACGCGGGACTCCTCGACATCGCCACGCTCCCGCCGCGCCCCGTCTACAAGCCCAACCACGACACGGTCGTCCGACGTCAGGTGTCCTTCGGCTACACCGAAGAAGACCTGCGCGTCTTGCTGACCCCGATGGCGGCGTCGGGTTACGAACCGCTCGGTTCGATGGGCACCGACACGCCCGTCGCCGTGATGTCGCAGCGTTCGCGGTTGCTCTACGACTACTTCGTCGAGCTGTTCGCGCAGGTCACCAACCCGCCACTCGATGCGATCCGCGAGGAAATCGTCACCTCGATGGCGCGTGTGATGGGACCCGAGCAGAACCTGCTCGCCCCGACCGCGGCGTCGTGTCGACAGATCATGCTGCACTGGCCGGTCATCGACAACGACGACCTCGCCAAGCTCGTCCACATCAACGATGACGGCGACAACCCGGGACTCTCCGCGAAGGTCCTCCACGGACTCTATGAGGTGGCCCGCGGCGGGGAGGGCCTTGCCGATGCGCTCGAAGATCTTCGACGCCGCGCCAGCCAGGCGATCGCGGAGGGGCACAGCACGCTCGTCGTGTCGGACAGGCACTCCGATCGTGAGCACGCGCCGATCCCTTCACTGCTCGCGGCGTCGGCGGTGCACCACCATCTCGTCCGCACCAAGGAGCGCACGAAGATCGCGCTCATCGTCGAGTCGGGTGACGCGCGCGAAGTCCACCACATCGCACTGCTCATCGGCTTCGGCGCTGCGGCGGTCAACCCGTACCTTGCACTCGAATCGATCGAGGATCTGATCGCCGAGGGCGAGCTGACGGGCGTCAGGCCGTCGAAGGCGAAGCGCAACTACATCGAGGCGCTCGGCAAGGGCGTCCTGAAGGTGATGAGCAAGATGGGCATCTCGACCATCAGCTCGTACACGGCGTCGCAGGCGTTCGAGGCGGTTGGCCTCTCGTCGGCCGTCGTCAAGGAGTACTTCACCAGGACGGTGTCGCGGATCGAAGGCGTCGGACTCGACGAACTCGCCGAGGAAGTGCGCATCCGACACCACCGGGCGTTCCCGCGTAACCCAACCGAACAGGTGTACCGACGACTCGAAGTGGGCGGCGAATACCAATACCGCCGTGAGGGTGAGCTGCACATGTTCACCCCGGAGACGGTGTTCTTGCTCCAGCACGCCACCAAGACCGGACGCGACGATGTGTTCCAGGCGTATTCGGACAAGGTCGACGATCAGTCGCGAAAGGGCGGCACACTTCGCGGATTGTTCGAATTGGACTTCACCGGTCGCGATCCCGTGCCGCTCGACGAGGTCGAGCCGATCGAGTCGATCATGACGCGCTTCAACACGGGCGCGATGAGCTACGGCTCGATCTCCGCCGAGGCCCACGAGACCATCGCGATCGCGATGAACCGCATCGGTGGCCGCTCCAACTCGGGTGAGGGTGGCGAGGACACCGACCGCCTCTACGATCCGGAACGACGCAGCGCGGTCAAGCAGGTCGCGTCGGGTCGGTTCGGCGTGACGAGCGACTACCTCACCAACGCCACCGACATCCAGATCAAGATGGCGCAGGGTGCCAAGCCCGGTGAGGGCGGCCAGCTCCCCGCGTACAAGGTGTACCCGTGGATCGCGAAGACACGACATTCGACGCCGGGCGTCGCGCTCATCTCGCCGCCACCGCACCACGACATCTACTCCATCGAAGACCTCGCGCAACTGATCCACGATCTGAAGAACGCCAACTCCGATGCGCGCATCCACGTGAAGCTGGTGAGTGCTGTCGGTGTCGGCACCGTCGCGACAGGTGTCTCCAAGGCCCACGCCGACGTCGTGCTGATCTCCGGATACGACGGCGGAACGGGAGCGTCACCGCTCACCTCGCTCAAGCATGCGGGCACACCCTGGGAGATCGGCCTCGCCGACGCCCAGCAGACGTTGATGCTGAACGGTTTGCGCGATCGCATCACCGTGCAGTGCGACGGCGCGCTGCGCACGGGTCGCGATGTCATCATGGCCGCGTTGCTCGGTGCCGAGGAGTACGGCTTCTCGACCGCACCGCTCATCGTGTCCGGGTGCATCATGATGCGTGTCTGTCACCTCGACACCTGCCCGGTCGGCGTCGCGACGCAGAACCCGGTGTTGCGTTCACGGTTCACCGGCCAGGCCGAGCACATCGTGAACTTCTTCCGATTCATCGCGGAGGACGTGCGAAAGTACCTGGCGCAGTTGGGATATCGGACGCTCGACGACGCGATCGGACAGTCGCAGCGGCTCCACACCGACACCGCCGTCGCCCATTGGAAGAGCAAGGGACTCGATCTCAGCCCGATCTTCCGTCGGATCGAGGACAAGGGCCCGACCCGCCGTGTGCGCGGTCAGGACCACGGCCTCGACAAAGCGCTCGACCAGACGCTCATCCAACTCGCCGAAGGTGCACTCGAAGACGCGCATCCGGTGACACTCGAGCTCCCGGTGCGCAACGTCAACCGCACCGTCGGCACGCTGCTCGGTTCGGAGGTGACCCGACGATACGGCGCCGAAGGGCTTGCCGAGGACACCATCACCGTCGAGCTCACCGGCTCGGCAGGGCAGTCGCTCGGCGCGTTCCTTCCGCCAGGTGTGACCATCAAGCTCACCGGTGACACCAACGACTACGTCGGCAAGGGATTGTGTGGCGGCAAGATCGTGGTGGCTCCACACGAGGATGCCTGGTTCATCGCAGAAGACCAGGTCATCGCGGGTAACACCATCCTCTACGGCGCGACGTCGGGCGAGGTTTACCTGCGCGGCAAGGTCGGCGAGCGCTTCTCCGTGCGTAACTCGGGTGCGACCGCGGTGGTCGAGGGCGTCGGCGATCACGCCTGCGAGTACATGACGGGCGGTCGCGTGGTGATCCTCGGACCCACCGGGCGCAACATGGCCGCGGGAATGTCCGGCGGTATCGCGTTCGTCTACGACCTCGACGAGACCAAGGTCAACGGTGCGATGGTGGAGCTACTGCGACCCGACCCCGACGACCTGCGCTGGCTGCATGAGCACATCACGAAGCACACCGAGCTCACCGGATCGGCGATCGGTGCGTCGATGCTCGCCGACTGGCCGAGGCGATGCCTGGCCTTCACCAAGGTGATGCCCACCGATTACAAGCGCGTCCTCGACGCGGCCAGGATGGCCGAAGCCGAAGGGCGAGATGTTGATTCAGCGATCATGGAGGCGGCACGTGGCTGACCCACGCGGATTCCTGGAAGTCGGGAAGAAAGAATCGAAGTATCGTCCGGTCGCCGAGCGCGTGCAGGACTGGGAAGACGTGTACGCGCACGGATTCGACCCCGTCGCCTCGCTCAACGAGGTATCCGAGCAGGCCCGTCGGTGTATGGATTGCGGAATCCCGTTCTGCCACTCCGGAACTGCGGGATGTCCGTTGGGGAATCTGATCCCTGAGTGGAACGACCTCGTGCGTCGTGGTCGGTGGGATGCCGCAAGCGCGCGCCTGCACGCGACCAACAACTTCCCCGAGTTCACCGGAATGGTCTGTCCCGCACCGTGCGAGGCGGCGTGCGTGTTGTCGATCTCCGAGCCGACGACCGGCGGCAGCGTGACGATCAAACGCATCGAGAAGACGATCGCCTACGAGTCGTGGGCAGAGGGCATCATCGGCCCCGAGGCGCCGGATGCGAAGTCGGGCAAGTCGGTTGCCGTCGTCGGCTCCGGTCCCGGCGGATTGGCGGCAGCGCAACAATTGACCCGCGCCGGCCACGACGTCACGGTCTACGAGAAGGACGACCGCGTCGGCGGACTCCTGCGCTACGGCATTCCCGAGTACAAGCTTCAGAAGTCCGACATCGAGCGGCGAATCGCTCAGATGCGCGCTGAGGGAACACAATTCGTCGTCAACTGCGATGTCGGAATCGATCTCACGGTCGACGAACTGCGCAGCAGGCACGACGCCGTCGTGCTCGCGATCGGCGCGATGAAGGCGCGTGACAATCCGGTCCCGGGACGTGAGCTCAACGGCGTGCACCTCGCGATGGAACACCTCGTGCCCGCCAACAAGGAGTGCGAGGGCGACGGGCCGTCGCCGATCAGCGCCGCGGGGAAACACGTCGTCATCATCGGCGGCGGCGACACCGGAGCCGACTGCCTCGGAACCGCGCATCGCCAGGGCGCGGCGTCGGTGGTCCAGCTCGACTACAACGCCGAACTACCCAGCGACCGTGACGACAACCGTTCGCCGTGGCCGACCTGGCCGCTTGTCATGCGGACGTCGAGTGCGCACGCGGAGGGCGGCGAACGCAAGTACCAGGTTGCGGTGCAACGATTCGTCGGCGACGCCGACGGCAACGTGACGGCGATGGTGCTCGCCGAAGTGAAGGTCGTACGTGAGCCCGACGGTCGACGGGTGATCACCCCGGTCAGCGACGAGTTCGAGATCCCTTGCGAGTTGGCACTTTTCGCCATCGGATTCGAAGGCGTACGCGACACGGCACTTCTCACCGATCTGGGGATCGAGCCCAACCGCCGCGGCAACATCTCGTGCGGAAGCGACTGGCAGACCGACGCGCCCGGCGTGTTCGTGTGCGGCGACGCCCACCGCGGAGCGTCGTTGGTGGTGTGGGCGATCGCCGAGGGACGTTCGACTGCACGCGCCGTCGACGAATTCCTCATGGGTGCCTCGGATTTGCCGTCACCGGTAAAACCAGCCCAACTCCCGCTGTCCGTACGCTGACCCGCGACGAGCAACGCTGCGTTGACGTCCGGTGACAACTCAGGTGTAACGATGGCTATGCCGAAACGAGCGGACTAAGGTGAGCACAGTGGAACGCCGAACCAAGATCGTCTGCACCCTGGGTCCAGCTACCAATAGCGAAGAGAGGCTGAAGGAACTCGTCGACGCCGGAATGGACGTCGCGCGACTCAATTTCAGCCACGGCACGCACGACGACCACAAAGTGGTCTACGAAAGAGTGCGAAAGGCCGGCGACAACGCCGAGAAGGCCGTCGGCATCCTCGCCGATCTCCAGGGTCCCAAGATCCGACTGGGCAAATTCGAAGACGACGGCGCGCTCAACGGCGAAGTCATGTGGAACACCGGCGACACCGTGCGCATCACCACCGACGACATCGTCGGAACGCACGACCGCGTGTCGACCACCTACAAGCGACTCGCCGACGACGCCGTCCCCGGCGACCGGCTGCTCGTCGACGACGGCAAGGTGGGCCTCGTGGTCACCGACGTCGAAGGCAACGACGTGGTCTGCACCGTCACCGAGGGTGGCCCGGTCTCCAACAACAAGGGCCTCTCACTGCCGGGCATGAACGTCTCGGTGCCCGCGATGAGCGAGAAAGACATCGCCGACCTCGAGTTCGCCCTCGGCCTCGGCGTCGACCTCGTGGCTCTGTCCTTCGTGCGCAGCCCTGCCGACATCGAACTCGTCCACGAGGTCATGGACCGTGTCGGACGCCGCGTGCCCGTCATCGCCAAGCTGGAGAAGCCCGAGGCCATCGACAACCTCGAGGCCATCGTGCTCGCGTTCGACGCCATCATGGTCGCCCGCGGCGACCTCGGCGTCGAACTGCCGCTGGAGGAAGTGCCGCTCGTGCAGAAGCGTGCCATCCAGATGGCTCGCGAGAACGCCAAGCCGGTGATTGTGGCAACCCAGATGCTCGACTCCATGATCGAGAACTCGCGCCCAACCCGCGCGGAGGCATCCGACGTCGCCAACGCCGTGCTCGACGGCGCCGATGCGGTGATGCTCTCCGGCGAGACATCGGTCGGCAAATGGCCCATCGAAGCGGTGCGCACCATGAACCGGATCTGCAAGGCCGTCGAGGGAAGCTCGCGCGACGTCCCGCCGCTGTCGCACGTCCCGCGCACCAAGCGCGGCATCATCTCCTACGCCGCACGCGACATCGGAGAACGACTCGAAGTCAAAGCCCTCGTCGCGTTCACCCAGTCCGGTGACACGGTTCGACGCCTCGCGCGCCTGCACTCACGACTCCCGCTGCTGGCATTCACGCCCACCCAGGCCGTGCGCAGCCAGCTCGCCCTGAGCTGGGGCACCGAGACGTTCATCGTCGACCGCGTCGACACCACCGACAACATGATCGATCAGGTCGACTTGCAACTCCTGCGCATCGGCAGGCTTCGCGATGGCGACGTTGTCGTGATCGTCGCCGGCGCGCCCCCCGGCACCGTCGGCTCGACCAACATGATTCACGTGCACCGCATCGGCGAGCAGGACCACTGAGGTTTCTGCGCGGCTCGTGGCTGCGCCCGTCGCCACGAGCCGACGCAGCCACCAGCCGCACCTCCTCTGCGGCTGACCGCATAGGGTGATCTGCATGACAACCGACGTGTCCGAGGATCTCGGCAAACTCCTCGACCTGCTCGACGTCGAACGACGCGAGGACGACCTGTTCATCGGGCAGCACCCCGAGCAGAAGACCGCGCGCACCTTCGGCGGCCAGATGCTCGGGCAGGGCGTCGTCGCGGCGGGACGCACCCTGACGCGCGGGAACCCTCCCGTCCACGCGTTGCACGCACACTTCATCCGCGGCGGCGACGTCAAGAAGCCCCTCGAGTACCACATCGACCGCTACCGCGACGGCAAGTCATTCGCCAATCGGCAGGTGACCGCGATCCAAGACGACGAGGTCATCTTCACCATGCTCGTCGCATTCCAGGACAACGCCGCGGGTCTCGAGCACGCGGTCGAGATCCCTCAGGTTCCCTACCCGGAAGAATTGCCCCCGCTCGGCGAGCACTTCAAGGGCTTCGAGGACCGCATCGCCACCTTCGTCAACGCGTTGCATCCCATCGACATCCGCTTCGCCAATGATCCCTCATGGAAGATGCGCGAAGCCGGAGAGACGTTGCGCGACAACAGAGTATGGATGAAGGCCGACGGCGTCATGCCCGACGATCCGCTGCTCCACGTCGCAGCGATGTGCTACGCGTCCGACACCACGGTGCTCGACTCGATCATCACGACGCACGGCCTGTCCTGGGGCATCGACCGACTGTTCGCGGCGACCGTCAATCACTCGATGTGGTTTCACCGTGACTTCCGCTTCGACGAGTGGATGCTCTACGCCACGCGATCGCCGGTCGCCACCGGCTCGCGCGGGATGGGCTCGGGCCGCTTCTGGAAGCGAGACGGAACCCTTGCGACCTCCGTCGTGCAAGAAGCCCTGATCAAATACTTTCCTCCGAAGGAGTGACACGTAGTGCATCCGGGATCGTGGTCGGGCCAGCAACACCCCCATTCGCCGCAACACACACAGTCGCAGGAGTACCCCAAAGAGCAGCAGTACTCGCAGAACCAGGGCTACCCGCAGACCTTCCAGCAGCCGCAGTATCCGAGTGACTCGCAGCAAGGGACCACCGAGTTCTGGCTGGACTCGGGTGCCGCGTTGCCGCGACGCGAGTGGCAGCACAAGACTCGCGTGCCGGTCATTGTCGGCACGTCGATCGCGATGGTTGTGTTCGCGGCCCTCGCCGGGCTCGCCGTCGTGCTCGGGATCAACTACACGCCGCATTTCACTGCGATCGGAGGGGTTCCGGTGAGCTGCGGGTCGTGGGAGACCGAAGCCAACGGCGGCACCATTTCCGACAAGTCGGTCGTGACCATCTACAGCGAAACGGGCACGAAACTTGCGACGACGCCGCTCGAACGCCACAGTACGGACGAGGGTCGGCAGTGTGTGCTGAGGTTCTCCGTCGATGACGTCGACGCCAGCCAGAGCGGCTACGTGGTGCACGTGGGAGATACCTTTGCACAACCGGTTTCGGGTTCGGCGCTGAAGCGTGGAGTGGTGTTCCGCCCGACTGCATGACGGCTGACGTGCCACATGAGAATGGCGCGCCGCCGATGCGAGAGCCCGGGCCGCTGCCTTCCTGATCGCTGACTTGCGACACCGATGAACACTCACGAGAGAGACGACTGATGACCACCACAATCGCGCCATTGACGGAGGCCGATCGGCAGGACTGGGCTCCGCTGTGGGCGGGGTACCTGACGTTCTACGAGCACGAACTGAGCGACGAACAGAATGATCTGACCTTCGCACGGATCCTCGACCCCGACTACCCGATGTTCGGTGCGATCGCGCGCGACGAGACCGGACGAGCGATCGGCATCGTGCACTGGCTGACGCATGCGTCGACGTGGAGCGATGCTTCCTACACCTATCTCGAAGACCTCTTCGTCGCTCCGGATGTTCGCCGGAGTGGCGCAGGGCGGGCACTGATCGATCACGTACTCGAGTGGACTCGCAACCAAGGACTACCGAAGGTCTACTGGCAGACCGCACGCGACAACACGACGGCCCGTTCTCTGTACGACACCATCGCGTCGAACGACTTCGTCGTTTACGAGGTCGAACTGACCTGACCAGGTGTGCTGGTCGCAGCGCGAGCCGGAGCGCGTGTGCGCTGCGTGCACACCGCTATGCCCCACAGGATCAACCACACCGACATGCCTCCGACCTGGATGCGCTGCGCCAGCCCGAGGTAGTAGTCGCCGTGCAGGTTGTCGGCGATCAGCATCCACGCGGTGGTCACCGCGACGATGACGAGTACCCCGAGCCCGGCTGTCCGGAGCAGCGGCCATAGCGGCGGGCGTTGTCGATAGGCGGCCACCACACCCGCGATCATCGTGATGAAGATGGCGAACACGGCGACCGTGCTGGTCAACGCATGTATGTGATGCAACTGGGGGAGAAGCCCACTCGGTTCGTACGGGCAATCCTTGTCGACGCCGGGGATGCAGTCGATGGGTGCGAGCGCATCGGCCAACGTCGCTGCACCGAACACGCCGAACGAGATCACAGCGATCCGTGCGTACACCCCACTCACGATCGGGCGCGGAAGAAAGAGAATCAGCGCCGAGCACACCGCGAAGATCGAGGTGAGGATGTCGCCGACCTCGTACACCGCTCGGTGGGGTCGGTGGGCAGCGTCGAGTTCGCTGAGGAAGCTGTTCAGCGGATCGAGCGGGCTCGACCAGAAGAACTCGAGGACCCACGACGAGTAGCAGATTCCGGCCAGCGCTATGAGTATCCCCGCGGTGATCCGGCGGGTCGTCGACAACGAAGGCATTCGATCAGGTTAGTCCACCGGAGAATAGGTGCCCCGAGGCTTACCCAGTGCCTTGCCCCCGCTGCTACCTGCGCACATTCGCGATGGACGTCGAGCGGCGGGCGTCGACGTTGGTCCGCGTCCTCGTGACCAAAGCGTGTGTTGTGCGCTTGAGTGCTCGCTCGAGGTCGTCGGCCCGTCCCGAGGACAGTAGCTTTGCGCGTGTGTCCGACGCGGAGTCGGGGATGATCACGAGCACGTCGTCGTTGCTTGCCAGGGTGGCGATATGGTCGGCGAGGACATCGACGACGGAGTCCTCGTCGGGTGCGCGGACTTCGACCAGGCGGTCGAGCGGGTGGTACCGCCGCCACTCCGACGCGAAATCGTCATGCTCGCGAGCGATGGCCGCGCCGGTATCGCCTTCTTGTGCCGTGTCGCCTTCTCGTGCCGTGTCGCCTTCTCGTACTGAGTCACCGTCGATGACGACATGCAGTGCGACGACCTCGCGGCCGAACGCGCGGGCCGCATGCAGGGCGTCGTTGGTGGCACAACACAACGGTGACGAGACGGGTACGACGGCGAGGCCCTGTCCGGCGAAGGAGTGTCGCGGGTGTTCTCCTGGGTGCGACGTATCGGCGGCCGTCCGAATGTCGAGTTCCCTTGTGCGTCGGTAACTTCGGGCCAGCAACTCCATCGCCGCGACGAGTATCGCCAACACGAGGACGACCCACAGGGACCCCTCGCCGGCCTTCATCACGGTGAGGACCACCGCCGCCACAGCGGTGAGTACCGCGCCGAAGCCGTTGAGCGCGGCGCGGCGTCGCCAACCGTGTGACCGCGTGACCGACCAGTGACGCACCAGGCCGACCTGCGCGAGGGTGAAGCCGATGAACACGCAGATGGCGAACAACGGGACGAGGGCATTGACGTCTCCGCCCGAGACGACAATCAGCAGAGCGGATGCGCCCGCAAGAATGAGAACTCCGTTGCGGTACACACCGTTGCGTGTTCGGCGAGTGAGTCGATGCGGCAAATGATCGTCGCTCGCAACAACTTTCATCAGTTGCGGCAACCCGCCGAACGACGTATTGGCAGCAAGGGCGAGCAGCACGATCGTGGCTACCTGCACCACGTAATACATTGCACCACGCCCGAATACGCCTTCCGTGAGTTGCGACAGCACCGTGACGCCTGCCTGCGGTTGGATGTGCAGACGCTCCACGAGTGCGGCGATGCCGAGCATCATCGCGCCGAGGAGCACGCCGAGCGCCACCTCAGCACGCTGCGCGCGGCGGATTCGATTCTCCCTGAACTGTGGCGTCGCATTGGCAATGGCCTCGACGCCCGTCAACGCGGCGCAGCCGCTGGAGAATGCTTTGAGTACCAGCAAGATTCCGATGGTCCCGACCGTTTGTGAGTCGACCTGCGGGACACTGTGGCTTCCGCCGTTGACGAGGCCGACGACGATCACCGACGCGATGCTCACCACGAACACAACGGTTGGAGTGACGAAAGCTCTGGCGCTGCTGACGATTCCGCGCAGGTTGACGGCTGTGATCAAGGCCAGCACCGAGAGCGCGATCCAGACGGTATACCGCCCCGCTGCGGGAAAGGCGGAGGTGAGTGCGGCGGTTCCGGCGGTCACGGACACAGCGACATTGAGGACGTAGTCGATGACGAGCGAAGCCGCGGCGACAAGTGATGCGCGGCGGCCGAGATGGGCTTTGGCGACGGCGTAAGCACCGCCGCCGTCGGGGAATGCAGCGATCAGCTGCCGGTAGGAGAGCACCAACACCGCGAGGAGTACGACGATCGCGGCACTGACGGGAAGGGTCAGTCCCAACGCGTTGCCGCCCGCCGCGGCGAGCACGAGGACGATCGCCTCCGGCCCATAGGCGACCGACGCCATCGCATCGAGCGAGAGCGCTGCCAGACCCGTCGTCGCGGTCAGGCGACGTTTGTCGCGGCTTCGTGAAGTTCTCGACGGGTCAGCGGAGGTCGAGTTCGACGACGATGCCTCGTCGCGCGCCAACACTCGCGTACGTGTTCCGGGTAATGCCACGAGGGACGTTGTATAGCCGGAAAGTCGTTATGCGAGCGCCTCTGACGCGAATTTGACGCCGACTCGTCAGATCTTGACGCAGCTCTACCGCAGACCTCTCCACCGCAGACCGCCCTCGCCGCAGACGCCGGCAGTGCGGCGTGTCAGGCGGCGTGACGGTCGGCGGCGTGAACGTCGGAGAGCAACCCGCCGGGATCGACGACCATGATCACGGGTCCGAGGGTGTCACTCGCGCGTTCGATGACCGCGTCGATCTGCGTCGGATCGGAGGGATCGGCGATGACCGTCACCACACGGTCTCGCACGGCAGCGTCGACATAGGGAACGAGGTCGTGACCACGGGTTCCCGCGATGGCGAGGTTCTTCCCGCGATCCAGGATCTGTCGTGCGACGCAGTGAGCTCGAACGCTACCGTCCATGATCAGTACAACCGTGTCGGCGCGACGGGTACGGGTGACTGCTGGGGTATGAGTAATCGTTGTCATGCCACCATCACAGTCGCCGACGCTGCCACCGTGATGGGCGGACGCTGGCAGTCGGCTGGGACCATCGGTCGCGGCGGCATATGCTGGGCCGCCATGAGCACGACACTCGACGACGACGCGCGCTGCCCGTGCGGGACCGGCCTGACGTTGGCCGAATGCTGTGGGTCGATCCTGCGTGGAGAGCGCCGTGCCCCAACCGCCGAAGCGTTGATGCGGTCGCGCTTCACCGCGTTCGCCGTCGGCGACCGAAATCACCTGCTGCGCAGTTGGCATCCCGATACCCGACCGGCCGACCTCGGTCTCGATGACAGCATGCGGTGGCTGCGTCTCGACGTCGAATCGGTGAGCGGCGGCGGCCCGTTCGACACCACGGGCACGGTCGAGTTCACGGCGTTCTATCGCGCCGAGGGGCGTCGAGGGCAGATGCACGAGCTGTCGACGTTCACCAGACTCGACGGCTCGTGGGTCTACGTCGACGGCGCAGTCGACTAGCGCAGCATGTCCCGCAGGCGTTTCTGGACGTCAAGCGAGGCGTCACGCGAGAGCGTGTTGGATGAGCCAGTCCACGAGTGGTCGGGCGGTGCGCCAGTCAGCGCGCACGCGCTCGACCAGGTCGGGACCATGGATCACGGCGTCGAATCCGTAATCGCGCGAGACCGTCAACGTCTTGTGCCGCAGTAGCTCGATTCGTGGGTGGCCGGCATCCCATCCGCGAGGAGCCGTCTTCAGACGTTCTCCGCCGATGTCGAATCCTGCGTCCTCGAGTCGACGCACGATCTGTTCGAGTTCGCGGCCACGTCGATCGTCGTCGATGGCTGTGCGCATCGCGGACAATCGCTCGGGCGAAGCGTCGTAGAAGCCGGCACCCACCATGACACCCGGTGCACTGATCTGGACGTAGTAGCCGGTCGCCGGTGCCACTGCAACGTAGGCGCCCTGATGGGTCTTGTAGGGCGACTTGTCTTTCGAGAACCGGACGTCGCGGTACGGGCGGAACAGCTTCGCTTCACCGAACTCATCGGCAAGTGCGTCGGTCAGCTCACGCATCGGTGCGGCCACAGCGCTCTGATATGTCTGCTTGTGTTGTTCCCAGAAAGCCTTGCTGTTGTCGACCTCGAGGTCGTCGTAGAAATCGAGGGCGGCCTCGGGGAAGCCCTGAAAAGACATGTCCCGAGGGTACGACTCGCCGCGCCGGATCGAGGCGAACGTGTTCTATGACGATCGATGAAATGGCACGATGAAGGGGATGACGCAGCTGACGTATGAAGAGTTCGGCCGCCGGTTCTTCGAGGTCGCCGTGACCGAGGAGCGGGTGGGGTCAGCGTTCTCCTCTATCACGGGTGGATCGTTCGACGTCGGTCCCATCCCGTCCGGCCCCGGTGGGCTCGCTCGCGTGACCGCGCACGTCGAGATCGGCGAGCCGCGCATCGCGCGCAACGTCGGGGAACTGATCACGTTCACCGTTGAGATCATGCTGACCATCGGTCTCGTCGTGGATCTGCGAGTCGACCGCATCAAGTACGACGTCGACGGGCTGATCACGCTACCGCTGACCGTTCGTGCCGCCGAGCCGTTGGAGTTGCGGATCGACGTCACTCCGCCACGGCCGAAAGACGTGATAGTCGGCGTCGCGTCGCACAACCTGCGTGGCGAATTCATCCGTGCCGTCGGTCAGGTCGACACCGAAATCAAGCGCTTCGTCGCCCAGCACGTGGCGGAAGAGATCGACAAGCCCGAGGTCAAAGCTGCTCGCATCATCGACGTCGGTGCCGAACTCGGTCGGGCCTTCGAAAATATGTGACCTGTCGAGAATGTGGGTACGGATCACTCACTTCTTGGTGAGCGACGACTCCTTGTGCGCCGCCTGCGATCCTGTCTTCGACGATTCGACAATCCAGTACGGGTCGTCGTCGCTAGCATTGAACTTCTGACCGTCGAAGGTGAATGGCGATGTGCGCTTTTCCTTCGCGTGCCCATGCGTCGGTCCCTGGGACGTATTCCATTCGACGGTGTCGTTCTTGTTGATTCCCATGAGTCGAGCATGCGCGCTCACCGACGCCGACGGCGCTCGTCGACGTGGGTGACGCGTGCTCGATACGTCGCCGACCACCGATCGATACAGGGTCACGGTCAGGTCGCGGCGACCTGTCCGAAGGCGATGGAGTCCAGCGTGAACTGCCGTACGCGTCCAGCGACATTCGCTTCACACATCGAGAACAGCGGCTCGGAGAACTCCTCACCGAGCACCACGTCGACGGGGCCGACGTGGCCCGTCAGACGGACGTGGATCCGCCCATCGACGTGTGTGACGTCGATCGGCGCGAACGAGTCGATGCGGTCATCTCCGGTCTCGACGCGGGCGAAGTGCTGTGCGGCCTGCACGGCGTGGGGGAGTGACGTACGTCCACGCAGTAGCGAATCCACAAGGCGCCCTTGGGTGTAGAGCTCAACGATGGACGCTGGGTCGACGGCGGTGTCGAGTCTTCCGTAACAGAGACCGTGCGGAAGGATCAGCCCTGTCGCGGCGAAACGGTCACCACCGAGGTGTGAACACTCCCACGTCCACTCCGGATACGCCGACGCGATCGATGCTGTCGCGGCCCGACCCCGAACTGCACAGCACTGGTCATGCTTACCGTGCGCGCACACTGCGACGAGAGGTTCGGTCGATGGAGCGCCGTCGGACCCGTCGAGCGCGAGGTCGAGATAGCCTGCAGGACCGTCGACTTCGCCAGCGTGCACGCTTTCCGCTCCCGGCGTGGAGTCCACGATGAACCAACGCCACCGTGGTGTTTGCGGTCGGCGTCCCGGTCGTCGAATCGCGACAATCCGCATGCGCTGCTTCTCGACCCGACGCACGATGCTCAGACCGAGGTCGGGGTCGATGATGGACGGCGATTGCAAGAACGCCGAATGTCCCCACGCACCACCGAGTTCGAGCAGGACCCACAATGTTCCCGCCGAGGCTGTGCCGTAGATCGGATCACCGCGCTCCGCGGATTGCACGCTACACGGAGGACGACGGGTCATCCGGTTGGAACCGATCCACTCTCGAGAACGACGACGCCCTCACGAAGCAGTCTGCGAATCAGCACGAGGCTGTCGGCGGCGTCGAGTCCCGGTAGTTCACCCGCGGTGACGGTGGCTCCGGATACTGCGGCCTCGAGTGCCTCTGTGCAGTAGTCGGGGAAGCTGATGGTCCGATCGGGAAGGCGAATCTCGGTACGTTGCAACGCACGACGGACTTCGACGACGAGGCCGTGGCGTCGCCTCACCGTCGTGTGTTCGGTGAGTGAGTTGACTGCGTCGAGTGTGGCGAGCGGTCGAACTGCCACGGGTCGGGTTCGCTCGGCGTGGATCGTCGACAACCGCGCGGCGGTGCTTTCGGCCAGATCTGTTGTGTTGGCCTGCAATACGTCGATGACGGCAGCAATTGTCTTGGCTGCCAGCGCCGCTGACTCGTCGGGGTCGGTGAAGTCGGTACCCATCGGCAGCGCGGCGCGTAGCGATTCGACTGTGCCGAGTTGGTCGACGACCGCCCGGACCAGATCGAAGGCAGTGACAGCCGATACCCCGACCGTGAGATGAATCGACGTGTGGCCGAGAGCTTCTGCCGAGTGGAGCCATCCGCGCGGAAGGTACAGGGCGTCGCCGGGTTCGAGGACGGTGTCGATCACCGGCTCTTCGTGACTGCGCGCCTTGATTGCATCACGGTGGTCGGTCCAGGGTTGGTCGGCGAGGGGATCGGTGTGTACCGGGGCGTGAACCCGCCAGTGCTTGCGGCCGGAGATCTGGAGTACGAAGACGTCGTGTACGTCGTAGTGGGGATCGAAACCGCGATTTGCGGGTGGGGTGATGTAGGCGTTGGCCTGTACCGGGTGTCCGAGGTCGTCGACCATCCCACGCACAAAGTCGATGATGGGCGGCCACAGTCGGTGCAACCCCTGCAGAACGATCGTGGCACCAGAGGCGAACTGCGCCAGCACTTTTGCCGAATCGACCTGATCGGGCATCTCCGCACCGAAACCGGCCGGCCCGAGGTAGTTCTCTTTGCCTACCAGACCGCCTTCCTTGGCCATCCGGATGAACGGTGCACGCACCCCGCGCTCGGCGATCAACTCGTCGACGCGGCGCGGCGAGAGAAGATCGTCGAAGTCGCGGGGGAGCGCGTCCGATCTGCTGAGCAGAGGACGCCGACCCCAGTGATCACGCGCGAACGCGTCGGGGTCGATGGCGATGCAGCGGCTCAGCATTGTCGTCACTCAGGCGGTGCCGTCTGCGCCGCCGTCGTGTCCATCGGGGTTGGAGCCGCCGTCGGCTGGTCCTTCGCCGGGTGAGGCGGTGCCGTCTGCGCCGCCGTCGTGTCCGCCGGGGTTGGAGCCGCCGTCGGCTGGTCCTTCGCCGGGTGAGGCGGTGCCGTCTGCGCCGCCGTCGTGTCCGCCGGGATTTGAGCCGCCATCGGCAGGACCTTCACCCCCTGGGCTGGAGGTGGTGATGTCGTCGTCGTCGAGTGCCATGGGTAAACCCTTTCCTCGTTGGGAGTCGCTCGGTTGGCGACTCCACACTCCACTATGTCGATATGTGACGCTCTTGACGAGGATTCGTCGACGAGGCCCGAACTTCGTTACTGCGCCGAGATGGCGGTTCCTGCAAGATCACGACGATCCGAACGTGACACGCTATAGCGATGGATCTCTGGTTTGAGGCCGCTCGTGACACCGCTGATCGATGCTGGGACGGCGTTCTGACTGCGCTCGACGGCGTGGCCGATGCAGACCTCAACAGAAGCTTGCCGGTCGCAGGTTCCAACGCGCCATATGCGATCGTCCACCACTGCATCGAGATGGCCCGCTGGTGGCTGGGAACATTCGGGTGCGGAATGGATCTGCCCCGTGATCGGTCGCGGGAGTTCGACGCGACGGGAACGCGCGACGATCTCGTCATACGCATCGCGCAGGTCCGCGCCGATATGGATGTGTGGTCGACGCGCATGGTGCGCGACGGAATTGCGGGCCGCGATGCACGCGGAACACGCGCGAAGGTCGACCTCAACACCGTCACGCCTCAGTGGGTGGTGCTGCATGTCGTACACGACTTGGCCCAGCACCTGGGCCAGCTTCAGATCACCCGCGATCTGTTGAGCGCCTGAATCTGCGATCGAAAGCTCTTTCGAGTTTTCCTCGACGCTGTCGGTATTGTCGGGTAATGTAGAACACATATTCGACATGACGTGGGGCGGGGGTGGCGGCACGTGAACAGCAACAGCAATGACGTTGGGGCCGGTGGTGCGCCTTCGGCTTTGGCTACTGCTGCGGTGGGTTCGGCGGATGCTGTCGTGGCGGAGAAGCTGTCACGCCTTGCCGCGGTGCTGGACGAGTTGGCTGCCGTCGATGTGTCGTTGGTGTCGGATGCGGCGCTGGTCGAAGCCACCGTCGAAGCGGAACGCCTAGCACTGCGCACTGCGGGTGCGGTGACGGATCGTTTGATTGTGGAAGCCTCCGACCGCGACCTACCCCGCGCCCTGGGTTTCCGCGACATCCGGAACTTCATGGGCCACGGCCTGCACATCGGTGACCCCGCGGCCCGGCATCGGGTGATCGCGGCGACCGGCTCGTTCACCACGATCTGCGGTAACCGACTACCGCCGTCGTGTCCCACCCTGGCCGGCTATGTCGTCGAGGGTCGTGTCGCGGGCGCACATGTCCGTGCGGTGTTGGAGGTGCTGGAGGAGATCCCCGGTGAAGTGTCGGCCGAGACCAAAGCTGCCGCCGAAGCACAGATGGCCGGGTATGCGGTCCAATTCACGCCCGCCGAAATCACCAACCTCGGGTCACGATTGTTGGCGCACCTGGATCCGGATGGCACGCTGACCACCTCGAAAGATCGCAAACGTCGACGTCGCCTGTGGGTGAACCGGCAGAACGCGCAGTTGATGTCGCGATTGACCGCCGACCTCGATCCGATCGCCCGCGCACGGCTGGACACGGTGTTGGACGCGTGGGCCAAACCGGGCATGAACAATCCGGACGACCCGGAGTCGCCGGTCGGGCCGATCACGACCGCGAATGTCTCTTATACACATCTGACGCTGCCGACGATCGCATA
>NZ_LZTE01000066.1:0-42976 GCF_001665925.1 Gordonia sp. 852002-50816_SCH5313054-c
CCGGAGACCAGGGGCGTCTCACCTCAACGACACGCCGCGGCCCTGACCAGGCATTGCCCGCTCAACTTCGAAGAGCCGAGAAAGGCCACGACCTCGCCGGGGCGGATCGTCAGGCTGAGGTCGTCGACGGCGGTGAGCCGCGAACCGTTGCCGCTGCGAAAGGTCTTCGTGACGCCGTCGATGACGAGTGCCGGCGCGGTCTGCGGCGAGCTGGCTGCGCGAATCGCGGTGGAATCGGTGTTGTTCATGACATCAAGACTCGCGCCGCGGGCGCGCCCACACACAGAGCAGATGTCATGTTTCGCCCATGACAAGCGTCATGGGTCGGGCCCGGATGCCCGGGTCAGGAGTCAGCCGACGTGCACGATCGGCCGTCGGCTGATCTCCGGCTCGGCTCGGCGGACGACTTCTCGCGTGACCGCCGCGACCTCGCCTTCGCCGATGAACAAGAACCGGAGGAGGTTGAGCAGCGGGTTGGTCTCGCTCCACTCGAAGTACACGTTGGGAACGATTCCGGTCTGTTCGCGGATGGCCAGTAACGTGGCCGCGATCGTATTGGGCACCGCAGCCGAATCGACCCAGAGGATCCGGTATCCACCTTCGCGGTAGCGTCCGTGAATCAGGAGGTCGGTGGCGAACTCCGACGAGTCGGTCACGTTCACTTCGAGAAACACGATCTGATCGGCGTCGGGAATGTGACTTTCGGCGCGCTGCTGCAGTTCTTTGTCGTGGTATTCGTGCAGCGACCGCTCGTCGGGGTCGTGGGTGACGATCTGTATCTCCCCGGAAGCCGCAGCCTCGTCGATGATGCGTTGTGCTGTCTCGTCGAAAGTGATGATGCCACTTCGCAATTCGAACGATCGGTTGATTCGGGAAGCAAACGACACGATCAGGATCGCCGCGATGAAGAAGGCTGCCACCTGCACACCCTCGGGACGTTCGATGATATTCGCGACGGTGGTGTAGATGAAGATCACCGAAATCGTGGTGAACATCAGCGTGAGTCGTCGGATCCTGCGTTTGCGTACCGAGAGCGTGACGGCGATGGCCGCGGACGTCATCAGAACCAAAACGCCGGTGGCGTATGCGCCGCCCTGTTTGTCGACGTTGGCGTCGAAATAGATCGTGACGCCGAAGGCGATGAGTGCGAAGACGACCACCAGCGGGCGGGTGGCGCGCGCCCAGTCCGGAGCCATGCCGTAGCGCGGCAGGTAGCGCGGCACAAGGTTGAGCAGACCGGCCATCGCCGACGCCCCGGCGAACCAGAGGATGAGGATGGTGCTGATGTCGTAGACGGTGCCGAAACCGCTGCCGAGGTAGTCGTGTCCGAGGTAGGCGAGCGCACGACCGTTGGCTTTGCCGCCGGGCTGGAACTCGTTCTCGGGTATCAGGATGGTGCACACCAGGCTGCTCGCGATGAGGAAGACACTCATGATCAGTGCCGATGTGGTGAGGAGGCGTCGAGTGCCACGGATGCGGGTGATCGGATGATCGGGTGGATCGGCCGGTGAGCCGTCGACCTGCGGCATGACCGCGACGCCCGTCTCGAAGCCCGACAACCCCAGTGCCAGCTTGGGAAACACGAGAACGGCGATCGCGGCCACCATCCACGGATTTCCGTGCTCGGTGAACATCGCCGACTGCCAGTCGATGACGAGATGTGGAGCCTCGACGATGTGCCACATCGCGGTCGCGATCACGACAACGTTGAGACTCAGATAGACGACGACCAACACGACCGCGATGGTGATCGCCTCGGTGAAGCCGCGCAGGAAGACCGCGGCGAGCAGCGCGAGCAGGATCAGTGTGATCAGGACCGTGTGGTTGGAGAAACCGCGTGGGACAAGCGGATTTTCGACGAAGTGGGCGGTCGCGTCCGCGGCCGACAACGTCATCGTGATCAGGAAGTCGGTTGCCGCGAAGCCGAGGAGGACGAGAACGAAGATCTTTCCGCCCCACTTGGGGAGAAGCCGTTCGAGCATCGCGATCGAGCCCTCGCCCTTGGGCGATTTTGCCGCGACGTACCGGTAGACGGGGAGCGCCCCGAACAGTGTCAGTGCGACCAACACCAGCGTCGCCACCGGGGCAACGGTTCCGGCTGCGAGTGCGGCGATACCAGGCTGATAACCAAGCGTCGAGAAATAGTCGACGCCGGTCAGGCACATGACCTGCCACCACCGGTGCGTGTGCGATTCTTCGCTCGGAATGCGGTGCGGCCCCATGAGGCCGGCGGGCTCCGGTGAGATATCGGAGAGCAGCCACTGCCGCATTCGGTGGTCGGAAACGTCGGAACTCACTCGGAAACACTAACCGGACGAACCGTGATTTGGTGTAGCGAAGCTTGTCCGGATTCGTGTCGATCGCGTGACGCCGCATTTGTCCGATATTCGATAGTGCAAACGGTACAAAACGAAAGATCCTGTCGCACAACGGATTCAAAGATTACAAATTGGTCAACACGCCGCCCTGTGGCCGTTTTTCGTTCACGTTTTGTTCTCCGTCATCTCAGTACAGTTCGCGCGGAGTTGCCGCTGGGGCGACGACCGGCGCAGCGCGCGGATCGAGCGAGCGAGCCGAGCAATGAATTCATCTTGAGGGGACTACATGACCACCAACGAGTCACGGATGCGACGGGGTGCCGTTGGCGCACTGGCCATCGGTGCCGTCGCGACCGCCGTCGGCATGGCCGCGGCTCCCGCACACGGCGACGCCTTCGTTCGTTTGCCGGGAGGAACGGCTACCGGAGACGGACTGACGCTCACCCGCACCACTGAATCTGCGCAGATTTCGCCCTCTCTCGCGGCAAATGGCCTCGGCCGCACCGCGTGGGTGAGCGGAAGCGTCGTCCTCAGGGCGCCGGGACTGAAAGACGCCAAGGCGGGACCGAACAACGGCGTCGGTTCGAACGGCGAGGCCACCTACCCGGGCACCGGCGGCGTGTCGACGGATGGCGCGGCGGCGACGCTCTCGGTGGGCTACATCGTCGGTTGCCAGGTGAACGTCGGATCGATGACGGTCGGCGCCACCGGGACACTGAATCTGCTGAGCGCCGGCGCGGTATCGGGTTCGGGCAGCCTCAGCATTCCGCTGACGCCCGGCCAGGTGGTGTTTGCTCAGCTCGATTACAAGGACATCGAGAAGAAGGGCACGTACTACTTCAATTGGGACCGCACGCAGTTGAACATCAACAACTGCGCCGGTTACGCGCAGGCCCGCTCGTACGCGGTCGTGGAGACCACCGGCAGCGATCACCAGAAGGTCAACCTCTACGGCAAGCCCTTCTCGATCGGCTGACCGCTCTCATCACGACCACAACCATTTGAGGGAAAAAATGAACATCAGTTTGAAGCGGCTCGTCACCATCGGCGCGCCCGCGGCATTCACCACCGTCGCCGCCCTGATGGCACCGGCCATCGCACACGCCGACGTCCACGTCGCACTTCCGTCACAGACCGACCAGCAGACCCTCGGCGACGGCACCGTTGTGTCGGTGACCCGTACCAACGAGACGGCCAACATCAACCCGTCGCTCGGCGGAACGCCGCTGCACCGCAACGCATGGGTGTCGGCTACCTACGCAGTCAAGACCAGCAAGGACGCCAAGAACATCAAGATCAGGGCGGGTTACATCGTTGGCTGCCAGGTCAACATCTCCGGTGTCAGCGGTAGCGGCAACGGTGCTGCATCCGGCAAGCCGGGTCCGAATATCGATAGCCCGCCCGCAATCAGTTCGGCAACGACGGGCGCCGGAACCTCGCTGTCGGTCGGCCCGGGCCAGGCGGTCGCCTACTACGTGAACACTGTCGAGTCCGCCGACGACTTCGGCAACCAGAAGCTGAGCAACAAGGTCGGGTACAAGGCCACCAACCATGCGAAGCTCAGCTATACCAACGAGCAGATCGGGATCAACGGCTGCGCGGGTTACGCGCAGGCTCGTTCGTTTGCCGACGTGTACGTCAACACACCCAACGCAGAACAGATCGTCACGTTCTACGGAAAGCCCTTCAGCCTCGGATAACCTCTCACCCGAGTCTGGATTCGACGACCGCGCGGTGCACCTTCGGCTGGGTGCGCCGCGCGGTCCTTTCTGTCGGCGCGGTCGTAACCGGATCGAATGTCGGTGCTCGCATGCCGTGAGACGATCAGGGTATGGCTGACACGGATGCGCCGCTGACCGATGAGCAACTCGTCACCCCCATCGATGATCAGGATTCGATGACCACCGTCGTCATCGCGTTCGTCGCGAATGTCGCAGTCGCCATTGCCAAGACTATCGCCGCGATCGTCACGGGATCGGCGTCGATGACGGCAGAGGCCATGCACTCCTGGGCGGACTCGGGGAATGAGATCTTTCTGCTCATCGCCGAGCGTCGTGGAAACCGTGGCAGGACAAGAAGTCACCCGTTCGGGCACGGCAGGGAAACCTACATCTGGTCGATGTTCGCGGCGTTCGGATTGTTTGCTGTCGGCGCTGCGGTGTCGGTGGTCAACGGCATCACCGCGCTCGTCCACCCGGAAGAAGACACCAACTACCTCGTCGGCTACATCGTGCTCGCGATCTCCGCAGTGCTGGAAGGTATTTCGTTCATACAGTCGGTGCGCCAGGCCAAGGCGGGCGGGCGTCGGATGTCGATGCACCCGCTGCGCTTCGTCAGCCGGACGTCGAATACCACGCTGCGAGCTGTGTTCGCCGAGGACTTCGCGGCACTCGTCGGACTCGCGATCGCTGCTGCGGGCATGGCGTTGCATCAGATCACCGGCAACGCCGTCTGGGACGCGCTCGGATCGATCCTCGTCGGTCTGCTGTTGGGCTTCATCGCCATCTTCCTCATCCGACGCAACAGCGAGTTCCTGCTCGGCCAAGAGGCCATGGCGCCGATTCGCGACGCCATTCTCCTGCGTTTGCTCGCGATGCCCGATATCGATCGGGTCACCTATCTCCACGCGGAGTACGTCGGTCCGATGGAGTTCTACATGGTTGCCGCCGTCGATATCACCGGAGACCTCGCCGAGCACGACGTCGCCTTCCGGCTGCGCAGGCTCGAAGCGCAGATCGAGACGCAGGAGGCCATCGTCGAGGCCGTCCTCACGTTGTCGACCATCGACGAGCCGTCGCTGGTGCCCGCGGGCCAGGTCACGCCGTA
Source organism: Gordonia sp. 852002-50816_SCH5313054-c (assembly GCF_001665925.1). Classification (NCBI taxonomy): domain Bacteria; kingdom Bacillati; phylum Actinomycetota; class Actinomycetes; order Mycobacteriales; family Gordoniaceae; genus Gordonia; species Gordonia sp. 852002-50816_SCH5313054-c. The sequence continues at coordinate 5,145 of NZ_LZTE01000066.1, forward strand.
GGCGTGATGCCTCCCCAGAGCGGACAGCACGCCGGACGGACCCGACTTCGCGACGCGTAGGTTGAATTCCATGGACTTGCGAATCTTCACCGAACCTCAGCAGGGTGCCACATACGAGACGCTGCTGCGCGTCGCGCGGGCGAGCGAAGGCCTCGGCTACGACGCATTCTTCCGATCCGATCACTACCTGGCGATGAACACCGAGGGACTCCCGGGGCCGACTGATGCGTGGCTCACGTTGGCGGCGCTCGGCCGGGAGACCTCGACGATCCGCCTCGGCACGCTGGTGACGTCGGCGACGTTCCGCCACCCCGGCCAGCTCGCGATCCAGGTTGCGCAGGCCGATGAAATGAGCGGCGGCCGAATCGAATTCGGACTCGGTGCGGGATGGTTCGCCGAGGAGCACGAGGCGTACGCGATCCCTTTCCCGCCGCTCGGAGAACGCTTCGAGAAGCTGACCGAGAACCTCGAGATCATCACCGGACTGTGGTCGACGCCGGTCGGCGACCTTTTCGACTACCGCGGCAAGCACTTTCAGATCAGCAATTCGCCCGCGCTGCCCAAGCCGTCGCAGTCACCGCGACCCCCGATCATCATCGGCGGCATGGGCAAGAAGCGCACCCCCGCGTTGGCCGCGCAGTTTGCCGACGAGTTCAACGTGCCGTTCGCGAAGACCGACGTCGTCGCAGCGCAATTCGACGTCGTGCGCGATGCGTGCACGGCAGCGGGTCGCGGACCCGACGAACTCACGTATTCGGCGGCGTTGACGATCTGCGTGGGCACAAGCGATGCAGAGGTCACACGACGTGCCGACGCAATCGGGCGCGAGGTCGGCGAACTCCGGGAAAACGGTCTCGCGGGTACGCCCGATCAGGTGGTCGAGAAGATCGAGTCGTACCGGGCCATCGGGGTCACCAGGTTGTACCTGCAAATGCTCGACCTCGACGATCTCGACCATCTCGAGCTGGTCTCCTCGGCGGTTGCGCCGCAACTCTGATCGCCTGCTGTGACCGCTGGTTGAGCGGTCAGGCGTGCGCGGCGTCGAACGACGTGTGCATCTCCCAGAAGAGGATCTCGGCCGGCGCGTCTGCGGTGACGGTCAGTGCGGCGGCGCCTGCGGTACGCAGCGCGTCGCCCTCGCCGAGGGTGAGGTGATCGTCGGGTGTCTCGTGGCTCGGGAGCCCGGACACAGCGACGGTGCCGGAGACCACGAACAGGTGCCCGAACGGTGCGGGCGGCAGGGTGACCGGGCGGTCGGGGAGTAGGCGCGCGGCGTGCAGTGCGACGTAGCTGTTGCCGATCTCCAACGCCTGCCCACTCGAGTCACCATCGTGTCCCGACACGATGGTGACCAACTCGCCGTCGGTCAGCGCCTCGTTGACGTCTGCTTCCGCGTAACTCGGTGTGCCGCCCGAATACTCGGGTGCGATCCACATCTGCACGACGCGCAACCGCTGGTTCTCGGCGCGCGTCGACGCGTTGCGTTCGGAATGCCTGATTCCCGATCCCGCCGACATCCGCTGCACGACGCCGGGTGTGAGAACACCTTCGCTTCCTTGTGAGTCCCTGTGGTGCAGAGCGCCTTCGACGACCCACGTCACGATCTCTGCGTCGCGATGCTGGTGGGTGTCGAAACCTGCGCCCGCGTCGACGATGTCGTCGTTGTGGACCAGCAGCATTCCGTGCGCGTTGGCTGCCAGGTCGAAACTGCCGGTGGCAGGAAACGATTGCCGTGAGTCGATGGCCTCGTCGTTCCACATATGGCGGTCGGCCGCGCGGATGAGGCGCCAGCTCGTGGCGTCGGTGATCTGTGTCTGCGTGTCGGTCATGATCTCGTCATTTCGCTCGGTCAGCGGGTGTACTTGCGATGGTGGACTTTTCGGTGTTGAGATGTTCGGTGAGCACCGCCATGAGGTCGGCGAGTTCGCTCGCCTGCACGTCGGAGAGTCCGGACGTGAACAGCCTGTCGACGGCCGCACCGTGATCGCGTGCGGCGGCAGCGAACGCCGAGCGTCCGTCGTCTGTCAGCACCGCGTAGCTACCGCGTTTGTCCTCGGGTGCGGCCTCGCGACGAAGCCATCCGCGCCGGACCATCGCGTCGACCTGGTAGGAGAGGCGCGACGTCGAGAACACCATGCGGTGGGAGAGGTCGCGCATCCGTGCGCGGCCGCCGGGGGATTCGTGGAGGATCAACAGAACGTGGTAGTCCGCCAACGACATTCGGCAGTGTGCACGCAGCTCATCGTCGAGTGTGGTCTGGAGACGGGCGCTCGTCTCGATGAAGAGTCGCCACGCCTGTGCTTTGGACGCGGCGACCTTCTGGGTCGAGGGGTTGGCGGTCATCGAATGCTGGTGTGCGGCATGATCGCATCCGGCGGAATGACGCCGAGACGACCGGCCTGGAAGTCTTCGATGGCTTCGATCAGTTGCTCTCGGGTGTTCATCACGAACGGACCGTAGTGCGCGACGGGTTCGCGAATGGGTGCTCCGCCGAGCAGGAGAACCTCGAGGGCGGGACGGTTGCCGTCCTGCCCGGCATCGGCGGCGACCGTCAGACGGTCACCCTTGCCGAAGACCGCGAGCTGGCCTTGCTCGATCGGACGCGCGTCCGGGCCGACGGTGCCACGCCCGGAGAGGACGTAGGCGAGGGCGTTGAAGTCCTCACGCCACGGCACGGACACCGACGCGCCGGGCGCGACGGTCGCGTGCGCCACCGTGATCGGGGTATGCGTGGAACCCGGGCCCGCATGACCGTCGAGCTCGCCCGCGATGATGCGGACGAGTGCGCCGCCGTCGGGTGAGGCGACGAGCGCGACATTCCCGGCTTCGAGGTTCTGGTAGCGCGGAGTGAGGAACTTGTCCTTGGCAGGCAGGTTGACCCAGAGCTGGATGCCGTGGAACAGACCGCCGGATTCGACCAGCTCAGCCGGTGGTGTCTCGATGTGCAGAATGCCGGCACCGGCGGTCATCCACTGGGTGGCGCCGTTCTCGATCAAGCCGCCACCACCGGTGGAGTCCTGGTGCTGGAAGCGGCCGTCGATGATGTAGGTGACGGTCTCGAAGCCCCGGTGCGGGTGCCAGTCGGTGCCCTTCGGTTCGCCCGGTTCGTAGTCGACCTCGCCCATCTGATACATGTGGATGAACGGGTCGAGGACTGCTGCTGGAACGCCTGCGAAGGCCCTGACCACGGGGAATCCCTCGCCCTCGTATCCGCGGGGACCACGGGTCAGTGACTTCACGGGCCGTTCGGAGGCCTCGAGCGTCGCCGCGGTGAGGCGGGGCAGAGTTGTGGTGTCGGCGGTGATGGCAGGCATCGGAACCTCGTGGTCGGCTATTTGCTCAAATCTGAGCAACTGGTTCAGTCAACCTGCCGGGGTGCGGCGTTATTCCGACGGTGCTGTCGGGTCTACTTCGCTGTCGGGTCTACTTCGCCGCGGCGCGGACCAGGTTGCCGCCGATGATGAGACGTTGAATCTCGCTGGTGCCCTCGTACAGCCGGAGCAGGCGCACGTCGCGGTAGATACGTTCGACCGGCACCTCGCGCATGTAGCCGGTTCCGCCGTGGATCTGCACGGCGAGATCGGCGACCTTGCCGACCATTTCGGTGCAGAACAGCTTTGCCGCCGACGGTCCGATGCGTCGGTCCTCGCCGGAGACGTGCTTGGCGGCGGCCTCGCGAACCAGCGCGCGGCCGGCCATCACTCCGGTCTGCTGGTCTGCGAGCATCGCCTGCACCAATTGGAAAGAGCCGATGGCCTTTCCGCCCTGCGTGGCGTTGGCGGCATGGGCCACCGACTCGTCGAGCGCACGCTGCGCCTGCCCCACCGACAGGGCGGCGATGTGTACGCGCCCGCGGGCCAGCGAGGTCATCGCAGCCTTGTAGCCCTTCTCCTCATCGCCACCGACGAGCGCGGACGAGGGCACACGCGCCCCGTCGAAGGTGACGTCGGCTGTCCACGCGCCCTCCTGGCCCATCTTGGCGTCTTTGCTACCCACCTCGACGCCGGGAGTGTCTGCGGGAACGAGGAATACCGCTATCCCTGTGCCCGACTCATCGGCGGGACGGGTGCGCGCGAATACGACGAAGAGGTCGGCGATCGGCGCATTGGTGATGAAGCGCTTCTGGCCGTCGATCACCCAGTCCTGCCCGTCGCGGGTTGCCCTGGTGCGCAACCCCGCCGGATTCGAGCCCGCTCCCGGTTCGGTGAGTGCGAACGACGCGACCACCTCGCCCGACGCGATGCGTTCGAGCCACTGCTTCTTCTGCTCGTCGGTGCCGAAGTTGACGAGAACCTGACCGGCGATGCCGTTGTTGGTGCCGAAGATCGACCGCAACGCCAAGCTGGTGTACCCGAACTCCATTGCCAGCTCGACATCTTGCGTCAGGTCGAGTCCGAGTCCGCCCCATTCCTGCGGGATGGCGTATCCGAACAATCCCATCTCGGCGGCCTGTGCACGCAGATCGGCCGGTACCTCGTTGGTCTGCATGATCTCGGTTTCGCGAGGCACGACCTTGGTGCGGATGAAGTCGTGGACGAGTTGGCGGATCTGCTCGAAATCTTCGGCGTCGACCTCGGAGGACGGGTTTTCGCTTGCGGTCATGTCTGGAAATTATCAAACGCGGAGACCGCGCCTCCCGCGATCAGGGGCGTCGCCTTGGCGAGGGTCATCGCGTCGTCGAGTTCTTGGAAGGAGTGGGGTTCTGGCGCGCGTGACGCGGGTGCTCATGCCACACGCCCGACGGGACACCGTGTAGACCTGATGGAAAGCACTCGGGCACGAGGCCCGACGACACAAGCGGGGGAACCTCAGTGGCAGACACACGGACGATCGTGATCACCGGCGCCAGCGACGGCATAGGAGCTGTCGCCGCACGCGAGCTCGCCGGACCCGACGTCGACCTGATCATTGTCGGACGGTCGGAGGAGAAGACGAAGGCTGTGGCGGCAGAGGTGGGTGCGACGGCGTTCACCGCCGACTATGCGCGCCTCGACGAGGTGCGCGCTCTTGCCGGCGACATCGCCGCACGGGTCGATTCCATCGATGTGCTGCTCAACAACGCGGGCGGCACGTTCTCGCCGGCACAGAAGACCGCGGACGGACACGAGCCGAACTTCCAGATCAATCACCTCAGCGGGTTTCTCCTGACGAACCTCCTCAGGGAGCAGTTGGCTGCCGACGGTGGCGCGCTGGTGGTCAACACCTCGAGCTTCGGCAACCTGGCCGGCAGCGTGGATCTCACCGACCTGGACTTCGAGCGACGACGCACGATCGAGTTACGGTGCTACGGGACAAGCAAATTGGAGAACATCATGTTCACCAGGGGTATCGCCGATCGATGGCGCGACGACGGGATCGTCTCGGCTGCCGTCCACCCGGGCGTCGTTGCCAGCAGCTTCGGTCGGGACTCGGCCTTCGTCGGACTGTTCTACCGCACACCCTTGAAGCGGTTCGGAACGATCACCCCCGAGCAGGGTGCGCAGCCGCTCATCGCACTGGCGCGTCGTGGTGCCGACCCTGAGATCAACGGCGTGTACTTCGACCGTCTCAAGCCCAATGGTCGCGAAAACAAGCAGGCAAGCCGCCGCGACCTCATCGACGGGCTCTGGACGGCATCGGAGAAGTTCGTCGGGGTCGGCGTCTGACGCCGATCGGTGGCTGTCGTGCACGGGTGGTGCTTGGCCCGAACTTGCTGATCGGGCCGCGCGGTAAGCAATAATGGCCGAATGGCTGACAGCGCAGACGGCACACCTGGCGTCACGAGCGAAGAGCGCACCTTCTCCGGCAAGCACGGTGAGCAGATCTTCTACACAACCCTCACGCCCGCGAGTCCGCGCGGACTCGTCGTCGTCGCACACGGCCTCGGCGAGCACGGCGGACGCTATGCGCACGTCGCGAAGGTCTTCACGGACGCGGGTTTCTCTGTCGCGATACCTGATCACCTCGGGCACGGCCGGTCCGGTGGAAAACGCTTGCGTATCAAGTCATTCAAGCAATTCAGTGATGATCTCGACACCGTCATCACGCAGACCGCGATCGACGGACTGCCCACTTATCTGCTCGGACACAGCATGGGCGGCTGCATCGCGCTCGACTACGCACTCGACCATCAGGACAAACTCGACGGACTGATCCTCTCCGGTGCCGCCGTGATGCCCGGCGACGACATGCCGGGCCCGGTCATCGCCGTCTCGCAGGTTCTCGGCAAGGTCGCGCCCTGGCTGCCGACCATCGCGTTGGATTCGACGGCCGTCTCTCGCGATCCCGACGTCGTCGCTGCATACCAAGCCGACCCGCTGGTGACGCGCGCACGTATTCCGGCGCGGCTGGGCGCGGAGATGCTGTCGACGATGCAGAGCTTCCCCGACCGCGTGGGATCGCTGACGATCCCACTCCTCGTGATGCACGGTTCGGCCGACCGGCTGACCAACCCGGCCGGCAGCGAGATGGTCGAACGCCTCGCGGGCTCCGACGACAAGACACTGGTCATCTTCGACGATCTCTACCACGAGATCTTCAACGAGCCGGAGCAGGACAAGGTGCTCTCGACGACGCTCGGGTGGCTCGAGGGGCACGTCACGCAAGCACAGGGCTAACGTGGCCTCGTCGCCGTGATCTGCTCGACGCCCATGCGTCCGTCGCGGAAGGCCATGCGTCCGCCGACGAGGTAGAGCCGCCACACGCGGGCCATTTCGTCGCCGACCAGGTCGACGGCGCGTGCCCAGTTCTTCTCGAAGGTGTCGTACCAGACGTCGACGGTCCGAACATAATGCTCGGCCATCTCCTCGACGTCGTCGACGCGGAGTCCTGCATCGGTCAGGTACTGCACGGTTCGGTCGACGGGGCGCATGTACATGTCGGGTGCGATGAACGACTCGATGAACGGGCCGCCGCCGGGATGTTTACCCTCGGGGCGTGACATCTGCTGGATGCACACGCGTCCGCCGGGAATGACCTTGTCGCGCAACACCTGTGCGTATGTCGCATAGTTCTGCTCGCCGACGTGCTCGCCCATCTCCAGCGACGCCACGGCGTCGAAAGGAGGGTCGGGGATCTCGCGGTAGTCCTGCACGCGGATCTCTACGCGGTCGGCCAGTCCGCGCTGCGCGATGCGTTCGTCGATGAACGCCTTCTGTTCGCGCGAGATGGTCACGCCGACCACTCGTGCGTCGAAATGCTCTGCCGCATAGAGCGATAGCGATCCCCATCCGCATCCGATGTCAAGGAAGCGTTGTCCGGCAGCCGAATCCAGGCCCACCTTGCGGCAGACGCGCTCGAGTTTGTCTGCCTGTGCGTCGGCCAGCGTGTAGTCGGGATCGTCCGACGTCCAGTAGGCGCTCGAGTACGCCATGTGCTCGTCGAGGATCAGCTCGTAGAAGTCGTTCGACAGGTCGTAGTGGTGGCTGATCGCGGCGCGGTCGCGAGCGCGGGAGTGCAGACGGCCCCGCACCCGTGCCTGGCTGGCGGGTGGAGCTTTGGGGAGGCCGAGAAGTCGGTAGCGGAGAGCCAGTCGCGCGACGTCGAAAAGGACACGCGGCGAGGGTCGGATGCCGGAGAGTCCGCGAGCAGCGGCGACCTCCCACACGTGGGTGAGGGCGTCGTCGAGATCGTCGACAACGTCGAGTTCGCCGGTGACGTACGCCTGGGCTGCACCGAGTTCGCCTGGATGCCAGATGATTCGACGGAGCGCATCGGCACTGTAGATGACGACGTGCGGAGCGTTGTCCGGGCCGACGACGCTGCCGTCCCACGCGGTGAGATGTACGGGGATCTCACCGCCGATGTGGTGTTCGATCACGTCGGCGATGTCACGGGCAACGGTCATCTGGGCTCCTCGCGGGTCGACCTTAATGTGCGACTGTCACCGAGTCTTCGTCGCCCACAGCGTATCCGGATGGGCATGTGTGACCCATCCGGATACGCAGGCTCAGGCGTCGTAGCCCAAGAGCGACTTCACCTCGAGGAACTCGTCGAATGCGTAGTCGCTCCACTCGCGGCCGTTGCCGCTCTGCTTGTAGCCGCCGAACGGTGCCGACGGATCGAGTTGCGCCCCGTTGAGGGAGATCGATCCGGCGCGGATACGTTCGCCGATTCGACGTACCTCGTCGAGATCCTTGCCCGAGACGTATCCCGCGAGGCCGTACTCGGTGTCGTTCGCGATCTCGAGGGCCTCGTCGATGTCGTCGTAGCCGATGACGACCAGCACGGGCCCGAACACCTCGGTCCGCGCGATCTCCATGTCGTTGGTGACGCCGGAAAAGACGGTCGGACGCACGTAGTAGCCGGTCGGCAGATCGTCCGGCCTGCCCGCACCACCGATGACCGGGGTGGCGCCGTCGTCGATTGCGCGCTCGATGAGCCCCTGGATCTTCTCGAACTGCGGCTCCGAGACGACCGGGCCGAGACGCACCTTGCTCGTCGGATCTCCCACTGTCAGTGAGGGTTCAACCGATTTCACGGCCTCGACGACGTCGTCGAGGCGCGAGTTGGGGACCAGCATGCGGGTGGGTGCGTTGCAGGACTGTCCGGAGTTGAGCATGACCGACCCGACGCCGCCTGCGACGTTCTGTGCGAGGTCGTCGTCGTCGAGGATGATGTTGGGGCTCTTGCCGCCCAGTTCCTGCGCGACGCGTTTGACGGTCGGCGCCGCGGTGCGCGCGACCTCGATACCCGCGCGGGTGCTGCCGGTGAAGGAGATCATGTCGATGCCGGGGTGGGCTGCCAACGCCGACCCGACGCCGGGTCCGTCACCGTTGACCAGATTGAAGACGCCCGCGGGAACGCCTGCGGCGTCGAAGATCTCGGCGACGATCGCGGCCGAGAAGGGCGCGACCTCGGAAGGCTTCAGCACCATCGTGCAGCCGGTGGCCAACGCGGGTGCCACCTTGCACATGACCTGATTGAGCGGCCAGTTCCACGGCGTGATGAATCCGCAGACACCGATGGGCTCCTTGACGATTCGAGAGGTTCGACGATCCTCCGCGAAGCGGTACTCGGGCAGCGCCGCGGCGGCGGTCATGAGGTGTCCGAGACCGATCGGTACCTGTGCGGCCTGCGCCAATCCCGCGGGAGCACCCATCTCCTCGGTGACGGCGTCTGCGAGGTCATCTGCGCGCTTCTGATACTCCGCGATGATGGCGTTGAGCACGGCGAGCCTGTCGTCGACGGAGCTGCGTCCCCACGTAGCGAAGGCGCGTCGCGCTGCGCTCACGGCGGCGTCGACGTCTGCGGCCGTGCCCAGAGCCACGTGGCCAGCGGCTTTCTCGGTCGCCGGGTTGATCACGTCGATGAGGTTCAACTCGGTGGGCTCCACCCACTGACCGTCGACGTAGAACTTGGTGATCTCGCGCATCGCTTCTCCTCCTGTGGTGCTGTGTGACCCAAGTTACGCCCGCCGTCGTTGAGTGACGCAAGGCGTCTCTCCGTCGGTCTCCCGCGATCGCTGTTCTCACAATGAGACATGGCAACCGTTCCACGGTGTTGCGAGGCCGACCTAGGCTGGATGCATGATCCACATCGTCGCCAAATGGCAGATCAAGCCCGAGTACGCAGATCAGTGGCCCGACCTGGTTGCCGAGTTCACCGAGGCAACACGATCGGAGCCCGGCAACAAATGGTTCACGTGGTCACGCAGCCTCGACGACCCCAACGAGTACGTCCTGATCGAGGCCTTCGACGACGCCGCCGCCGTCGCTCACGTCTCGAGCGATCACTTCAAAAAGGCGACCGCCGACCTCCCGCAGTTCCTCGTCGCGACCCCGGCAATCATCAACACCACCGTCGACGCCGACGGCTGGTCGGAACTCGGCGAGATGGCCGTCGACTGACCTGCCCAGTGGACTGAACGCAGCGCCCACTCGGCTGAACGAAGCGCCCACTCGACGGGGAAGTGCGGTCGAGTGGGCGCAGTATTTCGTCGAGTGGGCGCTCCGTCGCGTCGAGTGGGCGCGGTATTTCGTCGAGTGTGCGTGCAGGGCCACAAGCACTGCTTGTGACCCCACAATGCTGAGCCGTCTTCCGGCACGTCGGCCGCCCGCCGATGCTGGGAATCATGACCGAGATCCTCGACCGTCCGCTGGCCCCCGACGTTCCGTTGAGCCGGTCGTCGGCGAAGCGTCGCGCAGAAGCGTTTGCTCACATCACGCCCAACTGGTTCGCGGCGGTGATGGGTACGGGGATCGTGGCGACGTCGGCGATCAGCGTTGCCGGAGATCTCTCGGCGGTCCGCGGTTTCGCGACGGCAATCTGGTTGCTCGCGGCGGTGCTACTGGTGGTGATCACCGCGGCGTTCGGTGTGCATTGGGTGCGGCATCCCATGCAGGCACGACGCTACGCCGCCGACCCGGTGATGGTTCAGTTCTACGGCGCGATCCCGATGGCGCTGCTGACCGTCGGAGCGGGCACCATCACCGTCGGGTCGTCGATCCTCGGGACTGACGCGGCGGTCATCGTCGACGCGGCGCTGTGGTCGGTCGGGACTCTCCTGGGGCTCGGGACGGCGATCGCCGTGCCGTTTCTCATGATGACGCGCCATCGACGACGCTCCGATCTCGTCGCGCTACCCGCATGGCTGATGCCGGTCGTCCCGCCGATGGTGTCGGCGACGACCGGTGCGCTGCTGGTCGACCACGTTCCGGCGGGGCAGTGGCGAGTGAGCTTTCTGCTGTTGTGCTACTTGCTGTTTGGACTCAGCTTGTTCCTGGGTCTGATCACGCTCTCGATGATCTATGGCCGCCTGGTTCACGGGACCGTGCCCACCGGGTGTGCGGCGCCGACGATCTGGATCACGCTCGGCGTCATCGGTCAATCCGTCACGGCGGCGAATTCACTTGCCGCGCATGCCGACTCCGCACTCGCCTGGTACTCGTCCGATTCCCACACCATCGCAACGGGTCTGCGGATCTTCGGCGTTGGTTATGGGGTCGCGGCGACGGGCCTGGGCGTGGTGATGTTCGCGCTTGCCACGGCTGTCACCGTGCACAACATCCGTCGTTCGATGCCATTCGCGTTGACGTGGTGGAGCTTCACCTTCCCGATCGGCACCTGCGTGACCGGCCTGGCAGCACTGGGAACAGCGTTGGACTCCACCATGTTTCGTATTGCCGCGGCGTTGCTTCTCGGCGTTCTCGTCACCGCGTGGACGACCGTGTTCACGCGGACCGTCGCGGCGGTTCTCGACGGACGTCTACCGGCAGCAGCGTGAGCGTGTCAGACGACGCCGCTCGGCGACCTACGAGTGCCGGGCTGCTGACGCGGCATGCTGTTGGGCGGCACCGGGTACGGCTTGCCGTACCCGGCCGTGCCCGCCGCGATGTTCGGGCCGCATTTCAGCAGGGCGTTCTGCGCCTTGGGATTCGGGTCGCCGAGGCGGGGTCGTGCGGAGTTCGGTCGATGGGCAAAATCGAACGCCGTCGTCATGTCGCCGACGGTTTGCCTGCGCCAAGAGGTCAGGTTCGGGACGTCGACGCCGAAGCGCTTCTCGATGAGTCGCAATTGCGAAGTGTGGTCGAAGGTTTCGCGCGCGACGAGTCCGCCGCGGCTGTAGGGGGAGATCACGAAGCACGGCACGCGATAGCCGAGTCCGATCGGCCCGCGGATGCCTTTCGACGACGAGACTTTGCCGATGTTCGGCACGCTGACGTACTCGCCTTTGGTGCCGGGGGGAGCTGTCGGGGGAACGACGTGGTCGAAGAAGCCGCCGTTCTCGTCGTAGCTGATGATCAGCGCTGTCTTCTCCCAGACAGCGGGATTCGACGTGAGGATGTCGAGCAGTTGCACAATGCCCACAGCGCCCAAAGCCGCGGGTAGCGCGGGATGTTCGCATTCCATCGCCGGCGGGACGACCCACGACACCTTGGGTAGCCGGTTGGCTGCGACGTCGGCGCGGAAGTCGTTCGGGTAGGTCGGGTCGATACCGCGTCGAGCCAGCTCCGAGTTGGGATTCTGCGCCTGCTTGAAACAGCCCATCATGCCGTCGAGGACAACCGACGAGACCGGTCCGAGGTCTTTGTTGTTGTAGATCTTCCAGCTCACGCCCGCGTCTCTGAGGTTCTCCGGCATGGTGCGCCAGCTGTAGGCGAATTTGGGTATGAGCGTTGGTGTTTCGAGAAGCGGGCCACCGTGCGTGCCCTCGGGGTCGAGCGTTGCGCTCATCCAGTACAGCCGATTGGGGTCGGTGGGTCCGAGTACCGAACAGTGGTACGCATCGCAGATGGTGAACGCCTCGGCGAGCGTGCGGTGGACGGGGATATCCTCACGCTCGTAGTAGCCCATGAGTGCAGGCGCGTTGGCCGGGCCGACCGAATCGATCGACATCGGGAGCCAACCGTCGTTGCGGCCGCCGTTCCAGGCGTGGTGTAGCCCCGCCCATGAATGATCGGGGTCATTGATGCATTCGCCGTCGAGGTTGGCGTCGTTCTCGGTGTCGAGGCGGAACGGCATCGTGTATCCCGACTTGGTCGGTCCGACGCCGGGTGCCCAGCCGCGCTGACGCCACAGCGGCGTCGACTCGCCGAATCCACGAACACCCGAGTAGGTGCCGAAATAGTGATCGAAGCTACGGTTCTCCTGCATGAACAGCACGATGTGCTCGATGTCGTCGAGTGACCCGGTGCCCGCAGGGTCGGCCTGGGCGTAGGCCTTGTCGATGATCGGCGCTGCCCACGACGTGAGCAGTGCGCCGCCGCCGACCGCGGCAACTCTCGACAAGAACTCGCGACGACTCAAACCACCGAACGGCGTCTCTGACATACACACCCCTGACCAGGTCGATTCCACCGTCGGGTCAACGGGCTGCGTCCCCCGCGGCAGAGCGTAACCGCCGAAGTCTAAACCCGCTCGGTGACTACCGTTGAGTGTTCGTGCATACGCAGGGCGTCGACCAGGTGGACAGTGGGTTGGCCGTCAGTGGATGCTGCTCATGACCGCGACGACGACGCCGGCAACCACCAGCACCCCGACGAATATCGCCATCGCGATGGCGAGGCGTCGACGCTTGCGGTTGACGGCATTGATGCCCACGCCGATCCCGATGAGAATGGCCGCCGAGTAAAGCGCGATGGCGAGCGTGAGCACTGCCACCTCGCTCTGATCTGCTGCCAGGATCAGGGCACTCGGCGAAGGCGTCATGCCCTCGAGTACATCATTCGAGTGGAATCCCTCAGCGGACAGGCACCACGGTGGTGTTCCCGAGTTGTGTGAAGCCGGCCCGGTTGTACCCGCGGTCGACGACCGGTTTCCACGTGGCGTTGCCCTGCTCGGCGAGCTTGCCGAGACCTCTGTTGCGCATCCGTTCGTAGCGCGGGAGGTAGCTGGTCGGCACAAGAACAAACGCGTAGTTGCCCGTCCGCTTCACGAGATTCGACGACGCGTTCGGGTCGACGCCGGTGTAGTACGGATGAATCGACGTGTAGCCGTCTTGCGAGGTCGCCACGGCGAGTGTGTTGCCGACGTCGTTCGGGTAGTCGGACATGCCGTCGTACTCACGGCTGATGTCGACGGTCGTGTACTTCGTGTACGGCGTCGGGGTCCCGGTCTTCTGCAGCGTGTTACGCCCATTGAGAGGGTGCTGTGGATTGCCGAACAACACGAAGTACATGTCCGACGCCGCCGGCGAAGTCGCGCTTCCCGCATAGCGTTTGAGCCATTCTGATGCGACGAGAGCGCCCTGCGAGAATCCCATCACGGCCTTCTTGCCCGGTGTCGCGGCGATCGCGGCAGACAACGCCGAGACCCCGCTGTTGACGACCGAACTCAACCATCCCGACGTCTGATACGACACCGATTTGCACGTGTTGGGCGCCTTGCACATGACCCCCTGCAGCTCGGTGGACATCGGCGCCGACACCACGTTCGGATTCGGTCCGATGGTCAGAACCGTGACCCCCGTGTCAGCTTTCGCTGTGGCGGTGCCGAACCAGATGCCCGGCACCACGACGCATAGAGCGCAAAAGAGCACGACAAACTTCGAGCGCATAGCGATTTCCCCCCTGGAAATGTCAGATCGCGCGTGTGACGTTCGAGATGTTATGTCGTCGGAGGGGCCGGCAGCGTTACCCCGACGGCGTGGGCACCGTTGTTGTTGTCGTCGTTGTTGTCGACTCGGGAGTCGTCGACTGCGCCGGCGTGGAGGTGTTCGGGCTCGATTCGGTGGACCCTGACGGGGCCGGGGTAGTGGTCGTCGTGGTCTCCTCGGAGGGAGTGCCCGTCGTCGATTCGGTTGTGGAAGCAGAAGATTCGGCGGACTCCGATGCCGAGGCCGGCGTCGAGGTAGACGGAGAGCTGCTTGCACTCGACGACTCACTTGCCGCCAGCGCCGCGAGCACGGCCGGGGTTTGTACCGGCTTCGCCGCCGCGACACGCGCGGCTGCGGTTGCCTTCGCCACGCCGTCGGGTTCCGGCGATCCCGCAGCACTGACGAGCTGAGTCTTCGCGGTCACCGCAGGTGTCTTGTTGAGTGCGGTCAAGACGTCGTTCTTGCCCGCTCCGAGTCCACGATCCCAGTTGGCCCAGTTGTGGACTCCGTAGTTCGGAAGCGAGATCACCGAGACTCCGGCCTGTGCGAGCTGCAACTGCATGAGCACCGTCGACACGGCCGACAGGATTTCCAACGCGATCGCGTTGATCAGATCCGACTGCGAGAGCTTCGCCATGTCGGCGGGACTCGGAAAGCCGCTCCCGGACGAGATGATCAGGGTCTGACCGTTTTGCTTGAGCTTGTCGATGTTCTTCGACGGATCGTTCGCGGTCCACCGTGCGCTTCCCGGCGCGCCCCACATGTTGACGATCCCGTTGGTGTAGTTGGAGACGAGTGTCTGCGTCGCCAGCACTCCGAGCGCGCCGATCGGATTGTCGGTTTGGTAGTAGCCCGACATCGCCTGCACGACCTTGAACTGCTCGGGATGCCGCTCGGCGAGCGTGACTGCGGGCCCAGCGGACATCGACAGCCCGACAATCGCGTTGTTCGACCGGCTCACGCCGAAGTTGGTGGCGAGGTATGCGGGCAGTTCGTCGGTGAGGAAGGTCTCCTGCTTGATGGTGACGTTCTTGTCGCCTGCTCCGGCGTCCCAGTCGGTGTAGAACGATGACGCCCCTCCGGCGGGCATGACCAACGTCGTGTCGCTCTTACCGTCGTACACCTTGGCGGCCTGGACATCGGTTGTCCACGCGGAGCGGTCGTCGCGGGCGCGCATGCCGTCGAGCAGGTACACGCCCTTGTTGCTGCCGTTCGACGCTCGGATCTGCACGACGATCCACTTGTTCTGTGATTTCGACCAAACTTTGCAGTTCTGGACGTAGTTTCCCGACGAGTCCCACTTGCAGCCGTCACGCAGGACCTCGGGATGTCCGACGAGCGCCGACGCACGGTCGTCCTTGCCGATCACCGCGCTCAGACCCAGGAGGGCTGCCGTCAGCGTGAGCACCGTGGCGAGGCCGACGAGCCTGCGTCGGATTCGGCGTGGACCAGGGGTTTGGTGCCCCGGGGGCGTCGGCTCGTCGGCAAGTGAGGCGTCGTAGGTGATCCACTGATCGCGAGGATCGCCGGCAGCGGATTCGGGTGAAATGGGCATGAGTCTCCTGCGGTGTACGGACCCCGATGTGTTAGTGGTCGTTCTGCGGGCAGCGTCTGTTACATCCGCCCGGGGCTACCGTGGATTTCATGGCAGATACCGACACCTACGACGTCATCGTGATCGGCGCTGGGCCTGCGGGCGAGAACGCCGCCGACTACGCAATCCGCGGAAGCGCTCGACGTGCGGTACTCATCGAGGGTCAACTCGTCGGCGGCGAATGCTCGTACTGGGCGTGCATGCCGAGCAAGGCGTTGTTGGGGGCCGGCGCAGCGCTCGAGGCCGCGACGGGGCTGCCCGGTTCGCGGACTCGGGTCGTCGACGATCAGCCCGAACCCGGCCGTCTGCTGGCGTGGCGTGACTCGATCACCCATAAGCGCGACGACTCGTCGCAGGTCGACTGGGCGCATGGTGCGGGCATCGACGTGGTGCGCGGCGTCGGCAAGCTGGTGGGTGAGCGGGAGGTCGAGGTGGATGGTCGACGCCTGCACGCCACCGAGGCGGTGGTGTTGGCGACGGGAAGCGATGCCTCGATTCCACCGATCCCAGGTCTTGTCGACGCTGCGCCGTGGACGTCGCGTGATGCGACGAATCTCGTCGAGATTCCTGCGCGCATCGCGGTGCTCGGTGGGGGAGTCGTTGCCTGCGAGGCGGCGACCTGGCTCGCCGAGCTCGGGAGTGTGGTCACGATGGTCGTGCGCGGCCAATCGCTGCTTCCGTCGATGGAACCCTTTGTCGGGGAACGAGTGTCGTCGGGGCTGCGTGAGCGAGGAGTCGACATACGCTTCGGTACGACGTTCGGGTCGGTGGCGCGGCCGGAGGTTGACGACACGGGCTACGGGCGAGTGCACGGCGGGCCCGCTGTCGTCGAGCTCGCTGACCACGACGGCAATGTCATCGACCGACTCGAGGTCGACGAGATTCTCGTCGCGGCAGGTCGACGCCCGCGCACCGTCGGCGTCGGACTCGACGCGCTCGGCATCGACCCCAAGGCCGAGCTCGACGTCGACGATCACCTCAATGTCGCCGGGCACGATTGGCTGTACGCGGTCGGCGATGTCAACGGTCGCGCGCCACTGACGCACATGGGCAAGTACCAGGCGAGGGTCGCGGGTGACGTGATCGCCGCGCGCGCAGAAGGTCGTTCGCTCGACGGTGAGCGATATCTGGCCACCGCAGACCATGCCGCCGTGCCCCAGGTGGTGTTCACCGAGCCGCAGGTCGGGTCGGTCGGACTGACAGAACGTGCCGCCCGCGACGCTGGCATCGATGCCGTCACCTCCGAACTCGACATCGAGGTCGCGGGGTCGGCCCTCGCCCGTGAGAACTACAGCGGCCATGCGGTCCTTGTCATCGACCGTGCGCGAAATGTGTTGGTGGGAGCCACGTTTGCCGGACCGGACATCGCGGAGCTCGTGCATTCGGCCACCGTTGCCGTCGTCGGAGAGGTGCCCGTGGAAAGGCTGTGGCACGCGGTCCCGTCGTATCCCACGATCAGCGAGATCTGGCTCAGGCTGCTCGAGAACCTGCGCGGAAAGCAGAGTTGATCGGAGGAGATGTGCGCGGCCGCCGGTAGTGTCGGGGTATGGGCACGCCACATCTCATCACTGCTGCTGACCTGCGCGATCTGGGCGATGATCCCAAGCTGCGCGTCGTCGACGCGACCGTTCATCTCCGGTTCGGCGACGGAGCACCGCAGATCGAGTCCGGGCAGGCTTCTTATCTGGCCGGTCACATTCCCGGCGCGGTGTTCGTCGATCAACTCGCCGCGCTCACCGATCCCGACGGGGATGCGCCGTTCGCTGTCGCGTCGTCGGAACAGTTCGCGGCAGCCGTGGGTGCGGCCGGTGTCGGTGACGACTCGCGTGTCGTGGTCTACGACTCGGAGAACGGAATCTGGGCGACCAGACTGTGGTGGCAGTTCGGTCTGGAGGGCTTCGACAACGTGGCCGTGCTCGACGGAGGCCTGCAGGCGTGGGTTGACGCGGGCTTCTCCGTCGACCGTGGCGAATCAACTTATCCGCCAGCTGAATTCACAGCGCAGCGGCGCGAGGAGCGCATCGAGACCACCGACGAGGTGGTCACCGACGTCGACGACTCGGCCGTGCTACTGATCAACGCCCTCGACTGCGACACCTTCGCGGCAGGCCACATCCCCGGAAGTGTGAATGTGCCCTTCGGTGAGCTGGTCGACGAGCGGGGCAAGCTGAAAGAGGTTCCCGCGCTGCGGGCGATCTTCGACGCCGTAGGCGCCCTCGACGATTCGGTGCGGCCCGTGACCTACTGCGGAGGCGGAATCGCTGCCACCGCAGCAGCTTTCGCGCTCGCCGCAGTCGGACGCGACGACGCTGCGGTCTACGACGGCTCGATGAACGCGTGGACATCCGACCCGACGCGGCCGCTGACGACCAGCTGACGTCGAGTTGCGTGGGACCCAGGGGTGCAAAAATGCCCCCGAGGATCCCACGCAACTTTCGACGGGTGCCCCCAGTCGGACTCGAACCGACACTGTGCGGATTTTAAGTCCGCTGCCTCTGCCAATTGGGCTATAGGGGCGCGTCGACAAGCATGCCATGCGGCCCCTGCCCGATCGAACCAAACCCGTGCGGGAAGGGGGCCGTGGAGCGAGGTGTCGCGACTATCGATGGAGGCCGGCCTGGCGCACCGTCAGCCGCGCTGCGCGCTGAACGCACCACACCGTCCACACTGCTGAGATCAGCGCGATCACCAGCAGCTCGCTGGTCATCCACACAAGTCTGTTTCCGTTGACGGTGCTCGACGGGTCTTGGACCATGAACACCACAGCCATCACCGACAGCAGCCCGATCACGGCCGACGGCCAGCCCGCGCGCGCCTCGAGGTGATGCTTTTCGTCGATGACCTCTGCCGCGTGCCGTTGATGGTCCGACCTCGAGTCGTTGAGCTCGGAGAGTGCGATGAACAGGTCGGGGCTGCGGCGCGCCTGTGACGATCGGTGGTACGACAGCACCCACGCTCCGACCGCGACGGCGGCGAGAGCAAGTGAGAGGTAAACCACACCTCATGGTAGCCGAACAGGCTGCCTTCTCACCGTGGCCGATGAGAGCTGGATCAGCGACTCCTCCAATCAGCCGATACACCCTTGACTAGCTGACTTACTGCCGATAACTTAACGCGGGTAAGTGACCGCGACGCGCTAGGGGACTCGCATGTTGGCAAGACTTACCCGTGTGGCCATATCCGCGCCCAAACGTGTTCTCGCACTGGCGTTCCTGTTCCTCGTGCTCTGCGGAATCTACGGGGCTTCGGCATCCCAGCACCTGCTGGCAGGCGGGTATTCCGATCCGAACAGCGAGTCGGCGCAGGCGTCGCAGCAAATCGACGACACGTTCAAGCGCGGGGGTCTGCAGGTCGTCATCAAACTCGACGCGCCTGCAGGCACCGACATGGAGAAGGACCAGCGGGCCGCCGCGGTCGGCAAGTCGATCGTCTCCGAACTCGACGCCCTTCCCTATGTGCAGCAACCGGTTCTGTCGGTGTGGCAGGACCCGATGCTCGCGTCCGGCCTGGTCAGCAAAGACCGTAGTTCGGCGCTGATCATCGCCACGCTCGACGGCGGGGAAGCCGAGGCTCCTGCGCATGCCAAGGAGGTCGCCTCCCGATTCGAGGGCACCCGCGACGGCATCACGGTCCGCGTCGGTGGCCAGGGCATGGTCTTCCAGCAGGTCAACGAGCAGACGACGCGCGACCTCGCCGTCGCCGAGGCGATAGCGATCCCCATCAGCTTCCTCGTGCTCATCGTCGTATTCGGGGGCGTCATCGCGGCGATGCTGCCGATCGGCGTCGGCATCATCGCGATCGTGCTGACGTTCGCGTTACTGCGTCTGATAGGCACCGCCACCGACGTGTCGATCTTCGCGTTGAACCTCACCACCGCAATGGGTTTGGCGCTCGCGATCGACTACACGCTGTTGCTGGTGACGCGGTATCGCGAAGAAGTCGCCGGCGGCCGTGACAGAGCGTCGGCGATCCTGCGCACGATGCAGACGGCGGGACGCACCGTCGCGTTCTCTGCGGTGACCGTTGCTCTCGCGCTTGCCGCACTGGCGATCTTCCCGATGTATTTCCTGCGTTCCTTCGCGTACGCAGGAGTCGGTGTCGTGGTGATCGCCGCCGTGACGTCGCTGGTGATCACGCCCGCGGTGCTGATGCTCCTCGGCGACCGGATCGACTCCCTCGACGTGCGCCGCGGTGTGCGCAAGCTGCTGGGCCGTCCTGAGCCGACTCCACGCCCGGTCGAAGAGGGTTGGTGGTACCGCGCGGCGTCGTGGGTGCTGAAACGGGCCGCGCCGGTCGGCGCGACGGTCGTCGTCTTCCTGCTGGTTCTCGGTGCTCCGTTCCTGTCCATCAAGTTCGGCTTCCCCGACGATCGCGTGCTGCCCACCAGCGCCAGCGCGCATCAGATCCAGCAGGAGATCCGCGACGACTTCGACCAGAACCTCTCGTCATCGGTCACCGTTGTCGCGACCGGAGACGTCTCCGCACAGACGAGGGCGGCGTATTCGCAGGAGTTGTCGCGGGTTGCCGACGTCAACTCGGTGTCGGGGGCGGGCGGAACCTTCGTCGACGGAAGAGCTGTTGCCCCGGCGAATCCCGCGGACCAACGCGGCGACGTCGGAGTGATCACGGTCGCCACCAACCTTGAACCGATGCGGCCTGCGGGCGAGCATCAACTGGCTCAGCTCCGAGACGTGCCGGTACCCGCGGGCCTGACAGTGAAGTTCACCGGTTCCGCGGCGACCAACGTCGACACCGTCGACTCCATTTATGCGCACTTGCCGTGGGTGCTCGGGGTGATCGCGATCGCGACGTTCGTGCTGCTGTTCCTCTTCACCGGAAGCGTCATTCTTCCGCTGAAGGCGTTGGTGCTGAATGTGTTGTCGCTGTCGGCGACGTTCGGTGCGATGGTGTGGTTCTTCCAGGAGGGTCACCTCGGCGGATTGGGCACCACGTCAACCGGGTATCTCGCGGCGACGATGCCGGTGCTGATGTTCTGCATCGCGTTCGGGTTGTCCATGGACTACGAGGTGTTCCTGCTCGGCCGGATTCGCGAATCGTGGCTCGCGTCGGACAGGTCGCGCGCGGCCAACGACCGGGCCGTCGCGCTCGGCATTGCCAGGACCGGTCGCGTCATCACTGCCGCGGCGCTACTGATGAGCATCGTGTTCGCGGGAATCGCAGCGTCGGAGGTGTCGTTCATGCGTATGTTCGGTGTCGGACTCACGCTTGCGGTGCTGATGGATGCCACCCTCATCCGGATGCTGCTCGTTCCGTCGTTCATGCGCCTCGCCGGGCGCCTGAACTGGTGGGCACCCGCACCTCTACGTCGCCTGCATGACCGCTTCGGACTGTCCGAGGAGATCGACGACGAGCCGCCGAGCACGCGAGAGACCAACAAGAACGAGACGACTACGCAGGAGAACAGTGACACGGACCAGCCGCAGGAGCCGCTCGCCCCGCGGGTCGGGTGAACTGCTGGCCGACGAGATCATCGACGCCGCCACGTCACTACTGCTCGACTCCGAAGCCGCATCGGCGGTATCGATCCGGGCGGTCGCCGACCGGGTTGGAGTCACCCCGCCGTCGATCTATCTGCACTTCGACGACAAGGACGCACTCCTCGAAGCCGTCTGCGCCCGATACTTCGAGAGTCTCGACAAGGAACTGGCCGCGGCGTCGGAGGGAGTCGACGATCCGCTGGAACGAGCCCTGCAGATGGGCATCGCCTACGTGCGGTTCGCGGTCGACACGCCGGTCCTCTACCGGGAGGCCTTCCATCACGTCTCGCCCGTTGCTGAGCGCAGCAAGGTCGACGAGGTGCTCGCGGCGTCGGCGTTCGTGCGATTCACCGGAACTGTCAGCGAACTAGCAGAAGCGGGCATCTTCGCCCCCGACGAGGTCGGCGACGTCGTCCTGGAACTATGGACCGCTGCGCATGGCGTGGCGTCGCTGATGATCGCAAAGCCGGGCCTGGGCTGGGGCGATGACTTCGCCGTTGCCGCGCAGACCCTTCGCTCGATCTGTCTGGGGCGAGCGGTGCTGTCGATCCGTGAGTACGAGTCACCCGACGAGGTTCGAGTGTTCCTCGACTCACTGAGTACGCCGTCGAATCCCTCAATTGGTCAAGAGAAGGTAAAGTCGGAACTCGAACGGGTCGATCCCCGTTGATGAGACGTACACGTCCATAATAAGGAGCACCTGTGCGAGACAGCAGTAACCCGGTGATGCGCGGCGTCGTCCGCGATAACCAGAATCCCGGCGGCTACGCCGGCTTCGGGTCGAACATGGCCGGGGCCGGGCAAGCCGCGATGTACAACCAGTACGGTCAGCAGGTCCCGCCGCAGTACGCGCCCCCGCAGGCCGCCGGACGCCAACTGACCATCGACGACGTCGTGACCAAGACGGCGATCACGCTCGGCGTGCTGACGGTCACGGCAATCCTCAGCTACGTCCTCAGCAGCTACAACAACGCGTTGGCCGGGCCCCTCATGGGTATCGGCGCGATCGTGGGCCTCGTGCTCGTGTTGGTCGCCTCGTTCGGTCGTAAGCAGGACAATCCCGCGATCGTCCTCGCCTACGCGGCCTTCGAGGGACTGTTCGTCGGTTCGATCTCGTTCGTGTTCGCGAACTGGATGGTCAGTGGAGACACCAGTGCGGGCGCGCTGATCGGCCAGGCGGTTCTCGGCACGTTCGGCGTGTTCTTCGGAATGCTGCTGGTCTACAAGATCGGCGCCATCCGAGTGACCCCGCGCTTCACGCGCATGCTGTTCGCCGGACTCATCGGTGTGATGGTGCTGATGATCGGCAACCTGATCATCGGTCTGTTCACCGGCAGTGCCGGTGTGCTGCGCGACGGCGGTCCGATCGCGATCATCTTCTCGTTGGTCTGCATCGCGTTGGCGGCGTTCAGCTTCCTTCTCGACTTCGACGCCGCGGATCGCCTGATCCGCGCCGGCGCACCTGCCCGTGCGGGCTGGGGCGTCGCGTTGGGCCTGACGGTCACCCTTGTCTGGCTCTACGTCGAGATCCTGCGTCTGCTGAGCTACTTCAACTCCAACAACTAGTTTCGGCCCCCTCATACACCGAGGCCCTGCACTCTCCGTGAGTGCAGGGCCTCGGTGCTGTGTTGGGGGTCTGGTCAGCTCAGGCGCTCGAGTACCATCGCCATGCCCTGGCCGCCGCCGACGCACATCGTCTCGATGCCGAACGTCTTGTCGTAGGTCTGCAGGTTGTTGAGCAGCGTGGTGGTGATACGTGCACCGGTCATTCCGAACGGGTGGCCGAGCGCGATGGCACCGCCGGACACGTTCAGCTTGTCGTGGTCGATGCCCAGCTCGTTTGCCGAACCGATGACCTGGACGGCGAATGCCTCGTTGATCTCGAACAGGTCGATGTCGGAGATCGACTTGCCTGCGACGCGAAGCACCTTACGCACGGCCTCGATGGGGCCGAGGCCCATGATCTCGGGCGAGAGTCCGGTCGCGGCGGTGGCGACGACGCGCGCGAGCGGGGTCAGGCCGAGTTCCTTGGCCTTGGTGTCGCTCATGATGACCAACGCGGCCGCGCCGTCGTTCAGCGGGCAGGCGTTGCCGGCCGTGATGGTGCCGTCGGGGCGGAAGACGGGCTTGAGCTGCGAGATCTTCTCGTAGGTCGTGCCCGGCCGGGGGCCATCGTCGGTGCTGACGACTGTGCCGTCGGCCAGCGTGATCGGGTCGATCTCGCGCTCGAAGAATCCGGCCTTGATGGCCTCTTCTGCGCGGTTCTGGCTGCGCACGCCCCAGTGATCCTGGTCTTCACGCGAGATGCCGGTAAAGCTCGCGACGTTCTCGGCGGTCTGACCCATGGCGATGTAGACATCGGGGATCAGGCCGTCCTCGCGCGGATCGTGCCACGCGGGAGCGCCACCCTCCGCGCTGCGCTCGGTGCGGGCCAGCGCCTCGTCGAACAGCGGGTTCTTGGAATCGGGCGCACCGTCGGCGCCGCCGGAGATGCCGAAGCTCGACACGCTCTCGACGCCACCGGAGATGAACACGTCACCCTCGCCGGCCTTGATCGCGTGCAGGGCCATGCGGGTGGTCTGCAACGACGACGAGCAGTAGCGGTTCACGGTGACGCCGGGAATGTGGTCGAAGCCGAGTTCGACGCCGAGCACGCGAGCGATGTTGTAGCCGCCCTGGCCGCCGGGCTGGCCGATTCCCCAGTGGATGTCTTCGATTTCCTTGGGGTCGAGCTCGGGGACCTTGGCGAGAAGTGCGGTGACGATCTGGCGAGAGAGTTCGTCGGGACGAACGTCTTTGAGGGATCCCTTTCCGGCACGGCCGATCGGGGAGCGGGCATGGGCAACGATGACAGCTTCAGGCATGTGAAACACGTTACTGGACAGCCCGGGTGTCAGATCAGCCGGATTTGTCACTCGTCGGAGCGCGGAGCCTTCGATGCGGTCTCCGGTTGGACGAGCGGCAAGAAGACGTCGTCGACGATGGCGCGCAGGACGTCGTCCGGTACGGGTTTCAGGGACATGAGTACCTCGTATCGATAGAGGTCGGCCGGCAGTGTCATGGCTCGCTCGGTCACATGTGCGGGGTCCACCTCGCCACGAGCGATCGCGCGTTCGACGATGGTGGCCATGGTCGACGCACGATCGCCGACGAACAGCGCGCGAACCTCGCGGGGGTTGGTGCCGCCCTCGGCGAAGTACTCGCCCAGACTCGACGCCATCATGACCACGAAATCTGCGCGACTGTTGTTCATGTCGCGCAGCGCTTCGAGGACGTCGTCGCGCAGGTTCCCGGTGTCGGGTACGACTACCTCGACCTGTCGCCCGCGATGGGAGATCGCAGCGCGCAGCAGGTCACCGCGTGTCGCCCACCGACGGTAGAGCACGGGCCTGCTGGTCCCGGCTCGTTCGGCGACAGCCTCGAAGGTCAGCCCCGAGTAGCCGCGGTCGAGCAACTGCTCCCACGCGGCGTCGAGGATGGCTGCCTCGAGTTCGGCGCCGCGGCGTCGCGTGGGGTTGGTGTCCCGGTGTTCAAGATCCACTTGCGTATCTTATCGCGTCGGCCTATCGTCGAAATAAGATACACAACTGATTCTTAAAGGGGTTCCCATGACGGCAACAGCGTCCCCGGCGCAGACCATCGATCCTGCGACGCGCCGTGTCGCGTGGGCCGTGATCATCGGTCTGATCGCACCGATCCTCGACACCACGATCACCACCATCGCGCTCGAGACGCTCGGCCGAGACCTCGACGTTCCGGTGTCGACGATCCAGTGGATCAGTACCGGATACCTCCTGGCGCTCGCCGTCGCGGTGCCGTTGGCGGGTTGGGCGGCAACGCGATTCGGGTCACGCGTCGCCTGGATCGCGGGGCTGCTGATCTTCCTGCTCGGCTCGGTCCTGTGCGCGATGGCATGGGATGCGCCGTCGCTCATCGCATTTCGCGTTCTGCAGGGCCTCGGCGCCGGCCTGATCATGCCGCTGATGATGTCGATCCTGGTGTCGGCCAGTCGTGGAGTGGCGCTCGGACAGGTCATCGCTCTGGTGTCGATGCCGACCGCGCTGGGGCCGATCCTGGGTCCCGTGCTCGGCGGCGTGATCCTGAACTGGCTCAACTGGCGTTGGCTCTTTCTGATCAACGTCCCGATCGTGGCCGTCGCGCTCTATCTCGCGCGGCGTATCCCCGGCGACGACCGCACCCGCGGCGCCGACGACCACCACGCTCACCTCGATGTCGTCGGATTGCTGCTTCTCGCACCGGGTTTGGCGCTGATCCTGCTCGGACTCTCCAACGCCCACGCGGGCTTCGTCAGTCGGAGCGTGATGATTCCGCTGGTCGTCGGCGTGATCGCGCTGGGAGTCTTCGTGGTGCGCAGCCTGGTGTCTGCGCGCCAGGGGATCGTCGACATCCGGATTCTTGCTCATCGCGCAGTTGCCGCGTCGTCGGCCGGACTGTTCGCGTTCGGCATCGCATCGTTCGGAGCAATGTTCTTGCTGCCCTTGTTCTTTCAGCAGGTGTTCGGCGATTCGGTGCTCCGGGCGGCGCTCTATCTGATCCCGCAGGGCGTCGGAGCGTTCGTGACCCGCGGAGTGGCGGGAAAGTTGACCGACCGGTTCGGCGGGCGTTGGGTGGCGGCGTGCGGGTTCGTGATCGTCGCGGGCGCCACCGTGCCGTTCGCGTTCGCCGATGCGGGAACCTCGGTGATCTGGTTGATGATCGCCCTACTGTTCCGCGGACTCGGACTCGGGTTGCTGTTGTCGCCGATCATGGCCGCGGGCTTCATCGGCGTCCCCGACTCCGCGCGTCAGGACACCAGCATGCTCACCCGGATCACTCAGCAACTCGGCGGCTCCTTCGGAACCGCGATCCTCGCCGTCGTGGTCATGTCTGCGGCCTCTGCGGCAGCGGGCTTCTCCGCGGCATTCTGGTGGTCGGTGGTGTTCGCACTGGTGGGCGCGGTGCTCGCGCTCATTCTGCCGTCGCGGCCCGCGCTCACGTGAACGGCGTGATCTCGACGCCCTCGGCGGTGAGTAGTTCGCGGGTTGCCACCGCCATCGCGACAGCGGCGGGACTGTCGCCGTGCAGACACACCGAGTCGACGTCGATCCGTATCGTGTCGCCTTCGACGGATTCGACGACGCCGTCGGAGACCATGCGCAGCACCCGACCGGCGACCACCGTCGGATCGTCGAGGACTGCGCCCGGTTCGCGCCGGGAGACCAGGGTGCCGTCGGAGTGGTAGGCCCGATCTGCAAAAGCTTCTCGGACGACCGGGATTCCGCGATCCGAGGCGATCTCGAGCAGCAGCGAACCCGGCAAACCGAGTACGGGAAGAGCTGGATCGACCGCGGCGATGGCGTCGACGACGGCGCGCGCATGCACTTCGTGGTGGACGGCCGTGTTGTACAGCGCCCCATGCGGTTTGACGTAGCTGACCGTGCCTCCGGCGGCGCGAGCAATGGCCTGCAGCCCGCCGATCTGATAGACGACGTCGTCGGTCAACTCCGTGAGCGTGGCGTCGACAAACCGCCGCCCGAAGCCAGCGAGATCTCGATAGCTGACCTGTGCGCCGATGCGGACACCGTTCGCGAGTGCGCTTCGACATGTTCGTGCCAGCGTGCTCGGATCGCCCGCATGGAAACCGCAGGCGACGTTGGCGCTGCTGACGACCTCGAGTACGGCGTCGTCGTCGCCGAGTTCCCAGCGGCCGAACGACTCGCCGACGTCGCTGTTGAGATCGATGCGCGTCATTCGACGGTCCGTGCGCGCCGCAGCAGGCGGGACATGAATTTGCTGGCGGGCACGGTCTCGGACAACTCGGGCGGCTCGGGTAGCGGTGCAGGTCCCCACTCGCCGATCTCTTCGAGGACCGGGGGAGTGAGGATCGCCGCGGCGAGTTCGTATCCGGCGGCGGACGGGTGGAACTGGTCGGGCGAGAACATGTGGTCGGGCTTGGCCTTGAACTCCTCGGAGAGCAGGTCGGCCAGCGGAACGGCGACGCCTCCCGCGCTGCGCACCGCTGCCGCCTGACGGGCGGCGAGCCGCAAGCCCCAGATACGCAACACCGACCGCAGCGGCTGCGGGATCGCGGTGATCACGCCGAAGTCCGGGCAGGTGCCGACAACGACCACGGCACCGGTCTCGCGCAGGCGCCGAACCGCGGCGCCCAGGCGATTCGCCGAGGCCCGGATGCCGTTGGTCGCGGTCACGTCGTTGGCGCCGACCAGGACGACCGCGACGTCGGGTCGAAGTCCCGCGATCAGCATCGCGTCGATCTGCGCGGCAAGACCCTTCGACGTCGCCCCGACGATGGCCTTGTTGCTGTAGCGGATCGCCCGACCGGTATCCGCGGCGACGCGACGGGCGACACGAACGCCGGGGGTGTCGTCGGCCGACTCGACGCCGAGTCCGGCGGCAGTCGAATCGCCGAACACGGTCAGGTGCAGATCGGCGGTGGAGTCGCGGGTGACACGCAGTGGGCCACCGCCGTCCGGCAGGTAGATGCCGTCGCCGTTGGGGGCGTTGTCGGTGCGGTGGGGGATGGTGGTCCTGGCTTGTTGTGCCTGCCAGACCAGCACGTTGTATGCCGCCCAGGTGGCGCCGGCCCCCGCGGCCGTCGCGGTCGCTGCGGCACCGACATCGCGGAGGACGTGACGCGAATCGGACACGCGTCCCAGCTTAGCGGCAAGTCGAATGTGGACGGCTTGCGACGCTCTGGGACCATAGAGGTATGCGCATCGCCAATCACGTCGTCGACCTGGTGGGCAACACACCACTGGTCAAGCTCAACTCGGTGACCTCGCCCGGATCGGGGCTGGTCGCGGCCAAGGTCGAATACCTCAACCCGGGCGGCAGCAGCAAAGACCGTATCGCCGTGCGGATGGTCGACGCCGCGGAGAAGTCGGGGGAGCTGAAGCCCGGCGGCACGATCGTCGAGCCGACGTCGGGCAACACCGGTGTCGGGCTGGCGCTCGTCGCGCAGCAGCGCGGATACAAGTGCATCTTCGTGTGCCCCGACAAGGTCGGCGAGGACAAGCGCAACGTCCTGCGTGCCTACGGCGCCGAGGTCGTCGTGTGCCCGACAGCCGTCCCGCCCGAGCACCCCGACAGCTACTACAGCGTGTCCGACCGTCTGGTGCGTGAGGTCGACGGTGCGTGGAAGCCCAACCAGTACTCCAACCCTGCGGGTCCGCAGAGTCACTACGAGACCACGGGCCCCGAGATCTGGCGCGACACCGACGGCACGATCACCCACTTCGTCGCGGGCGTCGGCACCGGTGGCACCATCACCGGCACCGGCCGGTATCTCAAGGAGATATCCGGCGGCAAGGTCAAGGTCGTCGGCGTCGACCCCGAGGGATCGGTGTACTCCGGCGGCACCGGTCGGCCGTACCTCGTCGAGGGCGTCGGTGAGGATTTCTGGCCCACCGCGTACGACCCGAGCATCCCCGACGAGATCATCGCGGTCTCCGACGCCGACTCGTTCGACATGACCCGACGCCTCGCCCGTGAGGAGGGTCTGCTCGTCGGCGGCTCCTGCGGCATGGCGGTGGTCGCGGCACTGCAGGTGGCGCAACGGGAGGGACCCGACTCCGTCGTGGTGGTTCTGCTTCCCGACGGCGGGCGCGGCTACATGGCCAAGATCTTCAACGACGAGTGGATGAGCAGCTACGGATTCCTTCGTACCCCGCTCGACGGGGGCAAGCCGGAGCCTCTCGTGGGAGATGTGTTGCGCGGCAAGACCGGTACGCTGCCCGACCTCGTGCACACCCACCCGCAGGAGACCCTGCGCGACGCGATCGAGATCCTCCGTGAGTACGGGGTGTCGCAGATGCCGGTCGTCGGCGCCGAGCCGCCGGTGATGGCGGGCGAGGTCGCAGGCGCGGTCACCGAACGTGATCTGCTCTCCGCGGTGTTCGAGGGTCGTGCGAACCTCGCCGATCCCGTGTCGGCGCACATGGGAGATCCGTTCCCGCTCATCGGTTCCGGTGAGCCCGTGTCCGCGGCGACCAAGGCGCTCGGCGAGTCCGACGCACTCATGGTCGTCGAGGACGGAAAGCCGATCGGTGTCATCACCCGACACGATCTGCTGGCGTTCGTCAGCACTCATCCGACGATCACCGCCGGTTAGCGTCCAGATACCCACTCAGCGAGGAGTTCTCACGTGAAGAAGTACCAGCGTCCACGCGGCTTTTCCACCGAAGCCATCCACGCAGGCTACGACCCCGACCCGCAGACCGGCGCGGTGAACGTCCCGATCTACGCGAGCTCGACGTTCGCCCAGGACGGTGTCGGCGGTCTGCGAGACGGATTCGAGTACGCGCGTACCGGAAATCCGACGCGTCGAGCGCTCGAGGCGAACATCGCCGCGATCGAGGGCGGAACGTACGGGCGCGGATTCTCCTCCGGCATGGCGGCCACCGACGCGATGCTGCGCGCGTCGCTGCGTCCCGGCGACCACCTCGTCATCCCGAACGACGCCTACGGCGGCACCTTCCGCCTGATCGACAAGGTCTTCACCCAGTGGGGCATCGACTACTCGGTGGCACCGGTCAGCGACATCGACGCGGTACGAGCGGCGATCACCCCGAAGACCAAGCTCGTGTGGGTCGAGACACCGACCAATCCGCTGCTGAACGTCGGCGACATCGCCCGACTCGGTGAAATCGCGCACGAGGCGAAGGCAAAACTGGTGGTGGACAACACCTTTGCGACGCCGTACCTGCAGCGTCCGCTGGAACTCGGTGCCGACGTCGTACTGCACTCCACGACCAAGTACCTCGGCGGCCACTCCGACGTCGTCGGAGGCGCACTGGTCACCGACGACGAGCAACTCGACTCCGACATCGCGTTCCTGCAGAACGGTGCGGGCGCTGTGCCGGGTCCGTTCGATGCCTACCTGACGATGCGTGGCATCAAGACGCTCGCGGTCCGGATGGAGCGGCACTGCGACAATGCCGAGAAGGTTGCCGAGTACCTCAACCGCCACGACAAGATCGAGCGCGTGCTCTACCCGGGCGATCCCTCGCATCCCGGTTACGAGGTCGCCGCCAAGCAGATGAAGCGCTTCGGCGGGATGGTCTCGGTGTTGGTGTCCGGCGGCATCGAGGACGCCAAGAAATTCTGCGCCCGGACCGAGGTGTTCACGCTCGCCGAGTCGTTGGGCGGCATCGAATCGCTGATCGAGCATCCCGGTGCGATGACCCACGCCTCGACAGCCGGGTCGTTGCTCGAGGTGCCCGAGAACCTGGTGCGCCTGTCCGTCGGCATCGAGGACATCGACGACATCCTCGCTGACCTGGAGCAGGCGCTGCAGTAAGCCGGACCCCTGGTATTCGGAACCGCCGCAGGTTGCGCTGCGTGAGGCATCGCGACCGCGTACGTTGACGCTCATCATGCTGATCACACAAGCCGAGATCGACGACGCCGCGGTGGTGTTGGCGCCCGTGATGCGCCGCACTCCGATGGTGGCGTCGCGGGTGTTGTCCGAGCGCAGCGGCTCCGACGTCTGGCTCAAGTGCGAGAACCTGCAGCGCACAGGATCGTTCAAGCCTCGCGGCGCGTTCTACCGGATCTCGCGGCTCACGCCCGAGGAGCGTGCCGCGGGCGTCGTTGCGGCCAGTGCCGGCAATCATGCACAGGGAGTGGCATGGTCGGCGGCCCACCTCGGCATCACCTCGCGCGTCTACATGCCGGTGGGCGCCGCCTTACCGAAGTTGGCCGCCACCAAGGCATATGGGGCAGAGGTCGTGCTCGTCGGTGAGACGATCGACGAATCACTGGTCGCCGCACGAGCTTTCGCCGAAGAGACCGGCGCGACGCTGATCCACCCGTTCGATCATCGCGACATCGTGGCGGGGCAGGCGACCGTCGGCGTCGAGATCTGTGAGCAGATGCCCGACGTCGGTTCGATTGTCGTCCCGCTCGGCGGAGGTGGGCTGCTCGCCGGGATCGCTGCCGCAGTCAAGGCACGGCGACCGGGCGTGCGGATCATTGGTGTCCAAGCAGCGCAGGCAGCGGCATGGCCGACGTCGCTGCAGGAGGACATGCCCGTTGCGGCGACCCACATGTCGACGATGGCCGACGGGATCGCCGTCGCGCTGCCTGGCGACGTTCCGTTCGCCCATGTCCGTGAGTTGGTCGACGACGTGGTCACGGTCGACGAGGGACAATTGGCCACCGCGTTGCTCCTGCTGCTCGAGCGCGCGAAGCTGCTCGTCGAACCCGCGGGCGCCGCGGGAGTTGCCGCGCTGATGAGTCTCGACCTCGATCTGCCGGGACCGATTTGCGTCGTCACCTCCGGCGGGAACATCGACCCCCTCGTGCTCAGCCACGTGACCACCGCGGGACTGACCGCGTCCGGTCGTTTCCTGACGGTCACCGCCACGATTCCCGACCGCCCGGGTGGCCTCATCTCGCTGCTCGAACTATTGCGTGAGCAGGGGGCGAGCGTTGTCGACGTCGTGCATTCGCGTGTTGCCGACGACCTACAGCTCGGCGAGGTGCAGGTGACGGTCAGCGCCGAGACCAGGGGCGCAGAGCACCAGGAGGCTGTGCGTGCCGCTCTCGCCGACGCAGGCTTCCTGCGCTGACGGGGTTTCCGGCGAGCGGCGTCGGATCAGGTCTGCGGACGCAGCGTCGAGAAGTGGCGCAGGGTGTCGGTTTCGACCGTCTTGAACACCGACGCCGCTGTCGGCCCGCTGAACAGCCTGACCGGCTTGGCTCCGGTCGCGAGTTCGAGAGCAAAGCGCCACACGAGGCGGCAGCCGACGTCGGCGCTGCTGACCTCGGTCAGTTCTCCGAACCGCGACAGGCCGGGTACGGTCACCGATTCTCCGCGAAAAGCGTTGCGGTAGTGGTGTTCTGCCGGCTCCTCGAGCCAGTCGAAGAAGTACTCGGAGAGTGCCACGCCTGGGCCGAGTTTGGCCTGACGGGTCGTGCCGACACCGTATGGCGGCGGCGAGGTGAACTCGATGCCCCTGATCGCCCGGCACCAGTCGAGTGTGTGTTGGCGTGTCAGCTCTGCCCACGCGCGTTCGGGCGTGACCGGCAGGTTGACGTCGATGCGATAGCTCACCGGTGCCGTGTCGAAGAAGTCGAGGCCGAAGGAGTCGAGTGCGTAGCTGCGAGCCATCGTGCCATTCAAGCACGGCGCCGCACCGTCTTTCGGCGATACGTCCAGCGCGGACGCTCTCGATATGCACCGCGGGGCTAATCTGGCACAGTGTCCGTCCCCGCAACCACCGTGATCGGTCTGCTCGGTCCCGTCGCCACCGGCGTGTCCGCGGCGCCGGATTCGCCGGTGACGCCGGATGATCTGATGACGGTTCCGGGCATCCGCGCAAAGCGGCTGTTGGCGTCGCTGGCGCTGGCCGGAGGGCGCACCCGCTCGGCAGAGCGGCTCATCGACGATGTGTGGGGCGACGATCCGCCACGGTCACCCGGGGCGGCACTGCACACCCAGATCTCCCGGCTGCGGACCGTCCTCGGGGCCGGGCGCATCGAGGCGTCGGGCAGCGGGTATCGCTTGATCGGCGGACGCACCGACATCGAGATCGTCGAAGAACTCATCGCGCAGGGAACCGTGACCGCGCTCGACGACGCCGCGTCGTGGTGGCGTGGCGAGCCAGGAGATGACCTCGGCGTCGAGGCGGCATCGCTGATCGACGAGATCCGCGCACGGGCGGGACACGCGGAGGACGCGTTCAACCGTGCACGCAGCGCGGCCGCGATGAAGTCCGGCGACTACTCCACGGCGCGCGAGATCGCTGAACAACGTTGTGCTCGTGACCCATTGGATGAGACGGCTGCGCTGGATCTGATGCGCGCGCTCGCCGGTGAGGGACGCGTCGCCGATGCGCTCGCCGTGTACGCCGCACTGCGCCGTCGACTATCGACGGAGTTGGGCGTCGATCCCGGTCCGACGATCACCGAGTTCCACAACGCGTTGCTCGCCGAGGGAGACCTCGATGTTCGACGACCCGCTCCGAGCGCCCGACGCTCGAGTATGCAGACGGGTCTGCTGGTGGAAACGAGCGACCTCATCGGGCGTGAGGGCGACGTCGCGTCGATTCTTGAGCAACTGAAGGCGAATCGCGTCGTCACCATTCAGGGGCCGGGCGGAGTGGGTAAGACGCGGGTGGCCAACCGCGTCGGGCACCGACTCGTCGACGAGGGATCATCTGTCTACTACGTTCCGCTCGCACCGATCCGCAACGACGACGACGTGGTGCCTGCCATCGCTGCGACGCTCGGCGTCGGTGAGTCGGACCTCGGTACCAACGCGCGACCGCGCATCGCGCCGACCGGTGATCTGCAGGACCGATTGATCGACGCGCTGCGCGGGCGGGGCGCGCTGTTGATCCTGGACAACTGCGAGCAGGTGATCGAGCGGTGCGCGCGCCTGGTGGCCGATCTGCTTGCTGCCGACTCGTCGTTGAAGATCCTCGTCACCAGCCGATCCCCGCTGATGCTGCCCGCCGAGCAGATCTTCGGATTGCCGACACTCGACGTCACCGAAGACGGTGCCGCCGTCGAACTGTTCGTCACCCGAGCCCGCGCGGTGCGGCCCGACGCCGATCTGCCGCACGAATCCGTCGCGCGACTGTGCCTACATCTCGACGGCCTGCCGTTGGCAATTGAGTTGGCGGCAGCCCGAATTCGCACCATGACGGTCGAGGAGATCACCGATCGGTTGGCGGAGCGATTCGCACTGCTTCGCGGGACGGACCGCAGCGCTCCGGACCGGCACCGCACGTTGCGGGCCGTGATCGATTGGAGCTGGGACCTTCTCGACGACGATGCGCGTGAGGCGTTGCGTCGGCTGTGTAGGTTCCCGGCCGGATTCACGGCCGACGCGGCGGGAATCGTGCTGGGCTATCGCGGGTTTCGGCTCGACGACACTCTCGCCTCGCTGGTCAATCAGTCGTTGCTGACCGTGATCGAGGCCGACGGTCGGGTGCGCTACCGGATGCTGGAGATGGTGCGCGAGTTCGGCGAGGAGAAGCTCGCCGCGGAGCCGGGGCTGTCGTCGGAGGTCAACTCCGCGATGCGCGAGTGGGCCAGATCCGTTGCGTCGGAGATGGTTACCGGGTATGAGTCCGGCGTCGACGCAGGGTTGATGACCCGCGTTGCCGCCGACGTCGACAACCTCGTCTGGGTGCTCCGCCACTGCACGGAGCTGATCGCGCACGGCGAGAAGGACGACTCAGAGGTAGTCGACGCCGTCGACTGCGCGGTGCGCATCTTTCCCATCCTCGCCGGGTTCTGGATGGCGCGGGGCCTGCACGCGGAGATCATGAACTGGGGGTCGCGGCTGATCGACGTGTTGCCGACGCCACCTCGCGATCTTTCAGACGAACGTCGACGTGATTGGCAGGCAACGGTTCTCGCGTCGATGACGCATCAGATGCTCTGCCAAGACCTTCGAGAGCTCGCACGTGCGCGGTATTACCTGCGACGACTGCACAATCCCGATCGGATCTATCTCGAGCCGACCGAACTGATGACCGCGTGTGTGCTGAGTCGGAGTACGACCGAGGCCATCCGCTACATAGTGCGTGGCACGACGAGCCCCGACGAACGGGTGGCGACGACAGCGCTGGGCGGACGGATGAATCTTGCCGAGAACCTCGGCCGTCTGGATAAGGCCGAACGCGACGGGGAGACGCTGCGCAAGCGGTCGCGGCTCGGGAGTGACCACTGGATGTCGGCGATGGCTCAGGTGAGTCTCGGCGGAATCCACAGTCAGCAGGCGAATTGGTCTACCGCCGTTGACTTCTATCGGGGCGGAATCGCCGACCTTGTGCGACTCGGTTCCTTCGAGGACGAGATGCAGACCCGCTGCTACCTCGCGGTGACGCTGATCAACCTCGACCAACTCGACGCCGCAGAAGAACAACTGGTGCACGTTGCCGACGGCTGGACGCCCGATGACCCCGACCCGCGCGGGTTTCCCGAGGTCTTCGCCGGAATGATGCTTGCGTTCGGCGAACTCCGTTACGCGCGTGGCGATCTGGCCGAGGCCGCTGAGCTGTTCGCCCGAGCGGGAGACCTGCTGTTGCGCGAGCATCCGATGGCTGCGCGGGACCCCGGGGCCGCGATGCTGATCGGTGTTGCCGCCATCGGTCTGGTGCGCACCGGGCAGCTCGATCGTGCACGCGCGTTGCTGCCGGTACTGGCGTCGGGCGTCGTCGAGACGCTGTCGCCGAGCGGGTGGAACGATATCCCGCAGTCCGCGAATTTGGCGGTCGCAACGGGATACGTGTTGTGCGATAGGAGTGAGACCAGACGCGACGGTGCTCGGCTCCTGATGCTCGGAAAACGATTGAAGGCGCGCGTCGATTATCCGGGCTATTACGCAGTGTTGACCGACCTGGTCGGTGCGTCGAAGCTGACGCAGGAGGAGTGGGACGACGTCACCGCCGACATCCCGGGCATGTCCCGGCGGCGCGCGACCGAAGAACTCGTCGAACTGCTTGCGTCGAAGACGCCCCGCCTCGCCTGAGATCACACAGAGCGACGGGCCTGCCGCGTGGCAGGCCCGTCGCTCGTGCGTGTTGGTCAGGCGTTGCGCATGTAGGCGCGCACGGCGAGCGGAGCGAACACAGCGGTGATGACCGCTGCGCCTGCCAGCGCCCACACCACGTGGATACCCGCGTGTCCGGTCGCGGTGAGCTCACGCACCGCGGTGACGAGGTGGCTCACCGGATTCACGTTCACGAATGCCTGCAACCAGCCCGGCATCGTGTCGACGGGAACGAACGCGTTCGACATGAAGGTCAGCGGGAACACGACGAGCATCGAGATTCCTTGTACGGCAGAGGCTTTGCTCATTATGCAACCCATGAGTGCGAAGATCCAGGAGACGGCGAAGCTGCACACCATGACCAGGACAACCGACGCGATGACGCCGAGTGCGTCGGGGCGCCAGCCCATGATCAGGCCCATCACGACGGTGATGATGCTCGCGATGAGGTAGCGGATCACGTCGGCGAGAAGGGCCCCCGCCAGCGGACTGATGCGTGCGATCGGCAGCGAGCGGAATCTGTCGAAGACGCCCTTGTCCATGTCTTCACGCAACTGTGTTCCGGTCACGATGGAGCTCATCACCACGGTCTGCACGAGGATTCCCGGGATGATGACGGGAAGATACGACGAGACGTTGCCACTGATGGCACCGCCGAAGATGTAGGTGAACATCACCGTGAAGATGATCGGCATGATTGTCACGTCGAACAGTTGCTCGGGGTTGTGCCGGAGTTTGAGCACACCGCGGTAGGCCATGGTCAGCGACTGGCGTGCGGTCTCCGCGAGAGAGACGGACTGTTTCGCTCGTGCTCGGATGGCGCCGGTGGTGATGGCATTGGGTGTGACGGCTCGGGGAAGTGTTGTGGTCATCAGAGGTTCTCCTCTTGCGTGGCTTCTTCGTCTGCGGGGGCGTCGTGGGAATCGGCGGGTTTGCCGGTGAGGGTGAGGAACACCTCATCGAGGCTCGGTTTCTGGACGTTGATCTCGTCGACGGTGATGCCGTCGGAGCGCATGGCGATCAGGACGTCGGGCACGAGGTCAGGGCGGTGCAGTGGGGCGGAAATCCTGCCTGCTTCTGCCGATAGGGTCGCGGGTTCGCCCAGGACGCGTTCGACGATCTCGGCGACGCGCGGGGCGTCGGACCGTTCGAGTGGGGCGAGTTGCAATGTGGCCGCGCCCACCGAGTTCTTCAGGGCGTCGGCGGTGTCGTCGGCGATGACACGACCGTGGTCGATCACCGCGATGCGATCGGCGAGTTGGTCTGCCTCGTCGAGGTACTGGGTCGTCAGCAGCACGGTGGCGCCGTCAGCGACGAGTCGGCGGATGGTGTCCCACATCTGGGCGCGGGTGCGGGGGTCGAGTCCGGTGGTCGGCTCGTCGAGGAACAGCAGTGGTGGGGTGTCGATGAGGCTGGCCGCGAGGTCGAGGCGTCGACGCATTCCACCGGAGAAGTCCTTGAGCGGACGGTCTGCTGCTTCTGTGAGTGAGAACTCGTCGAGCAGTTCGTCGGCTCGGACCTTGGCTGCTTTCCGCGAGAAGCCGAGCAGAAGGGCGAAGACGACGAGGTTCTGTCTCGCCGTCAGGTCTTCGTCGACCGATGCGTACTGGCCGGTGACGCCGACCAGCGACCGGACGGCCGTCGAGTCGCGCACGACGTCGTAGCCGAAGATCGTGGCTGAGCCCGCGTCTGGTCGCAGGAGTGTGGCCAGCATGCTGACGGTGGTGGTCTTGCCTGCTCCGTTGGGGCCGAGGACGCCGTACACAGAGCCGGTCGGAACTGCCAGGTCGACGCCGTCGACGGCGCGGTTCGAGCCGAATTGCTTGACCAGTCCGCGTGCATCGATGGCAAGTTCGGAACCCAGGGGGTTCGACGCGCTCGTCGTCGCAGTGGTGGTGGTTGTCGTAGTCATGGCGTCAGCCTGCACTACGCGACTGTCGTGGGCCTTACGTCAACTGTCATGCAGCGGCGTCGAGGCGTCCGCGGTGTCAGGGCGCCGTGAGATCTGTGGCGCCGTGAGATCAGTGGCGCCACAGATCTGTAGCGCTCAGTGGTGGGGCGGGCGAGGTCACGCCGCCGATGCGGAGTGCACCGAACTGAGGTGAGGTGCGGTCGCGAGATCGGGGGGTGTCAGATGGTCTGTGTAAGTCCAGTGCTCATCAGTGAGAGGAAGATCTATGAGCATGGCGTTAGACGACA
>NZ_LZTE01000067.1:0-577 GCF_001665925.1 Gordonia sp. 852002-50816_SCH5313054-c
GACTTGATCAAGTGACTACCGGGATCATTCTGCGGGAAGGCACGCCCTCCCAGATCCACAGGTCTTGATCATTCCTCCTCCGGGAGTTGTCTTCCCACAGCTGTCGTAGCGCAGGGGCGAGGACAGCGTCACGTTGCGACCGCGCCGAGGGGCGGCGGCTCTTGATGTCGTAACCGGGCCGACGCCAGGGGCTCAACTCGGCTGTCGGGCACCAATTCGCGGGCCCGGCAAACGATTCCGCTCCATTGCTGCGACAAGAGCATGGCCTGAAGCCCAGTATCGTGGGCAACTGAGGGCTGAAGTGTTGTCAAACGCCGACAGAATCGTCGCCGGATTCGCCAACTCGATGAAATTTCGCCAATCTCGGTGACCGTTCACAGTCGTCGCCAACCTCGGCGATAGGCGCTTGTCGTTAACATGCCGATAAGAAACATTATGTAAAGTAAACCGCTGCATATTGCAGCAGATGAATCACAGCTAGACCACCGCCCGCCCTGTCGGATGAGTGAAACGGCGATACGTTGTGGTTGGAAAGTCTATCGAGAGGATCGAGCCATGACGGCCGCACCTCCTGGAA